>CAMHGK010000138.1 GCA_946184695.1 uncultured Bacteroidales bacterium | reverse complement strand
CAGACTTAGCAGTTTCCGTGCTTTCTGCAAGGTCGCAAAACTGATATCCTTATCTATAAGGGGAATATCTTGGAAGATAACCACATTGACGATATTCTGAATGTGCTGGTAATAGTCTTGACTATCCTCTAATGAGAAAGGATAATAACCATTTTTCAGATAATCATCAAAATAAGCGAGTGGCTTCAACGACTTGAAGACATTTGTTGTGAGACGAGTAGCGTTATGTAAGATGTTCTCCAAATCAATAGGCTCGGTTGCGAAAATTCCATTGAAGAGCAGATATTCCCTAAACGAAAAACCTGTCAGATCATATATGGTCTGCCGTCTTGACATATCAGCCTCCGATTTTGCCAACTGCAATATCGACGAGCCCGTATATACCACTTTGAGAGTACTGAACCTGTCATATATGTTTTTGAGCATCTGCTCCCAATGTAGTATATAATGTACCTCATCTAAAAACAATGCCTTAACACCATGCAGGTCGGCATATTCTGCAATATCTACTATGGTCAGATCCTGAAGCCGGATGTCGTCAAGCGTAACATATAGAACATCGTCGAGATTGTCAAAGTGCTCTTTGATATATTGCAGCAGCATGGTTGTCTTGCCTGTACCTCTCGGACCGCGTATGCAAATCATTCTTGCCGACCAGTTTATTTGGTTGTACAAATACCTCTTGTATGTCAAATCTACTTCTCCTATCTTCTTGATAGAAAAAGCCTTAAGCTCTAAAAACAACTCGTCACTTATCATAATGCTATCTCCTCTTTTACATGTTGCGCTGCAAAGATACTATTTTTCAGCGAAATAACCAAATAAAATAGCAAATTTTAAGTCTGCAATATGAAAGTTAAAGGTTAATTTTAAGTCTGCAATATGAAAATCAGAAGCAATTTTTAAGTCTGCAATATGAAAATCGGAGGTAATTTTTAAGTCTCAGATATGAAAATCGGAGGTGATTTTTAAGTTTCTGATATGAATTTGCGGTAATCCAATATGTCAAAGGTCGTTTTTGTTCTGACGTGGACGTGCCACGTTTCTACATTGTAGCCATGCGGCGAACCAACGCCGCATGACTTGTTTTGTTTATCAGATTGATAACTTTTGCGTCGCCTGTATAGCTTGTTTTTTTATTTTAGCATAGCACCAAAGACAAGATAAACCTGGGTGTCGTTCTCGTCGTCGTTGCCGAAGTGGATGTTGAACCGCGTGCGGTTTTCATCCATCATCGCGTACGCATAGGATTTCGCAAACGGCGTATAAGGCGAACCGTCTGCCAACACGAGACTGATATGTGAGAAATGCCCATCCTCGGACGAAACAGGCATATTGTGGATATAAATATCCTGCGGCGTCTCGTCTTTGGAGGCGATACGTGCCTGCACAAACTTCACATCCACAGTATTGGTCTTAGGATGCAACGTGATCACCGCCTGCTGTTGGTCGTTGTACGTTGGAAACATCACTCCGCGCAGTTCTCCGGTCGCATTAAACACAACTGCGTCCTTGTCTTCAGGCTCGTTTTGGCCTTTCTTGTCACAACTTGTGAATGCCAGTACACTTGCTACAAGTGTAAAGGCGAAAAATAAATACTTTTTCATAAGTTTGATATTGTTTTATGTTATTTCACTTCTGTGCCGAGTACGTTGTAGCGTTTGCCATCGCGGATGATGATGACTTGTCCTTGTTCAAGTACCTTACGAACTTGTACGTGCTCGTTGTCTTCAATATCTTCTACGGCGTTGATTGTAGAGCGTACCTCGCTGCGTACGCCGTAGATAGCAACGTTACTTTCGGTCTCATCTTCGAGTGCAGCCTGAGGAGCGCGTCGGCGCAGCTTAGCAAGCACCGGTGCGGAAGCTTGTGCTTCGGCGAGGACAGGGTAGATATATACGAAGGCATCGCTTGTTACGTTGTAGTCGAAGGTTATCTCACCTTTGGCGAGTTGCTCAAAAAGGGCTGTCTCCATTCCTTCAATGGTGATGGCCACTTGTCGCTCGCCGGTGGTCTTGACGGTCAGCGTGAGTGTGCCCTCACCTGCCGGCACTTGCAGTACGATACCGGCGAAGTTATTGCGAAGGATGTCCATGTTGTTCTCGTTTTGAAGGATATTGCTAATCATCAGTTCGTCAACCACTGTTTGGAATACAAACGCGCCCTCCTGCTTGTCATAGGTGTCGCCACCGATGGTGTCGCAAGTGACGTAGATATTGTCAACCACGGTGTTGGTGATGTCGGTCGTCTCGTCCACCGAGGTGAAGGTAACATCGCTCTCGTTGTTCACCGGCGTGAGGTCACTCACCGATGCAGGCTTGTTCTCACCCTCCATCTCGATGATATTGCTGAATTTTGACCACTGCTCATCAGCTTGATATGCTGCTTTGGTGCCGGCGGGAACATAGAGCGTTATTGCACCAAATGGATTGTCGGCATACCAGTTCTCTATTGCTCCATTATCAAGCACGCCTGCAGGATTTTCTATATATGAAGTGATGAGAGTCAGGTTCTCAAGGTTCATCAGTCCGTTGGTGTTGATTTTTTTCAGTCCTTTAGGCAGGGTGAGCGAGCGTATGCCCGGCAACTCTACGAAGGCTTCCGCGGCTATGCTGTCAACCGACTCAGGTATGAAAGCACCATTGGTGGCTGCAATCAGAGTGTTGTCCTTAGTGCGGATGACGGCGTTGCAGTTGTCGCGGGAGTCGAAGACTTTATTGTTGGTGTTCACCGTGAGTCGTGAGAGCATAGTGCCAAGCAGTGCAGAGCCTTCTATGTCCTCAACCGTTGACGGTATATCAAGCGAGCGCAGCGGACAGCCGCGGAAGGTGCGGTTGCGGATAGACTTAAGTCCCTCAGGCAGACGCAGTTCGTGCAAGGCGCTGCAACCGGCGAAGGCACCGGCACCAATCTCCTCTATACCATCGGGTAGGTCAACCACACGCAGTGCCTCGCAACCGAAGAATATACGGTCTTGTACGTGCGTGTTGCCTTTTGCAAATACAGCTTTCTGCAGGTTCATACATTCTTGGAAGGCAGCATCGCTTCCCCATTGGCTCTGCGATACAGGAAGGGTTATCTCCTCGAAACCGGCACGCGCAAAAGCAAGCCAACCCACTTTGGTGACCGATTCGGGGATTTTCAGCGTTTTTAACTTCTCAGCGTATTCCACTATTTCTGTTCCGACGGCTGTAACAGAAGTAGGTATA
The DNA here is from genome assembly GCA_946184695.1 of uncultured Bacteroidales bacterium. Classification (GTDB taxonomy): domain Bacteria; phylum Bacteroidota; class Bacteroidia; order Bacteroidales; family Paludibacteraceae; genus Colicola. Next base: position 2,508 of record CAMHGK010000138.1, on the reverse strand, counting down.
ATCAGTTCTTCAAGGTTGGTGGCACCACGGAAAGCATAGTCGCCAATCTCAACTACAGGATAGGTCTTCGTCTCTCCGTAATCACTGTCATAAACGGTAATTTGCGAAGGTATTTCAATTCTCGACTGCTTATACGGGAATTCAGATGACCAAGTGCTTACATACGAGCCGTCAGGGTTCAGATACCATACTTGTGGAATTACAACCGATACGGCCTCTGAACCGTCAGCAGCGACGGCACCTTTCTTGTAATACAAGCCGTCAACTTGGAAATCGAACATGCCGTCAACCCATTTGATGCCATACTGCTGTTCGATACCCATCTCTTCGATGGTGAGGTTCTTCCAGAAGTCCATCTGTTCGTATTGTCTCTTCTGTCCTTCAGGTACATAGAGCGTGATAGCCTTAGGGTCGGCGTCTTGGTCTTGCTCGAGGAACATTAGCATACCTTGACCGGCAGCCAGGGGCTTCGGGGTGTTGATCTGAATGGTTTGGATGTTACGGCACCACGGGCAGAAACCGACAGGTATCTGTGTGAACAGTTCACCGAAGGTTACATGAAGCACTTCGTTCCATGTGTGGAATACAGGTGAGGTGTATTCGAGTGAGGTGCGCACCTCGATGTCTCTTCCAAGATAGAGGTCAGTGCACGACCATGCCAGTTCGGCAAAAGAGATGGCCTCGCCTGTGTCGCCCTGCTCGTAGCTGAAATAGATGGGGTCGGCACCGTCGGCAATCTTGAGCGAGGTAACATTTGGTGAGCGCTGCAACAGGTTCAGTCCTACGGTTTTGACGGTCTTAGGTATGGTGATCTGCGTGAGGTTGGGGCACCATACGAAAGCGTTGTCGCCGATAGCTGTTACGGTGTAGTCGATGTACTGATAGTTGAGTGTGTCGTAGGCCTGCACTGTCTCAGGTATATTGAGATGTCCGCTGTAGGTGCCTTCGGCGAAGCCTCCTGTCTCGCTTGGAGCGTAAGTGACGGTAGCGGTCTTCTGAGAGTGGTCTAACAGATAGTAGATGCCGTCAATCTCTACGGCTTTAGAACCATTGTCGGCACCCGTCTGTGCAAACGACAGTGTTGCCATCAAAAAGCAAACAAATAAGGAAATTTTCTTCATAGCGTTATTGTTTTTAGATTTGTGATTATGCTTGATTGAGATTGCACAGAGCACATCACTTTGTGCATACAACATGCACTGTACATAGTACAGCGCAAAAGTACTGCTTCCTTTGGAAGCAACACTCACAAATGGTAAAAAACAATTCGCAAAAGGTAAAAACTTGACAAAACCGACTAAAGGGCACTTCTAAATATTACACGGATGAGATAAACTTCCCCCTTCAATTATTCAACTATTGTCAGATGCTCGAAGATGCGCTTTCCGATACTCTTTAGGAGTGGTGCCGGTTAGCTGCTTGAAGATGCGATAGAACGACTGTTCATTCTGGAAACCTGAGGTATATATGGCGTCAAGCAGTGCCTCTTTGTCGAGAGCGTAATCTGCGGACTGAAGTATCGTCTTGGCATGCTCCACCCTATAGCGGTTGACAAACTGCGAGAAGTTGACCCCATACTGCTGATTGATAAAGTTCGAGATATAGGTGCGATTAGAGCCGAGCAGGGCTGCCACATCGGCAATGGTGATGGCAGGGTCAAGATACACCTGTCTGTCGGTCATCAGTTGTTCGAGTTGCCACAGCAGTGCTTTCATACGGACCTCATCGCTGTCAATCGGCTCTGCCACAGCAGTCTGCGCCTCTTCCTGCTGCTGCGAGTCCCGTTCTCCTGCAACGGCAGAACGCACCAACTCCAACCTCAGCACCGCATAGCCAAGCGAGAACAGCAGCATCGTCATCATCAGCGCAGGCACCACCACCGCCGGATTATCCTGAAACCACTCCTTACCTATCACATTGAGCACGGCAGCTACTACGGTTATCAGTCCGAAGGCATGCAGCAACACCGTCAGCGGCAACAGTAGCAGCGAGCGCTCGTCGCTGTAGTAGTCGTCCAAACGGCGACGATAGGACGTAAGGTTGCGGCTGCCCGCTATCCACACAGCTAAGGCACCCACCATAAAACATACCCGTGCCATAACATAGAAGCCCTGACGCACCGTCTCAAGGCCTAACGGAAAACAAATACTGTAGGCTACAAAAACAACTATAGCCGGCGCAAACATAACCCACCGCACCCAAGTCTTAACCACATCGCCCGTCACCCTTGTCAGATACAGATAAAACAATGGAAACACACAAAGGTTGCACACGGCATAAATGGTTTCGATGACAGGGTGAGAGAGTCCCTCGAAATATGCAAAGTGGCACATATATAGCACCGTCGTCACATCAAGAAAAACAATAAAGGTGTCGGCAGCATTACTGCTGCCGCCCACCTTCTTTTGCTCGCTTATCGGTTGCACCTTGTTTAGCACGAAAACCACTAACCAAAATGCACCGACAAGCATCGGAAGCGATATGACAAGGTTTTGTATTATTGCCACT
>CAMHGK010000137.1 GCA_946184695.1 uncultured Bacteroidales bacterium | reverse complement strand
CTATTACGTCAGATTTTGGTTCTGAAGATCTTGGTTCGATTCCAGGTTAGACAACAAAGTGTTTAACACTAAGCGAGGGCGTTCCGCCCACGTCGGAGACTAACCGAAGTTAAAAGACCCGACAGTCGAAAGATTATCAATCTTTCTCCGGTTCGATTCCAGGTTAGACAACAAAGTGTTTAACACTAAGCGCTATCAGCCTTCAGTCATCAGCTGAAGGCTGAAACATGAATAAGGCAGCACAGCAACTAAAGCTGCCAAGTGTGATGGGATTGGGCAGCCACACCGACATAGACATTCTGCCCGTATTGAGTAACACAACACAAACGAAATGAAAACATTTGAACTCAAGGGCGACCTCCGCTCTGACTTCGGCAAGAAAGCCGCCAAACTTCTGCGCAAGCAAGGTCTTGTTCCCTGCAACCTCTATGGCAACGGTGATAACCTGACTTTCACTGTCAATGAGAACGACATCCGCAAGATGATTTACACTCCTGACACCCTGATTATCGCCCTTAATATCAACGGCAAAGAGCGCAAAGCTATCGTCAAAGAACTGCAGTTCCACCCCGTCTCTGAGCGCGTACTGCATATCGACTTCCTCGAGGTTAACGAGAAGAAACCCGTTATAGTAGAGATACCTATCCAGCTCGAAGGTCACGCCGAAGGTGTGAAGGCCGGTGGTAAGCTCTCGCTTGAGAAACGCAAACTCAAAGTGAAGGGTATCTACACCAACTTCCCCGATCGTCTTATCATCGACGTTACTCCTCTCGGTCTTGGCAAGAAGCTCCAAGTAGCTGACCTGCACTATGACAACCTTGAACTCGTCAACGTGAAAGAGCAAGTGGTTGTACAAGTGAAGGCTACCCGCGCCAGCGCAGCAGCTGCTGCTGAGGCTTAATAGCTGAACTTAGATACGTCAAAAAATAAAGAGTGGAGAGCCACGCGCTTTTCACTCTTTATTGTAATAGATATTTACTATTTGACCATTTACAATTTACAATTTACCATTTACACCATTTACAAATTACCATTTACCATTTATTTTTCCATTGGGATTTTATTCCACGGAATAGATAGTTAATGGCAAACAAACAATGATGAAATACTTAATAGCAGGACTTGGAAACATCGGCGACGAGTATGCCGCTACGCGCCACAACATAGGCTTTCGCATCGTTGACCACTATGCCGCACAGAAGCAGACAACCTTCATTGACGGTCGCTATGGCTTCACTGCACACCTGAGAGTGAAAAACGCCGAGATAGTGCTCCTCAAACCTTCTACATTTATGAACCTGAGCGGCATGGCTGTACGCTATTGGTTGCAGAAAGAGAACATACCTACAGACAACCTGCTCGTTATAGCCGATGACCTGAACCTGCCCTTCGGAACACTCCGACTACGCATGAAAGGGTCCGACGGCGGACATAACGGGCTGAAGAACATCGAGTCATGTCTGCTCACGCAAAGCTACTCACGCCTGCGCTTTGGCATAGGCAGCGAGTTTCACAAAGGCGGACAGATAGACTTCGTACTGGGCCAGATGAGCGAACAAGAAAACAGCATCATCAGCGACAAACTGCCCGTCACCGATGAGATTATCACCTCGTTCTGCCTGCAAGGAATAGAACGAACAATGAATCTCTACAATAAGAAATGAGCAGAAAGTAGAAAGTCAATAGAACATTACAATGGAAGAGCGAGTAGATAAATATCTGTTTGCGATGCGGTTGTATAAGACCCGCTCGCTTGCCGCTGACGCCTGCAAGAGCGGACGAGTTCAGATGAACGGCGTTCAGCTCAAGCCGTCGCGCACATTCAAAGTGGGGGACGTGTTCACCGTCAGACGCGGTCCTATAACCTATACCTACAAGGTACTGCGCCTATCAGAAAACCGCTTGGGAGCCAAACTCGTACCCGACTATATGCAAGACATCACCGCACCCGACCAATTGGAACTGCTCGAACTGGCTCGCCTTGCCGGACATCAGGGCAGAGACCGCGGAACAGGTCGTCCCACCAAGAAAGACCGTCGCGATATAGAGACGTTCTTCTCGGACGACTATAATCCCGACTTCGATGATTTCGACGATGAAGAATAAACCGCGCAACCTCGACGACTTCGATGACGAGGAATAACCCCCGAATAGAAAAACTCAAAACGATGATATCGAAAAAAGACAATATAGCAGAATATGTACTTCACCTCTGGCAGTTAGAAGATGTGGTCAGAGCGTTCTCTAAAGACGAGGCCCTTGCCGCCAACCAATACCTCAGCGACCTGATGACGATGATGCACTCGGAAGGAGTGATGGAGTCAGGTCACACACAGATAGCAGCAGTAGCTTTGCAGGAGATGGAAGAACTACATACGCAACTGCTTGACCAAGATGCTATGTATCGTGCAGCATATCTGCAACTGCTGCCACAACTCAACATCCTCAAAAGCAGGTCGGACAATCCCTCGCAGTCAGACATAGAAATGATGCTTGTTTTTCTGTACAACATCATGTTACTTAGAATGAAAAACAAAGAACTCTCGGAGGAGACGACCATTATGCAACAGCAGGTAAGCCGACTACTCCAGCACCTGTCCAAGTGCTACAAACAGAGCTGACCTGTTACCCTTTCCACGCTTATAGCAAACCGCCTATTTTATGACTACCCGACAACGATATACAGAGGTACTCAGCTGGTTCGAGCAGAACATGCCCGTAGCCGAGAGCGAACTCCACTTTAGTAATCCATACGAGCTGATAGTGGCAGTGATGCTGTCGGCACAGTGCACCGACAAGCGCGTCAATCAGGTCACTCCCGCATTATTCGAGCGTTTTCCGACAGTAGAGAGTCTTGCTGAGGCATCTGAGCCGGAAGTGCTTGAGTATGTTCACTCAGTCTCCTACCCCAACTCCAAGTCAGCCCACCTGATAGCTATGGCAAAGCGCGTAGTGGAGGTATATGGCGGAGAGATACCCGACAATTTGGACGACTTGCAGACTCTGGCAGGCGTCGGTCGCAAGACTGCCAACGTAGTGCTTGCAGTATGGTTCGGTCAACCCACCATGGCTGTCGATACCCACGTGCTGCGCGTGGCGGAACGCATCGGACTGACAACCAATTCACGAGGACCTCTGCAAACCGAGAAGCAACTCGTCAGGCATATTCCTCAGGAGCTTACTGCAAAAGCCCACCACTGGCTTTTGCTGCATGGCAGGTATGTGTGTCAGGCACGCAAACCGCAATGCCAAAATTGCGGCATAAAAGATTGCTGCCGCTATTTTGCCAATCAAAAATAATTCGTTATATTTGCAGCGCAATAGTGGCGCATGTGTAGCCACAGAAGGCAAAGAAACGAACAACAAAACAATATAATCATGGAACAGCAAGAAAGAAAGATGCCATCGGCAGACAAGCTCAAAGCTTTGCAGATGGCAATGGCTAAAATCGACAAGGACCACGGCAAAGGTACGATAATGAAACTCGGCGACGACCGCGTTGACGATGTAGCCGTCATATCCTCAGGTTCAGTAGGTCTGAACTTGGCACTTGGCGTAGGCGGTTATCCGCGCGGCAGAATAATCGAAATCTATGGTCCCGAGTCATCGGGTAAGACCACTCTTGCCATCCACGCTATCGCCGAGGCACAGCGTCAGGGTGGCATAGCCGCTATCATCGACGCCGAGCATGCCTTCGACCGCTTCTACGCTGAGCGTTTGGGAGTTGACATCGACAACCTGCTCATCTCGCAGCCCGACTCGGGCGAGGAGGCACTTGAGGTGGCTGACGAACTGATACGCTCATCTGCTATCGACATCATTGTAATCGACTCGGTAGCAGCTCTCACTCCTAAGGCAGAACTCGAAGGCGAGATGGGCGAGAACAAAGTGGGGCTGCAAGCTCGACTGATGTCGCAGGCATTGAGAAAACTCACTGCCACCATCAACAAGACCAACACCACCTGCATCTTCATCAACCAGCTTCGCGAGAAGATAGGCGTCATGTTCGGCAACCCTGAGACTACCACAGGCGGCAACGCACTCAAGTTCTATGCCTCTGTCCGGCTCGACATACGCAAGATAGGCCAGATCAAGGACGGCGACGAGGTTATCGGTAACCAAGTGCGCGTCAAAGTAGTGAAGAACAAAGTGGCACCCCCGTTCCGCAAAGCCGAGTTCGACCTTATGTTCAACGAAGGCATATCGAAGGTGGGCGAGCTTGTGGACCTCGGCGTTGAGTTCGACATAATAAAGAAATCGGGCTCGTGGTTCTCGTACCAAGATGCCAAACTCGCTCAGGGCCGCGATGCCGCCAAGCAGGTTCTGAAAGACAATCCCGACCTTGCCGAAGAGATAGAGGCAAAGATAATGGAAGCCATCAAACGATAATGCAAGAACTGCAAGTCATACTCACTCCTCAGCAGAGTGTTGATACTGAAGCTATCAAGGAGGCAGCCGCAAAACTATTGGGGCTGCCTTCAAAGAAGATAACGGGCATGAATATCATCCGCCGAAGCGTTGATGCACGTCAGCGCCAAATACGCGTGTTGCTTACCTTGCAGATAGGCATCGACAACGAGACTATGCTCCCGCCTTATACCCCGCCTACGTTTCAGGATGTAAGCGACGCAAAGCATCAGGTGGTCATCGTAGGTGCAGGTCCCGCCGGACTGTTTGCCGCCCTCACGCTGCTTGAGCACGGCATACGTCCGATAATAATAGAGCGAGGCAAAGACGTATCACACCGCAAGATCGACATAGCCTCTATATGCCGCAACCGTCTGATATCACGCTCATCCAACTACTGCTTCGGCGAGGGCGGCGCAGGCACATTCTCCGACGGCAAGCTCTTCTCGCGCTCTCGCAAACGCGGCGACATGCAGCGGGTGATGGAGCTGTTCCACCATTTCGGCGCCGGCAAAGAAGTGCTCTATGAGACTCATGCACATATCGGCTCCGACCACCTGCCCACTATCATACAGAACATCCGACAGGCAATAATAAAACACGGCGGCATAGTGCGTTTCTCGACGGCTATGAAGAAGCTGATAATAGAAAACGGCAGAGCAACGGGTATCGTGACACACTTGGACGAACAGATTCAAGGCGATGCCGTCATACTCGCTACCGGTCACTCCGCACACGACATCTATGAGTACTTATTCAGAGAAGGTATAACCCTCGAATCCAAAGGGTTTGCTATGGGGGTGAGAGTGGAGCACCCGCAAAGCCTTATCGACCGGTTATTCTATCATCTCAGTCCCCAAGCCGACAACTCGCAACTCATCGGTCAGCTTGGGCATGCAGCCTACTCGCTTGTCACACAAGTGGATGTAGCCTCAGTCATCGACCACCCGCTGACAGGCTCCACCCAACGCGGGGTATATTCGTTCTGCATGTGTCCGGGCGGGCATATAGTACCTGCTGCAAGCAGCTCTGACGGACTTGTGGTAAATGGTATGTCGGCTTCACATCGCAACTCGCCATACGCTAATTCAGGTATCGTTGTTGAAATTCACCCTGATGACCTGCCTCGTAATTTCCACTTGTATGGTCCTATCGCCGGACTGCGGTTCCAGCAGTACGTAGAGCGTTTGGCATTAGAACATGGTGAACGCTACGCCATAGCACCGGCACAGCGACTCTCTGACTTCGTTGATGGCAGAGCTTCTGCCACCCTGCCCCCTTGCTCGTATCTGCCCGCTATCACTCCGTCCCGACTCGATCAGTGGTTGCCCGAACAGATTTCAGAGCCACTGCGTCAAGGCTTCCGCGACTTCGACAAGAAGCACCCGGGATTCCTGACCAACGATGCTGTGGTGG
>CAMHGK010000136.1 GCA_946184695.1 uncultured Bacteroidales bacterium | reverse complement strand
GAGCCGTCTTCCCATTTTTGCCTTACGTTCACGGTAGCAACAGCGTGCGTTTTGTCTGTCAGTTTCACTTCCACCACTTCATAATCGGCAATGGTGCCTCCGTTGCCGGTGACAAAATAATAGAGCCATTCATGTGCCACCTCCTCTGTTTCAGGAAGGTGATGGAACATGGTGTCGAGTACATTGTAGAAATCCTCGGTCATGTAATCTCGCGATTTCTCCAAAAGTTCATGGTCGGGGATGTACTGGCAAAGCAAGGTTGCGCGCTTGCAGAGTTGCCTTTCGCTGTCGGTGCACGCTGCAAGTATGACAACAAGAGATAAAAATAGAAGTAGTCGTTTCATTGTGTTATTGAAATTATAGATAATACTGAAATATCATTGGTAATCATAAAACAGATATTAGATAGTGCCGAGCATGAGGAAGACCATACCGAGCAGCACGAAACCAAGACATACGGCTTTAGACAGGGTATTCTTATCGTGCAAGACTATGGCTCCGTAGAGGAACGGAATCACCACCCCACAGCGGCGTGTTGTAGAAATCACTGCAATAAGCGAGTCGGGGTAAGTGAGTGCAAGCAGATAGAAGAAGTCGGACATGACGAGCAGCACTGAGATACCTACTATCCACCAGCGCCACTGCGTTGGAACGGCATCTTTTCTACGCTGCATGAGCAAGAATACCGGTATCATCAATAAGGTCTGATAGAAAGTATAATAGACCTGCACGGCATTATGGTCGATGTGTCGCATGAGGTATTTGTCGTAGAGTCCGGAAGCGGCACCGAGAAACATTGCAAGCAGCAGACACCATATATACCGATTATCGCGCAAGCCGTAGCCTTCTTTTTTGCCAATTAGTGAGAAGGCAAAGAAACTGAAAATAATGACTGTCACTCCTGCCCATTGCCAAGCGTTGAGCCGTTCTCCAAACAGCAGCAGAGCGCCGAGCAGGGTCCACATCGGTCGCGTGGCATTGACTGGGGAGACGATGGTCAGCGGCAGGTTCTTAATGGCAATGTATCCAAGAAACCACGATGAGAGCACTATCACCGACTTGAGCAGAATGAGTACATGTTCGCTCCACCCCACCCTTGCCACATAAAGCACTGAATCTGTAGATAGCAGCCCTAAACGCGAGAGTAGCAGAAAAGGTGCGAGCAAGAGCGATGAGCAAACAACCGACAGCAACAGCACTCCGGCTACGGAGTTGCCTTGCAGACTCAGCTTTTTGCTAACATCGTAGCACCCGAGGCACAGAGCCGACAATATGGCAAGCAGTATCCACATACGCTCATAGGAGATTTTTAGCGTGCAAAATTACTGCTTTCGTCTAATATAGCAAAATAAAGCAATAAATATGCATTTTATGTTTTCAGTATGAACGGCGACGAGTGCGGTGTGGTCAGCCGCTGCTAACCAAAAGATTTGCATATTTGCATATTTATTCGTAACTTTGCGAGTGAAAAACATAATGGTTCACCAATAACACCTATTAGAGATGAGCAGTAAAAGAAAGATATTCGGGAAGGCTGCGGCACTGACTGTGATGATATCAGCTGCCACTGCTATGTTCTGGGCTGCAATGGAGTACTTTAACCGTCGCTCAGAGAATAAAGAGCATCATCAGAAAAACGACAAAGAGAAATGAGTGCTTCGCCTCAGGAACATAAAATCATTACTCGACGTTTTAGCGCTCAGTTGGCAGTAAGCGAGTATATAGCGCGCTTTCGGCGTGCGGACTATTTTCTGTCTCTATGTCGCGAATGCACGAACTTCGGTAGTCGCTATGGTTGTCCGCCGTTTGACTATGACGTATTAGAGCGCATGCAACGCTATACTACAGCGACCATCATAGGGGTTCAGATTATGCCTGAAGAGAAAAAACTGCCGCTGCAGATGGCGCAGGAACTGATGGCACCTGTCATCCGAGAGTTGACTCAAGAGTTGCTCACAGAAGAGAAGCGCACCGGCGGGCTGTCGTTTGGCTTTGCAGGAGGCTGCTCGCTGTGTGGTGATAAGCCTTGTGCCCGCATTACGGGTGAGCCTTGCCGTCATCCTGACCGAGTTCGCTCATCGCTTGAATCGTATGGGTTTGACCTTGCGAAGACATCGGAAGAGCTTTTTAATACGCCCATTCTCTGGAGCCGCAACGGTTATATACCTGATTATCTAATGCTCATTTGCGGTATTTTCAGCTGACATCCAAGCTTAGAATAGTACGTTCTTTATATAAAAACGGGCAATTGCCCTTAGTCGGCTATAAGGTCAGATGTCGGCGAAAAGATTCGTCAGTTGCTCGCGAAACTCTTCAGCTGTTTTTTGCTCGCGCGGTCCTTCTTTGCGGAAGGTATCCTCGCTAAATCCGTTTTGCAGCAGTTCGCGGAAAGTTCTTTGCAAGAGCCGGAATTGTGTACGTCGGTCGATTTCTGCCCACTCTATCCATTTTTCTTTTTCTAAAGCTGACATTATGCCTTTTATCCGGCTACATCGCTGAGTATGCTGTTGCAGGTCGGCGGTTATATATGCGAGCAGTTTGTCGATAGCTTCCGCTTCGGTGAGTTGCCGGCGTTTGATGATCGGCAGATAGCGCTCAGGTACATTAAGGCGCTCGCGAAGTGTAAGACCATTTGACGGAATAGCTGGAATGGCTTTAGCTTGGGTAATCATGTTTAGCAACACAGTAAACTGCTCGGGGAGAGGAAGGTTCTGCGCTTTGGCAAACGAATACATGATGTCGCATCCGCACTCTATCAGTTTGAATGTCAAGCCTGTCAGGCGCATTGTCATCAGTTCTATATCAGTTGTCCATAAGGCACCCATCTGACGCTTGCCCGCCTTTGTCATACCTTGAAGGAATGGTTCGCGGAGCTGCTTGTTATAGACGGCACTGAGTAGTTCTATGCCATCGAACGAGGCAGTTGTTGCATGTCGGTCGGCCGGTAGTTGCAGGTTGATGCGTTCTAATATCTGTGGCAGATATTCGGTCATCATCTTTTTCATCTCGAACATCTCTTTATTGGTAGCATCGCTGTCCCAATCGATGTCTTCCGAGAGCTGATAGTAGCCACTTTCTATCATTTCTTTGAGTTCTAATCGTTGCCTACCATCAAGGGGCTGCTTACGCGAAAAAGCGTAAGGAATACCGAGCAGAGTAACCATGAAATCAGTTAGTTGTGCTGCCACTTCGTTTTGTATTTGCTCCATCGACATCGCCATTAGCGAGTCGGACATTTCTTCCATGCCGTTTTTGATATCGGCTTTATCAAGACTATCCATATTAGTTGCTGTTTATTCAGATTACGCAGACTAAGCATTATGTGGCTGAAGGATGCATGCGCACATTCGGTGTCCAATTAGCGCCCCAAAATTAAACATTTTTGGTTTTTCCTGCAAATTTTCCGAAGAAAATGCAGAAAAATCTGACGTTTCGGAAAGTTGGGAAAGTTCTACGTGGCGAAGGCCGTATCTTTGCAACGTCTTTCAGAAAGAGAGACAGCGTACTCCCGCATGGAGGCATAAAAACATTTATTGTGATATGGCAAAAGGTATCAGTGGTTGGCCAACCAAGAACGGCACAAGTAACCCGAGCGGTGGCGGAAGAACAAACAACCCGCCCAAAAGCAAGTAGATTCCGATAAAGGAATAACAAACAGAGAGTGCGTCAGACTATTACTACTGACGCACTCTCTGTTTGTGTATTTTGAACGCGCTATGACACGCAGACAAAGCATTATTCAATTACCAGTTTTTTGAACTTTGCATGGCGCTTTTCGTCTTGCATCAGCAGGTTCATCTTGAACTGTCCGTCACGTGCCCCTTCCGCAATACATTGAGCCTTGAAGTTCTCAAACGAGTCTTTCTGCAGACGGTGTGTTACAGGGTCTTTCACACGGAACGACTCACGTTTTGCCTTGTACTCGATATTGATTTGCCGCAATACCTCGTCAACTTTCTTTGTAAATGCTTCAGCCTGCTGTTGTGTGGTGGCAAGGTCGGCAAACTCGTAGTAGAAATGGTATGCTGAGATGTCGAGGTCAGCAAATCCGACGAAGAAGCGCACCGGCATTTGCAACTCTTGTTCTGCCTCGCGCACTGCTTCTATGAACTGACGTTCATGCAGTTTTTCGCCGGTCATAGTGACGATGCCGTTCACTTTCTGAATCATGTGTACAGTCGGAGTATTCTCGAAGGACGGTCCTACCTCCAGCAAGTCGTTCATGTTGTAGCGATACAGACCGGCATAGGTAGTGACGAATGGGCAGTAGCGTTTGCCCTCTTTGAGCTCGTGCAGCTGCAGGAACTTCGGGTTCTCGCTCTCAAGGTCTTTCTCTTCGATGAACTCGTAGTAGTGCATGTGCGGAAAGAGGACGGTGTTGTTGGTGTCGTCGAGCACCAGTCCAAAGCGACACTCCGACGAGAAATATCCAAACTCTTGGTGAAGCATGGTCTCAGGGAACGAATCTTTGAACTTATCGAGATAGACTTTGGTATTGCCGCATTTCCATGTATTGAGTATCTGCAGGTTGGGCCAATAGTGCTTAGGCAGAACCCGCCCGTATTTCTCCTTGAGAGCACGGAGTTCGGCAGCACGCTCGGGATTGGGTTTTAGGTAAGGCTGAATGGCGTCGCGAATCTCCTGCGGGATGTTGAGTGAGGCGTTTAGAGTACCTTTCTCGATGTCTTCTACATAGCTGTCGTAGTATTCGTTGACATTGTTCTGCATTTCGACGATGGTCGAAGGGTTGGCAGTAACAATAAGGGTGATATTGCGCTCGATACCCATACGCATGATGGCATAGTAACGTGCGGTGTAGTCGGCAATAGAGAATACGTCAGCAGGCGAAGCATAGAGTTTCTTGACAAACTTAGGGCAGTCGCGCTGCGTCACACCGCTCACCGAACCAAATACTGTGCCATCGGGGGCATAACCTTCTATAACTTTGCCAACGATAGAGACAATCTTGCCGGTGAACACCTTAGGTTTGTTCTTGATGAAGTTGAAGAGCCATACCTTGGTCATCTTACCATAGACGGTGTCCATATAGACCTTGGTGATGGGAATCCATTTGGGCTCTTTGGTAGTGCCGCTTGTGGTGGCATACATGATAGGTTTGCCGGGGAAGAGGATGTCGGCTTCGCCGTTCTTGTGGCGGTCAATATACGGACGCAGGTTCTCGTAGTCTTGTGCCGGAACATATTTCTGATACAGAGCATACAGTTCTTCATCAGTTTTGGCTTTGATAATCTCGGCAAAATGGTGTTCTTTGCCGTACTCGGTATCTTTGGCATAGGTGAGTATGCCACGCAGAGTCTGTTCACTTGTCTTGCGCGGGTTGCGCGAGGCACTTTTGAGTTTAAGATATTGTATCCCACCTGCCACTCCGAGCAGGAAATTAGGGACGAAAGCACTTACAGGTTTTTCCATTGTTGATAATCAATTTTTGTTTTGACCTGCAAAGATACTCATAAATATTCTACTAACAAAATATATAAGCAATCAGGATTATTAAGATGCACTTCATTATCTGCCGAACTCTGATAATCAATATGCGAGGGATTGATAATGAATTCATAAAGAGGACAACAAATCATATAGAGATGTGCATGTTTCAAATAGAAACAGCATAAAAAAAAGGCGAGACTTGCGTCCCACCTTGAATGTTTTCACAACGGAATAATCCTTATTGTGTATGTCACTCAAAAAAGTACTGCAAAAGTACTACTTTTTTCTGACATATGCAAGTTTTTGGCAAGAAATTTTGCATATGTACGCATTTTTTTGTACTTTTGCATGCTAATGAGTCGTTTTAGTGAATATAGGATTAT
>CAMHGK010000135.1 GCA_946184695.1 uncultured Bacteroidales bacterium | reverse complement strand
TGCTTGACGTAGAGGCACAACAGATACAAAAGAAGATAGAAGTGGGCAAGAGTCTGCCTAAGATAATGATAGGAGCCACATACACCTATAACAATATCTCACGCCACCACCATAACGGTATCTTTTTCGCTACAGTGCAGATTCCGCTCTCACAATGGTGGGAGACATCGCACCATATACGTCATCAGCAGCTCAACCTCGCTCAGGCTCAGCTCCGCCGGGACGACCTCGGTAAGAAACTCAGCCTTGCACGCCGCAAACACTACTACGACCTCGTAGAAGCGCGCGAACAACTCAGAGCAAGCCGCTCGCTCATCGACGACGCCGAAGAGAGCTATCGGCTCACGCTGCTCAACTACGAAGCCGGCCTTGCCACCATGAGCGAACTGCTCGAAGCACAGACCCTCCTCATACAAACTCAGAACAAACAAGCCGACGCCTACATCAGTTATCGTTTGGCACTCAGAGATGTAAAAGGGTTTTAAGTAAAGTAGGGAGGCGTTAGGCGGGAGCAGATAGTCGGAAGTTGATAGGCAATAGCAACCCGCTACCGATAGAGGCTGCCTGACTATTGTTGTCAGACAGCCTCTATTAGTGGAAATAACATTATGTAGTTTAGCACCTTATCTCTTTGCAAGTTTGACCACGACTGACGTCAGTGGAGCTACTGTTACGGGTTGGCTCAAATCGACGGTCTCGCCGCTTATAGCATCAGTACCAACAAGTTGATAGTGGGAAAGTATCTCATCGTAGTGGCTGACAGGGATGAGGCGGGGCTGCTCAGCGGCATTGAGGAAGACGAACACTGCCTCGTCGTCGTTGTAGCGGAAGAAGGCATAGGTGTTGTCGCGTGTGCAGAAGTGCATGGTCTTGCCGTTGTGCAATACGGGCTCCGTTTTGCGGAACTGGAAGAGACGCCTATGGAAATCGAACATGTCCTTCTGGGCAGCAGTCAGAGTATCGCGCTGCGGCAGCGGCTGACGCAGTCCGCTATGTCCGCGGCTCATGTCGGCTGAGCGCATGGCATATTCGTCACCTGCAAACAGCTGCGGGATACCGCGAATGGTGGCTATGAGCGTGATAGCAAGTTTGACACGGCGCGGGTCGCAGTCCTTCACCACATCGGCTATATGGTCCATATCGTGGTTACCCACAAACACGAGCAGCTTGTTGACATCGGCATAGAGGAAGTCCTGCGAGATGGCATCATAGACGCGTGTAAGTCCGCCGCCCCAGAAGTTGCCGTCGTTCTCAAGCGCCTGACGGATAGCCTCCTCTGTGGGGAAGTCCATCACCGACGGGAGATTTGAATTGAACCCGTCGATATTGCGTGCACCTGCCTGCCAATAGGCGATATTAGTCGCCGGACGGGTCCAACATTCGCCTACTATGTTGATATTGGGATACTCGTTTCTGACAGCCTTGCACCACTCCGACATAGGCTCCTTTTCGTTATACGGATAGGTATCAACGCGAAGTCCGTCGAGGTCGGCATACTCCACCCACCAGATAGCGAACTGCTGGAAATACTTGAGCAGATCGGGATTATCGAGGTTCATGTCGGGCATGTGTGTATCGAACCAACCATTCTCATGCAGCTTGCGGTCGAACTCGGATGCGTTGGGGTCGTAGTTGGTAGTGAATACGTTAATCGAGTTGGTGAACTCAGGGAACTGATGTATCCAGTCTTGGTAGGGCAGGTCGTTGTACCACCAGTGACCAAGTCCGGAATGGTTGGTAACGATATCCATGAGTACCTTGAGTCCTTTCTCATGGGCTTTCTCCACCATCTCGCGGTACTGCTCGTTGGTACCGAAACGCGGGTCGATATGATAGTAATCGCCGCAAGCATAACCATGGTAGCTCCATGAGGGTTCGTTGTCGAGCAGCAGCGGCGTAGGCCAGATGGCGGTAGCGCCGAGCTCGGCTATATGGTCGAGGGAATTGATGATACCCTGAATGTCGCCTCCCCAGCGTCCGTCGAGATTTTGCTTGTCGGCCTTTTCAAGAGTGTTGTCGGTGGAGTTGTTGCTCGGGTCGCCATCAACAAAACGGTCGGACATGATAAGATAAATAACGTCGGCCGAAGTGAACGATTGGCGGTTGCGACTGCCCTCGCGGCGCTTGTCGATATGATATACCCATGAGTCGCTCTTGTCGCCCTGACTGAGAGTGAACAGGTAATCACCTGCTTCGCGCACCTCGACATCGACAAACAGATAGTTCTTGTTCTCGGCATTATGCTGTCCGCGGATCTTCAGCCCCGTTGTGCGGTGCGGTTCGCCCAGTATAGGCTCACCCGTTTCGAGGTTAGTGCCGAGGTTGTCGAGTTTCTCAACCGTGACGCGCGCATCCTGCAGGTCCTGCCCATAGAACATCAGCGTCAGCGGCATCTGCATATCGGTCCACCACGACAAAGGTTCAACGCGACTCACTTTGGGTTCGGCATTCTCAAGAGTCTGCCGGGTCTGCTCTGAGCAAGACAGCAGCAATGCCGCAAACAGGCAAATAGATAACAGTTTTTTCATTGTATCATTGTTTTATGGTTAATTACATTTTTCTTGCATTATATCTTTGACGAGCAACTTTTCGACTTCTCCGTCCTGTTCACGAAGTTGCAAGAAGCGCTCCCAGAACAAAACTCCTTGTTGCGTAGGGTCTTGAATAAACAGTTCGCTTCCTTGCCTCTCTATGGCATCAGCTACTTTTCCCACCGTCAGTTGGTTGATATCCGAAGCAGGCATGTATGTGCGTTCGTCGCTGTCTTCCACATATATCTCCCGCAAAATATTCTCTTCCACCAATTCTGAGAGCAACTGGTTGACGAGTCGCTGCGGCAGGTTGTTCTCGCACGCCATCTCGCGCGCCGTCTGCGGCATCTGGGCTCGCTCCAAACGCTTCACAGTGAGCCATGTCAGGTATAGTGCCACATAGTCTTTGTATCGCCTTGATATATTGCCAAGTTCGCTATGATAGTCGAAGTCCTCATTATTCTCGATTGCAAACGACAGTTCAGCACCTGAGAGTATAAAAAGGCAACTAAGTTGCAGCCAAGTGAGCAGCAAAGGCAGAGCAGCAAAGGCACCATATATTATGCTCGTGCGCGAGAGAAATACCACGAGATAGACGGTGAGCATCTGCAATAGTTGAAAGAGTGTGCCGATCAGCACACCAGGTATCAGACTTGCCCACCAACCGACATGAGTGTTCGGTATAGCCCAATACATCCAAGAAAACACAAGCCAGCACACCACAAACGGCATCAGCCTGAGCATAAAACTACGCAGAGGTGCCATTGTGGCAAAAAAAGGCAAGTCGGAGATGGCAGAACTGAGAAAAACGCTCATACCTGTTGAAACCACAATCAGTATTGGTATCATAAGCAGGATAGCTATGTAGGTGGTAAACTGTCGGGCGACAGACCTCGATTTCTTTACCTGCCAGATGGTATTAAACGAAGTTTCGATATTGCGGAAGAAAGAATAGACCGACCAGAGCAGCACGAGCAGTCCGACGCCTATAAAGGTGCCGCCTTGTGCAGTTTCAAGATAGCGTTCTACAAATCCCATTATCGACGGCACAAGTCCCATCGACCCCAAGAAGCTCTCGTTGAGTTTGTCGGCTATGACCTGCTCGAAGCCGAATCCCTTGGCAATGGCGAGCACCATAGCCAAAATAGGGACCATGGCGAAAGTCATCGAGTAGGTCAGCGCATTGGCACGGGTAGAGATATCGTTCTCCAGGAAGCCTCTGACGGTAAGCACCACACTGCGCAATACATTAATCAGAAACTTGCGTCCCTTGCTCACGCCACTACTTTGGCTACGCCAAATTTCGTGAGTCAGAAAATTTGTCACCTTCGACCGCTGCATGTGTGTATTCATTTTGCAGTATCAAACATTAGTGCTAAAAACAGGCACAGCAAGTCTGTAAGCCGGGTTCTGTAGGCGCCCTCGGGCGTCTGTCTGTCATTAATCTTGAGACCGGTATCACTACCGTCTTCTCACGCGTTCTACCCTCCGACTCGGGCGAGCAACCCTTAAGCGTCGGTTTACTTGAACTTGCAACTCGCAGGACGACAAGCGTCAGGATGTTGCCATCTGACCGGTGGGCTCTTACCCCGCCATTTCACCCTTACTCACTAAAGACATAGCCATTGGCCATGCTTTGCCGAGCGGTTTGTTTTCTGTTCCGTCTGCCGAAGGTTATAGACAATTCCAATTATGCATTAAGCATTAAGCATTAAGCATTAAGCATTAAGCATTAAGCATTATGCATTAAGCATTAGCATTGCCCTTTCCCCCCGCCGGCCGCTAACCGGTGCGATGCTCTTCGTTGCCCGGACTTTCCTCTGCTGCCAAAGCAACAGCGACAGACCGACCTGCTGCACCATGTAATTAGGCACTATAACATTTTATCAAATATATACTTTGCAAAAATATAATTTTTTCTTTGAAGGGCAAAAAAAATAGTTCTTTTTTTGCATATTCAAAACAAATATGTACCTTTGCGCCCAGTATATTAATTTGTCGGAATATGCAT
This sequence comes from uncultured Bacteroidales bacterium, assembly GCA_946184695.1. Taxonomy (GTDB): domain Bacteria; phylum Bacteroidota; class Bacteroidia; order Bacteroidales; family Paludibacteraceae; genus Colicola. The sequence continues at coordinate 1,356 of CAMHGK010000135.1, read as the reverse complement.
TTGACTCAAAACTATAGAATTCCTAATATTCTTTTGCGCCTTGTAGGCTACCCCGAATATGTAGCCCTGAAGCGTGCGAATCGCAATCCCCGTAAGGCTCAGGAGCTGACCTTGCGTTCGATTCTCACATACGCAAAAGATTCTGTATATGGCAAGGAGCACCATTTTGAAGAGGTCTTACAGGCAACAGATGCCGAAGACCTCTTTTTGCGTTATCAGAAAGCCGTTCCTGCCCAAGACTACGAGGCGCTGCGTCCATACGTAGAACGACATACCAAAGGCGAGGAGAACGTGCTTTTCCCCGGCAAACCGCGTATGTATGCCACCACTTCCGGCACCACTGACAAGCCCAAATACGTGCCAATGACCGACAAGTATCTCAAGAACGTATATAAGAAGATGACCCACGTATGGCTGTTCAACTACATCCGCCATCGCCGCAAAGTCTTTGCCGGCAAGGTGGTGTTCGTAGTGAGCAAGGTGGTAGAAGGCCATACGGAAGATGGAACTATATATGGTGCAGTGTCGGGCGTGCTGCAGCGGGATGCGCCCGAACTGATTCGCGAGCACTATGCCTCTGTTCCTGAGATATTCTCTATCCCCGACTATGCGGCTCGCTACTATACCCTCATGCGTCTAACCATCGAACAAGAGATAACGCTGGTCATTATGCCTAATCCATCGTCGGTGGTCGAGTTGCAAAACAGCCTCAATGAGAACTACGATGAGGTGGTCCGTGATATAGAAAACGGCACATTGTCCGACAAGTTCGACATACCAGATGACCTGCGCGCAGTGCTAACCAAAAACCTAAAGCCCAACCCCAAGCGTGCAGAGGAGCTTCGCCGGCTGAAGGCAGAGCACGAAGTGGTGCTGCCAAAGCACTACTGGCCCAACCTGCAAATACTCTCCACATGGAAATGCGGCAACACACAGGTATATGTTGAGAAATTCAAAGACTGGTTCTCTGAAGACGTTTTCTACCAAGAGCTCGGCTATTTCGCTACCGAATGTCGCTTCGGACTCGTTCTCGACGACACCATAAACACCGTTCTCTTCCCACACATGCACTATTATGAGTTTGTCGAAGAAAGCGAACTGGGCAAACCCAATAAGAGTTTCCTGCAGATTGACGAGCTCGTCGAAGGCAAACGCTACTGTCCGTACGTAACCACCTACTCAGGTCTTTACCGCTATAACATGAACGACCTCGTGGAAGCCGGTCCATGCTTCTGCAACACTCATACGGTACACATGGTGCAGAAAGTCAACGGCATAGTATCCATGACCGGTGAGAAACTCTATGAGGGACAATACATTGAGGCAGTGCGCGAGGCAGAGAAGACGCTGCACATG
>CAMHGK010000134.1 GCA_946184695.1 uncultured Bacteroidales bacterium | reverse complement strand
CCTAAACCTATCACTGACTTAAACTGTACGCGCTCGGCTTCTACGCCTGAGTTATTGGCGATGAGAGTGCCCGGGTAGTACTTGAGGCTGGTAGAGAGCGACACGTTGAGCACCTTGAGGAACTGATACGACACTGCCACATCCCAGTCAACATCGAAGTTGCCGAAGAAGCGGTTGTTGTTGGAGTACTCAAAGTAGTTCTGCGAGAGGTCGCGGGTCTCCCATGAGCCCGCACCATTGGTCTGCTCGTATTTCTCTTTCAGGCTGAAGCCCTTGCCCTGATAGGGAGTAAACAGCGCGAGGGTGGTGGTCAGAGTCAGGTTCTCGTACTTATAGGCGATAGCGCCCTTGAAGCTCAGACCGAACTCGGCGCGTGCATTTCTGTACTGCTTGACCCCGTCGGCATCGTAAGAATAGGTACCATATTTAGCCTGCAAGGTCTCTCTGAGGTCGAAATCGGTAGTACCGTGAGCCGAATTGTACTCATCGCTGTATTTCTTATTCCATGCATCACCCACGTATGCTGTGGTGACACGTCCTGCAACCGGCGAGAGATAAATGGAGAAGTCGCAACCGCTGACCGACTTTTTCCAGTCGATACCGACCGATATATCAGTGTACGACGGAGCGAGCCACTTGGAGATAATGGGGTTGTGACCTGCTACATACTCGCGTCCGAGAGCGAACTGCGACTGAAAGCCGCCGAGCAGGGTAAGGTACCAGTTCTGGCGGAACTCCCACCCGAACTTGGTGGCAAACTTCAGGTTATCTGACGACTTCTGAAACTTGTCTTCCTCTTGGTCGATCCATGTCATACCGAAATCGGCGTCGAGGTTGCTGTCCCATGCGATGTTGTCTTTGTGGTAGAGCAGGTGGAACTTGCCGTAAGCCACGCCGTTGACGTTGTTCTTACCGCCGGCTGCCCAGTTGACAAGACCGGTAGCGGCAGCGTTGAGGCCTACTACTCCGTCGTATTTCCATGCCTTCTCGCCGGTATCAACCTTCTTGAGGTCATCAACCGCGGTCTTGGCTGCATCAGCGTTTGCGGTAACGAGTGTTTTATCTACTTCTTGCGCATTGAGCGACAAGGTAGCCGCTGCAAGGCAAACGAATAACAATGATTTGTTAAAATTCATAGTTGTTTGATTATGTAGTTAATATTGAAAGTGCTTTTGTAAAGCAGGCGATAGTGGTCAGTCAGAGCCGTCAGTCTTAGCCGTTTAGTTCTGAGCTGTTTAGTACTGCGCTGCGTCATACACTTGGTCTGCCACCTCTTGTCCTGCTAATTTCTCGATGAGGCAGAAGGCGAAGTCGGCGCTCAGACCGGGTCCTTTGGCTGTGATGACGTTCTGCGACTCTACCACCAGTCCGCCGGTGTAGCTCTCGCCGAGAGCTGCCTCGAAACCCGGATAGCATGTAGCTTTCTTGCCTTTGAGTATGCCAAGGTTGCCGAGTATGGCAGGTGCTGCACAGATGGCAGCTATCTGCTTACCCTCTTCGTTATGCTTTCTGAGGAGTTGGCAAAGATTGTCGTGCTCGCCGAGCATCACGCCGCCACCCGGGAGGATGAGCATATTGGCATCGGAGAAATCGGTTTTGGCAAATTCCTTGTCAGCTTGCACGAAGATACCGTGCGCACCGCGCACGCTGAGCGAGTCGGTCATACTGATAGTCAGGAGTTCTACACCTGCGCGACGAAGCAGGTCAACAGTTGTGATGGCTTCTATCTCCTCGAAGCCGTTGTCAAGAAACAGATAGTTCATACTGATTGGATGTTAGCTTGTTAGTATTTTGCTATGAGTTGCTTCTATGGTTGGTGTTATTTATTTTTGTATTCGTAAGTTATCGTTCCGACGGCGTCACCTTCGCCTGCCGAGAACTGAGCCTTACGTGCCTCTGCGAAAGCATCTTGGATCATCTTCGGGTCGGAGATGGTGGTTCCTTGTCCTTTGGTGGTGGAAATAACCTTTCCGGCTGCATTGACACGTATATTTACCACGATTATTCCTTCCTGGTTGCTATCGTATTTTGGCTTGGTGAGAGTGTTTTTGAGTTTTCTGCCTTTGAGCGACCATCTGTTGCCGCCTGAGCTGCCGCCGCCTGCGGGATTGCCTCCCACCACTCCAGCTGGGTTGCCTTGCGTGCCTGAGCCACTTGTCACGCCGCTGCCGGCGCTGTTGTCGGTCTGGTTACCGAAGGCACCAGACATGAGGTTGTTGGCGTTGTCGCGCGCCTGTTGTTCGCGCGCCTTCTTCTCTGCCAATGCCTTCTCGCGCGCTATGCGCTCAGCCTCAAGGCGTTCCTGCTCCTCTTTCTGCTTTCGGAGTCGCTCAGCCTCTTCTGCCTTCCGCCGTTGCTCTTCCTCTTTGCGTTGGCGCGCAAGGGCGAGAGCCTCTTCGTCCTCCTGCGTGAGCAGGTCGTTTTGCGAGGGGGCAGCGGGTGTAGGGGGCGGTGCCACTTGTTCTTCGACAGCGGGAGCAGGCATCTGTTCTGAGTTGCCGCCACCTGACTGGCTATCGCCAAAAGCGACCTCTATACCCTCTTCTTCAGGAGATATAGGCATATCTATATAGACAAACCACAACAACAAGAACAGTAGCAGCAGGGCTAACGCAGCCGCTACAGCACCGCTTATTTTAGCTTCTGTTTGTGTCTGCATCTGATTATTGCTTCTTTGTGGCTATCACCACTTTCATTTTGTTATGATTAGCGATGTCGAGCACGCGCACCACCTCTTTGTAGGCGATGTCCTGGTCGGCATGAAGAGCTATATACATAGTCGAGTCTTTTGCCTGTATCTGCGTGAGATAGGTCTCGAGCATTTCAGGGTCGATAGGTTGCGGACGCTGGCGTCCGAGAGCTACTGAGTAGTTGCCGAGGTTGTCAATTGACACCTTGGCCACCACCTGCTTGGTCGTGGTCTTGGCACGCGACTGAGGCAGGTTGATCTTTATATCGTTAGGCGACGACATAGTGCTTGCCATCACGAAGAACAGCAAGAGCAGGAAGATGAGGTCGGTCATCGAAGACATCGAGAATGTCGCCTCCACTTTATTTCTGCGCTTTAATGCCATATTTTAATTGAGAATTGACAATTGATAATTATAATTCTTAATGCATAATGCATAATGCATAATTAAAAATTGTTATGCAGGTTCGTTGAGCAGGTCCATAAACTCCATTGTGCGTCCTTCGAGTTGTCGGACGACAGAGTCGATACGTGCCACGAGGTAGTTGTAGGCGAAGATAACGAGAATACCCACTATCAGACCTCCGATGGTGGTCACCATTGCCTGATACATACCGGTTGAGAGAGCAGAGAGTTCTATGGCGCCCGACTCGCTTGCAGCCATGTTGTAGAATGTCTGCACCATACCGATTACCGTACCGAGGAAGCCGAGCATAGGAGCGCCGGCTGCTATGGTGGCGAGAATGACAAGGTTCTTCTCAAGGTTGGCTACCTCCAAATTACCCACGTTCTCTACTGCCACGAGCACATCGCTCATAGGTCTGCCTATTCGGCTTATTCCCTTTTCCACCATACGCGAGGCGGGGGTATCGGTGGCCTGACAGAGGTTAATGGCAGATTCAATCTTACCCTCGTGGATATAGTCTTTTATCTTGTTCATAAACGACTTGTCTTCTTTCTTTGCCTTGGATATGACAACCAAGCGTTCCACAAACAAATACACTGCAATAGCCAGCAGCACAACCAGCAAGACCATAATCCAGCCGCCATATTGCGCCATTTGCCAAAGGTTCATAGGTTCTTGTGCAGCCTCAGCTGCAGTCTGGGCTGCCAGAAGCGAATCCTGGGGCACCATGTCGATTTGAAATAACATAATTATAAGGTTTTATTTTGGTATTCTTAATTAACTCCATACTCTTTTGAAAGGCCTACTGCCTGAGGCATTTGAGATACTCATGTATAGTTCGCTCTATACCCCAGTAGAGTGCGTCGGCAATGAGCTGATGTCCGATGCTCACCTCGTCGGTCCATGGGAAGGCCTCGACGAAGGCGGGCAGGTTGGTGGTAGTGAGGTCATGTCCGGCATTGAGCCCCAAGCCGCAGTCGCGTGCAGCAAGAGCGGCGTCGCGATACATCGCCAACGCAGCACGCGGGTCCTGCTCGAATAGTTTGGCATACGGGCCGGTATAGAGCTCCACGCGGTCGGCTCCGACACGCGCTGCACCCTCCACCATCGCCGCATCGGGGTCAACAAACACCGACACGCGTATGCCCTTCTCGCGGAACGGCGCTATCAGGTCGCCAAGCCGCTGCGCATTAGCTATGGTGTCCCAACCGTGGTCTGAGGTGAGCTGCTGCACTGAGTCGGGCACAAGGGTCACTTGCGCCGGACAGACATCTAAAACCAGACGCGTGAAATCTGCGGTAGGATTGCCTTCAATGTTGAACTCTACGCTCAGAGCCTCTTTGAGTGCATACACATCGGTTCGGCGTATATGACGCTCATCAGGACGAGGGTGCACAGTAATACCCTGAGCACCATAGCTTTCACAATCGCGAGCAAAACGCACCACATCGGGTACATTGCCGCCACGCGCATTACGCAGCGTGGCCACTTTGTTGATATTTACGCTTAGACGTGTCAAGATTTATGCATAATAAATTCGTGCAAAGGTACGTTTTTTTTATGAAAGTTAAAAATAAAACTTGACTTAACTGAAAAATAATTAACCTGTCACTTTCTGCCGGACGCACAATATGCTTATTTACTTTATCTTACATTTTTGCGTGATAGTCGAGTGTTTGCAGTATGAGAAAAAACAACTAACTTTGCGCCACGCGTTTCAGGCGCTCGGTATCTTTCGAGCTCTGCCGCCGGATTGTACTGACCTGCCACCTGACGGCTAAATCTGCCGTCAGACATGTTATTACGTTGACTTTTTACTACTTACCGCAATGAAGATCGTTATATTTGGCAATTCGTTTAAGAAAAACACCGTTGATGAGGTAGCGCACATATTGGAATATATGAAGCGGCGCGGGGTAGATGTGATGTTGTCGAAAGAGATACGCGACGAGATGAATCTTCGGGAGAGTTATCCGCTATTCTCAGAGGACACCAACGAGGAGTTGGACTATGCCATCTCGGTGGGTGGCGATGGTACGTTCCTCACCACAGCCGCACATATAGGTGCCCGCAACATACCGATTCTGGGTATCAACTGCGGCCGACTCGGGTTTCTATCTGAGGTGCAGACCTCGGAGGTTGACCGCATACTCGACCAGCTCGTTGCCAACGACTACACCATAGAGCAGCGCACGGTGCTCAAGATGACGATGAGCGCCAACGGGTTCTCAGGCATACCTTTCGCTCTGAACGAGATAGCAGTGATGAAGCAAGAGCTGTCGTCGATGATAGCAGTTGACGCCTACATCAATGGTGAGCACCTCAACACTTACCTTGCCGATGGTCTTGTCATCTCCACCCCTACAGGTTCCACTGCCTACAACCTGTCTGTTGGCGGACCACTTGTTGCACCACAGGCAAAGGTGATTATCCTGAGTCCTATCGCCACCCACAGCCTCAATGTCAGACCACTCGTAGTGCCCGACAACTACGAGATTGACCTGCGCGTGACAAGTCGCTCGCATAGTTACCTCGTCTCGGTGGACGGCAGAAGCTGCACGCTCAGAGAAGATATCAAGCTGCACATCGAGAAGGCTGCTTACACCATCAAACTCGTCAAGCTCGGCGAGCGTACCTTCTTCGACTCGCTCAAGACCAAACTCGCATGGGGAGTGTAACTTATTTTTGATTTTTTATTGATGATTGGAATTCTATATCAACCCGCCCCCTACCCCCTCCCAAAGGGCGGGGGAGACCATGCGGATAGAATGCCCAATTGGTGATTTGTGATTTGTGATTTGTGATTTGTGATTTA
>CAMHGK010000133.1 GCA_946184695.1 uncultured Bacteroidales bacterium | reverse complement strand
GTAAAATTATGGCAGTCCTTCTCAGGGTCAGAGGGTGCTACGGCCGACTCGCCGCACAAGACAGTCTGGTCGGAACCTATCTGCTGGTTGTCGGCATCGAAGAAGCGAACGGTGTAAGGTATCTGGTCGAACAACGGACGGACTTCAAGGTCGCTTTGCACATTGGTAAAGTCTGTGTCCCAACCTGTGAAGGTATAGCAGTCTTTCACGGGGTCGGCAGGTGCTGTGGCTGACGTACCGCACGGGACAGTCTCGGGTGTTCCGAGGACATTGTTCTCGGCATCAAAGAAAGTCACGGTGAAGGTTTTCAGGGTGAAATTAGGACGGACATCAAGGTCGGACTGTACATTTGTAAAGTCCTTGTCCCAACCTGTAAAATTATGGCAGTCCTTTACGGGGTCAGAGGGTGCCACCGCTGACTCGCCATAGTTGACAATCTGCGATTCCAATACATTATCATCAGCATCATAGAATGTTACGGTAAAAGTCTTTACCTTAAAGTAGGCTGTATAAGTATCATCGTCTAACACTCTGACGGTGCGATCCTGTTCGGTATTGCCGTCTTGCCAGCGGTCGAAATCGTAACCAGTAGCCGGAGTAGCCGAGATTGGTGAATACTGACCACAATAGACATCAGCCGTGCCAGTTACAGAGCCTTGCAGCGGATTGTCGGATTTGACTGTCAGCGTGCGCTTATCAGGACCTTTGACATTGAAGTTACGCCATACATCAGCAGCGCAGTAATCAGTTGCTGCATCGCATGACGGCACCTCAAGGACTATAGCCGAGAGGTCCAAACTGCCGAAAGAGTTGGGTTTGATAGCCGGAGGAGTCGGACGATTGATTTTGATATAGTCAAGTGCCGAACACTTAGCAAATGCCTCTTCTTCTATATTCGCCAGCGCTGCCGGAAGAACCAAATTATTAAGCGATTCGCACGACTTAAAAGCTGAAGCGCCAAGAGATGTGAGAGTGGTAGGGATATTCAGGTACTCTAATTTTTCACAACCCGTAAATGCTCCTGACTTTATTTCCGTCAGTCCTTCAGGCAAAACAATGGTTTGCAAGTCCGAACACCAGAGAAAGGCATTTCTGCCAATCGTAGTGACAGATGGAGAAACAATCACCATAGTTAAATTAAACAAAAAGGTAAAGGCATTCTCACCTATGGATGTGACGCCCGCATTAACTTTAATTTGCTTAACATAGTCAGCATACGTATTCCACGGACGATCTTGAGGCTTGCCGTAGTCGGTCATCGGACCGCTGCCGCTAATGGTTAGTACTCCATCGTCTGACAGGTCCCAAGCCAGTCCGTCGGCACTTGTACCACTGACAAATGTTGCGGCAGACAGCTGAGCAGTCAGCGAAACAATCAGCATTAGAATAACTGAATAAAGCTTTTTCATATCTCATAATGTTTTTAGTCGTTGAAAACAAAGAGTCGTGCAAAAGAACTTTCTCCATTATGCACACTATTCCATAGTAATAGCCCGCAAATTTACGATTTTTATTTTATATCACCAAAAAATATGAAAAACGGGCACTATTTTTCGTAAATAATGCCCGATGATTTATTAAATTTGACAATCAGAATATAGAAATTGAAGAATTGCACAATAAGCAGCCCCCTCCCCCACGGGGCGGGGGAGACCATGCGGATAGAATTCATTTAACACAAGAAAACTATGCGGATAGGTTCACCGCCAAGTGTAGAGACGGTATATATACCGTCTCCTCAACAGATAGCAACCGACCTACTCAACCGCGTTTTTCCTTGCGGCATAGCCCTGCCAATGTGCACCCGCTGCAAGGGTTCCCGCCAGAGCAATCTGTAGCATGCCGCCATCGTCTGACGGCAATCAGCAAACCGAGCATTATGGCAAGACAAATGATTATATATGCGATAGCATCCAGCATTTTTGCAACTCAATTCAATACTTTTTTTTACAATTTACACTCAAAAGTCTACTACAGCAACAGCAAACCTACCTGATAAACAGCTGAAGCTATCACCCATGCTACTACTGTGCTATAAATGGCAGAGAAATACATCCAGCCCCGCCCTATCTCCTTGCGTATCGTCGCGAGGGTTGAGATGCAAGGGAAATAAAGCAGCACAAACAGCATCATGCAGAACGCCGACAGACCCGTAAACAGCGGATTGCCATCGGCATCTTTGATGGTTCTGAGTCGCTCGGCAAGCGGCTGCGGATTGTCCTCCACCGTCTCGGCATCCACTCCGTAGAGCACCGCCATCGACGAGGCTATCACCTCCTTGGCAGCACAACCCGCAAGCAGCGATATACCCGAACGCCACTCCATACCCATCGGACGGAATACCGGCTCGATGCCATGTCCGAGTCTGCCTAAATACGACTGCTCAAGCTGCAGTGTGGCAAGATCCGACGCATCCACCTGCTCTCGATTATCTACTCTCGGGAAATAACCTAATGCCCAAATAATAACTGACGCTATCAGTACCACCGTCGAAACGCGTTCGAGCCATTCTTTTGCCTTGTCCCACGTATGAATGAGCGAGTTGCGAAGCGTAGGCACGCGATAGGGCGGCAGCTCCATGACGAATGGATTGTCTTGCTTCTTGAAATGCACCTTGCTCAGAAGCAGCGAGGTGAGTATGGCGATAAGCAGTCCTATCAGATAGATGGCAAGCAGAACAAGTGCCTGATGACGCGGGAAGAACGCAGCCACAAGCAGCAAATAGACCGGCAGGCGTGCCGAACACGAGATGAAGGGCACAGTCAGGACTGTGAGAATACGGTCGCGCGGGTTTTCCAATGTGCGGGCAGCAAGTACCGCCGGCACTGAGCAGCCAAAACCTATGATATAGGGGATGAACGACTTACCATGCAGCCCCATACGATGCATCAGCTTATCCATCAGGAATGCTGCCCGAGCCATGTAGCCCGTGTCTTCCATGACTGAGATACAGAGGAACAGCAGCAGTATCTGCGGCACAAACACGAGTACCGCCCCCATACCTGCCACCACTCCATCGACAAGCAGGTCGGTGAGCATACCGGCAGGCATCACATGCCTGAGCCAGCCGCTCAGAGCCTCCATGCCTTGCTCAATCCACTCCTGAGGATAGGCACCAATGACGAAGGTCACCTCGAACATCAGGAACATAAACAAAAACAATATCGGAAATCCCATCCAACGGTTAGTCAGCACACGGTCAAGAGCATAACCCATCTCCGTCTTCTCCCTGCGGGTATTGGTCTGATATGTCTCGCCGAGGGCGCCGCGTATGAAGCCGAATCTGAGGTCGGAGATGACAGAGGTGATATCCTCGTCGTACTCTTTCTCGAACTGTTTTCTATAGCGGTCGGCGGCAGCAAGGATATCGCTGTAGTTGGCGCAACCTGCAAACTGCTCAAGCGTTGTCTTGTCATGCTCAATGAGTTTCAGGGCGAGATAGCGGGTGTGGAACAAGCCGCGCTTGTCGTCATTGAGGTTGATGAGCGACTTGACCTCTGCTATAGCTGCCTCCATGTCGGCTCCGTAGTTGATATGAATGTGTCGGATACAGTCGTACTGCTCACCTTTGCTATCGGTGTGCTTATGGGCGTTGGTGGTGGTGAGCTCATAGGTGCTGACTATGGCTTCAAGCACATTGTCTATTCCCCAGCCTGTACGGGCTATGACGGGCACTACAGGAAAACCCAACAACCTTGCAAGGGCATCGTGGTCGAGCTTGTCGCCCGAGCGCTGCAACTCGTCGTACATATTGAGCGCCATCACCATAGGCTGGTTGCGGTCGATGAGTTGAGTGGTGAGGTAGAGGTTACGCTCAAGGTTGCCGGCATTGACGATATTGAGCACTATATCAGGACTCTGATTGTCGAGATAGTCACGCACATACAACTCTTCGGGCGAGTACTCAGTAAGCGAATACGTGCCCGGCAGATCGACGAGGTTGATAGTGAAGCCGCGGTGATGAAACGTACCAACTTTCGAATCGACAGTGACACCTGAGTAGTTACCCACTTTCTCGCGCATGCCGGTGGCATAGTTGAACAGAGAGGTCTTGCCGCAGTTAGGGTTGCCCACGAGCGCCACGGTTATCTCCTTGCTGAGTTTTTCCACTTCGAGGCGCACATGCTCCTCTATGGTGCCGTGGAAGTCTTTGTCGATATCGGGGTGGTCGGATTCAGAGAGCGAGACCACGTCAATCTTCTGTGCCTCAGCATGCCGAAGCGACACGTGCGTTCCCATTATCTCGTACTCCACGGGGTCTTGCAGTGGTGCGTTCTTTAGCACACTGACCACCTCGCCGCGCACAAAGCCCAGTTCGAGTATGCGATGGCGGAAACCTCCGTGTCCGTGAACCTTGACTATCATACAACGATTGCCTGTCTGTATGTCAGCAAGAGTGAGTTGATGTTCCATAGTAGAATGTTCTTTCATGTTGTGGTGTTGCTTGTGGGCTGCAAAGTTACGCTATTTTCTTATTCCGTGCAACTCCCTACTTATGGTGAAACAGAAAAGGGCTTATGGAGAAACAGAAAAGGGCTTATGGTAAAAAGAAAAGAGCGACCTAAGCCGCTCTTTTCTTCTTACTCAACTGTTATCGTTGAATTATAACATCTGTCGTTTTCGTGATTAGCGAACGATGAGATACTTCTGACCGTTTTGGATAACGATACCCTGATACGAAGCATCAACTCTCTGACCAACTACGTTGTACATCGGCGCATTCAAGTCAAGAGGCTTAACCTCAAGATTCTCAACACCGGTAGGATTACTGCTGACAAGTACGAACTGAACGCGCTTCTGATTAGCATTGCCGTAAGTAGCGAAGCGAGGATTGGTGGCGTTGTATGATAAGATACGGGTTCCGTCAGCTACGTTGGTAACTGTTGCATCGGTGCCCTCGAAGGTCACTACCCATGATGAGTTGTCACTAATTTCGCTTTCTTCATTCAGGGTGTTGCCTGATGTCCATACCAAGTAAGACTCACCATTCTTGAATGCGATAGAACCGTCTTTCGAACCGGCTACTATCTCAAGCGGAGCAACGCCTGCAGGAGCACCTGAGAAATCAACTGCTTCACCTGCCTTGTTTGAACCGAATGCTGCGATGCCGCCAAATTCCTTAGCTGCTTCTTCGTTTATCATGATAACTTTGTCACCTACTGACAAACTCTCAAGCAGGTCAGATGAGCTCGGTTGTTTCTCTGTAACGGTAACAGCGCATGTAGCGGTCTTGCCGTTCTCTGTGGTTGCGGTGATGGTAGCGGTACCGGCTGCTACTGCGGTAACAACACCGTCTGCTACGGTTGCTACAGCCTCGTCAGATGAGGTCCAAGTGATAGCCTTGCCTTCGTTAGCATTTGCAGGAGCATAGGTAACAGTCAGTTTGGCTGACTTCTGACCCTCTACGAGCTCAAGAGCTGACTCGCTCAAGGTGATGCTCTCTACTGCTATAGGATCTACAGGAGTAACCTCACCGGCGCTTACGAACTGAACGCGCTTCTGATTAGCATTACCGTAAGCAGCGAAACGCGGACTGCTGGAGTTGTATGATAAGATACGGGTTTCGTCAGCTACGTTGGTAACTGTTGCATCGGTGCCATCGAAGGTCACTACCCATGACGAGTTGTCACTAATTTCGCTTTCTTCATTCAGGGTGTTGCCTGATGTCCATACCAAGTAAGACTCACCATTCTTGAATGCGATAGAACCGTCTTTCGAACCGGCTACTATCTCAAGCGGAGCAACGCCTGCAGGAGCACCTGAGAAATCAACTGCTTCACCTGCCTTGTTTGAACCGAATGCTGCGATGCCGCCAAATTCCTTAGCTGCTTCTTCGTTTATCATGATAACTTTGTCACCTACTGACAAACTCTCAAGCAGGTCAGATGAGCTCGGTTGTTTCTCTGTAACGGTAACAGCGCATGTAGCGGTCTTGCCGTTCTCTGTGGT
>CAMHGK010000132.1 GCA_946184695.1 uncultured Bacteroidales bacterium | reverse complement strand
ATGTGGATTTCCAACAGGCGCAGGGCGTCATCGCCTTCAGCTACATGGCATGGGCTGAGTTCTCCCTGCCTTCCGGCGATAACTATCTTGCCGAAAGGGTGGAGGTTTATCTTACTGCCAGCGGCCAGAATGATATCCCCTTAGTCAATCTTTACATGAAGGATGCACGAGGCCTGAGGTACAAACAATGGGAAAATACCTTCAATTATGAGTGTCATTTCGACCATGTGGAGGGGAAAAACAACTGTACCGCCTATTTCGTGCAGAAACGTCAGGTCGAAGGTGGCGATTACCAATATGCCTATTTCAATATCGTGTATAGCGATGAAGTATATAACTACATCCACAACAATGATTACAAAATATCTGTCCCTATTGTCCCTATTGTCCCATTTTTACACAAAAAAAAACACTCCCCGATGAGGAGAGCGTTTGCCGCGGAGCCTTAAAGCGACTCTTTCAGTTCCTTGTACTTCTCTGCGAACAGGAAGCCTGCAAGGGTGGTGTACTTGCCGTGACCCGCGCGGAAGCGCGCCTGAGCGGCCGATTTTGCATTGGCATCCTCGAGGACTGCTTTCACTGCTGCCCAAGCCTGCTTGAACAGCGACTGGTTCTGCAGTTCCTGAGCCGAATAAGGCTTCACGAGAGGGTTGCGAGGATTGCACAACTTGCGAGAGTACGTCACGCCGTTACGCGTGAAACACATGTTCTCCTTGTCGTGCGTCGGGTCAAGCTTGCCGCTCGCACTCGTAAAATAGGGATTCAAACGAAGTTTCATAACGTTTAGTTTTTAATGGTTAATACTACGGTCTGCGGATTAGCGCCGCATGCGCTTTTCTACAGCCTGCGCTCCGGCTTGCTCCTGTCACTCTCCTTGCGGACGTGGCGCTCTACTATCCAAATGATGAATTTCAGCACCCGCTCAGTGACCGACATCCAAAACTCGGATGAAGGCTTCTTCTTTTTCATGTCCATCTCTCAAAGATTTTAGTAGTTCGACAATCTGTCCCTGAGCCTCGCGAGTCACCAGAACGCAACCTTTCGTGTGCTCCGGCTTGCTGCCCGAGTGTATCCTGACACCCTCAAAGCCCGGGACGTATCTTAGTATCGGCAGCTTCTTACCGAATTTCGGCGAATAAGTCAGGTCCAATGCGTACCAACCCGCAGGTATCCTGCCCTTCACCTTCGCCTTGTCGCCATAACCGCGCAAGCCCGAACCCCAGCCCAACGGCGGCTCTATCGTCCGCGACAGCACCCGATCCCACTCGTCAAGCAGCACGCCGCGTGTGCAAGCGGCCGTCTCTTTATTTCTTTGCAATGTCAGTAACATGGCGTTTCTGTTTATGTTTGTTCATTCGCGACAGCAGGCGCTCAGGCGTCGCAAGCTCTATGCCGAGCAACGCTGCCGAATACACGAGGCAGATGCTCAGGGTCGTTATTACGCTCGCATCTATCTCACCCGACGGCTCTATCACCATCGCCGAGGCGGCTATGCCGAGACCTATCAACGCCACTATCGCAGATAAAACTGAGTTGATTTTCATATTCACAGCGGACCCCCTTTTGCGAAATCCGCTGCAAATATAATAACACCGCAACCGGTTGTCAAGTTTTGGCAAACTTTTATGCCTTTCCACTTATGCAACGCATTATAGTATGCGCACTTACATCGTATAGCTCGGCTATCCTTTTTGCCAAATCGCCACGTGTGACGTATGCCGACCGATTGTATTCCCACGCGAAGAACTTAGCTATCCTCCGCCCCTCTTCTTCCGATATTATCTTCTTACGTCCCATATCGACTCAAATTAATGGTTCCATTATTTTGACCAATCAAGTAACATATTCCTCACAATCGAAAGGTCGCTGAGTTTTGTCGTTACGTATGGGCGGTTCGTAATCTACACCATCGCGGTACAAACCAATAAATTGAGAGATAATGAAACCGTTTAACGTAGAAAAATGCTTAGAATTAGGCCGAGCTTTGTGCATCTCAAACGTTTCTCTCCAAGTATCTAAAAGGGAAGGCGTTGCGCGTATATAAGCAAGCATTTTAGTTGCATGCTTAAAAGCCGCCCTCGTTTCTTTTTCTTTTTCAGATAATTCGTGAGGTTCCCGTAAACGAGGTTTCTTGTATAATCTTACGTAATACACGCCGTCGCGCTTGAATACAACGCATGGGCCTAATTTACCGCTTATGCCCTCAATGCCGTGCTTAAAAAGTATCTTTGCCATGATATTTTTTGCCCGTCAAGCCGTTAGCGCAGCCGTTTTTAGTTGTTAATGGGTTTTAACAAATTGTTTCTGCCCAGACGATTGAATTAAGCCGGCATTCTTCCAGCGGGACAAAACTTTCCTCACACTATCATAAGATACCGACTGACCCACTTTCCTGCGCAAAGCTATTAGATCGGCGGTAGTAAAGTTCTGGGGTAGCATTTGCAGTAGGTTCTGAACGGCACCCTTATTGCTCTCCACTTTTTCGGTTGTACTCGTAAATGCTTCTTCAAACTGCTTGCCGAACAATGCAAGTTGCTGACGGAAAACATACTCCGCAACCCACAAGCCAAATTCAGCAGCCTGCTGAGCACCGCGTTTCTCGTCGATAACATAAGCAAGCATGCCGGCGCGAAAACCGATAACGCCGGAACGGCGGCGGACGATATCCACAGCGCGGCTATCGGTCTCGACAGCATATTTGCGCTTTTCTTCCTGCCAATTCGACAATGCCTCAGACAGCGCGGGACATTTCACCTCGCCGCCTTCCTTGTCGAGCCTGTTGGCAATGTCGATAATATACTCTCTCTCGGCATCGCTGTATGGCTTGAACATCGGTATCGAAGTGCCGAACATATCGGGAAGCGTTGCAAAGGCTACGCGAGTCACGAGGCCGTCCTCTACATTCTTGAAGAATTTATACATGCCGCCCGGAGTTCCCGTAATGAGCAGATTATAATACACATGCACATTCGCGGAAAACGATTGCTCGGAGATATACTGCTGACCGTAGGTCGCGTTGTCGAAAGCGAGGCGGTAGATATCGCTTTTCTGAGACCAAACCCCCGCTTTCTCCGATTTCGCCAGCGTGTCGATTTCCTCGCCGATAGCTATCAAATGCTTCTCGCCGCTGTAGGACATCAGCTTGAGCAATGCAGCAACCGAGACGTTTATGCCGTTGTTGCGAGGGCACGCATGCGGGTCTTCCGGTTGGTCTTTCTTATTGCGGCAGGCGCGCAATTTCTCTTTGTACTCTTGATCCTTCTTTCGCTCCACCTCGTCCTGCTCGTTTATCGGAGTGAGCAGCAGGTCAATCGGTTGCCGAATGAAAGACTTACCCGTGGCGGCGGGTGCGGTTATGCACGAAAGGAAGGAAAATGAGTGCTCCTGACCGTCCAAGTACTTGAAACGCACGCGAGTAGCTAACGCACCAAGGACCGGAAGTGACGCAATAAGCATTGCCGCACGATATTCGTCAGGCAGGTTGCGCGTTATGACCTGAAACAGCCGAGGCAGGCGAGCAGGGAGGACGACCTCATCCGCCTTTATATTCTCAAAATCTATCTTCTTTTCGGTTTCCACGTTCTGCTTGCATACCACCAAGGCGCGCTCTATGGTAAAGGGCAAATTGGAACGACGCGGGCGCGATAAAGCGCTCTTGATCACATTCGCACGCTCATAAGTAGGCAATCCGAAGTCGGGGAGTACAAGCTGAATATGCTGAGCATTAAAATCGCAGATGTAGCGCATGTCGATTGCTAATGTGAAATACATGTTGTTGCGCTCGCCAAACTGAGGCTGACCGCCGTGTAACTCTATCAGCTCTTTTACTATGCTCGAATATGGAATACCGTTGTACTCAAGCGGGTACTCCTTGCCGCCAAAAGGGTCCGATACAACACCCGTTGCAGCTGCCCCTTCGTGCATCGACTCGGCAAAAATGTCCTTCTGCTCGGCTATCTTCAACTTATCCCAAACCTTTTTCGCCTCTTCCTCATCCGCCCACTCAAAACCGTTGGGGTTGAAATAGTAAACGTAAGAGTATGGCATTACGAAAGACAGGCGTGCCAAATCCTTTGTGCAGGCGTCGAACTGATTTATTGAAAACAGACTCGCAAGGCGTTGCTGATTTTCACCAAGCGAAGCATCGCAGTCGCGCTCGGCAATTATACGCAAACCGTGACCCGACGGCGTTTTCGCTATCATATATACCTTCTCCGCCTCAAGCTGCGAGGCTTCCGGACGCTCCGTGAATGACTTAAACCATGCATCGGGACTTTCCACATGGTCAACATCAAGCATAACCAAGCCCGACGGAGTAGCATTTTTATTATTGCGGCGATTGCCTTCAAACTTACAGGCATGCGGTGTTATTGCAGGCAGATGTTTCTTGTAGCCCGATATCAGCTCTTTATCGTACTGCTCACCGTTTTGCAGAGTTTTGATTGTATCGCATATCTCCTGCACTTTCGGGTCGCGCATTACCGCTAACAAATCCGCGGCGGAGCAAGGTTCTGCTTTGCTGCTCCGCAGGTCTTTTTGTAAACATATTCTCGGAATCATAATCAAAAATTTATTCTCCGCCGCCCCGCAGAGCGGCGGAGAGGTTAATGTTAATAAATATTATCTTCCGCTTGCTCTACAGCAATGCGGCATGCCTCAGTGCCGAGCCAATCCTCAATCTGATTGAGCTCCGCAAAAGCGGCGTTTATCATTTCGAGAGTCTCGAGTTTCTTTTTGAACTTCAAAGAAATGAGTATCGAAGTGCGAGTTACACTCACACGACCGTGGCGAGTACAATAGACCGGAGCAACGCGAGTCTCGGCATTTGCACCGCGCGGGAAGATGGCAACCTTCTGCTCTATCTTACCGTCCTTTTTCTCAAAACGCACCGTAGCGCGAAAAGTCTTGTCATTTTCAAGGCCTTGTGTTAATTCTTCTGTTTCCATGATTTTACGTGTTAAAAGTCGATTTTCCAAATTTTGATGTTGTTGAACACGCGCTCAGAGCTATTGCCCCTGCTTACGCGGAAATTCAGATAGCAGCGGACTTTCATACCCGGAGCCAACGGCAATTGAGCATTGCCCTCTTGCAGTTCGCCGACTACTCTTTGCGGATACATCTCGTCCGTGGCTACGAGTATTTCACGAGAAACATGCTGCACACCATTGCGGTCGGGGTAATTGCGAAGTGGATATAACTCTTCCACCTTGCCTTCAAAAATAATTTCATTCATTTTGTTGTGATTTTTTTTGTTAAACATTTAGATTTCTTTGCTTTAGAGCAAAAGGGAGAAAACGCGCGCTGTTTTCGACCGCAAAAGTAGAGCGTTTAGGCAACAAAAAATGCAACCAAAGGTAACTTTCCTTTGGTTGCATTTTGTTTCGCAAAAATATATATCGGCTATCTCTTTCGTTTTGCGCGGTTCTTACTCCATCGCCGCGACAAGTAACTCTTGGCCCTGCCCGGATTAAGCGCTACCGAAAGAAACGCGCCTAAGGGCAAAAAGATGAGTAATATGATTATTTCAAATGCCTGCATGTTTTATCTTCTTTGTAAATTTCGCTTTTATCAAATCGTATTTATCGGCACAACTACCCTTGCTTTTCGCCACTGCAAGAGCCTTGTCGCTAATACCTCTGCCCGTATCGAAGATTTGGCTGGCTAACTTAAACTTCTGGGGAACTAACTCAAAAAAATCATCTATCAGATGTGCAAGTGTGCCTATATTGCCTAACCAAACGACTTTACCGCTGGGTTTATCTCTGCCTTGTGTGTATGAGCAAATGTATTGAAAATCCGACACTCGAGTATCTTCCGCTATCTGTTTTTCGCTTTTTAGCACTGAAAGGATTATTTGCAATTGCTCGGCAGAGTAAGCACAAAACGGAAAATAATCATTCTGCGAATCGTAAGCAGTTAGTAGCGGGCGCAAAATGTCGATTATGCTTTTGATGTATTTC
>CAMHGK010000131.1 GCA_946184695.1 uncultured Bacteroidales bacterium | reverse complement strand
GCGCATGTCACTATTGCACAGAGCAATACGGATGCTGTTGATAACGACGAGATAACCTACCAACTCAGTGGTACTACCACCAACGGCTCGCTCACCCTTTCCGGCTCGTACAAATGTACGGTGTCGTTAGCAGGCGTCACGCTGACCAATCCGAGCGGTGCGGCAATCAATATAACCAACTCCAAACGCATTCAGCTGAGTGCGAAGAAAGGTACTACCAACACCCTCGCCGACTGCGCCTCAGGATCGCAGAAGGCATGCGTCTATAGCAAAGGACAGCTGCAACTGCAAGGCAATGGAACGCTCAACATCGTGGGCAACACCAAACACGGTATTAAGAGCGCATCGTATGTCTCCGTGAAAAACCTCACGCTCAACATCACCTCCACCGTAGGCGACGGCATCAACTGCGAGGAATACATGGAAATCAAAAGCGGTACACTGACGCTCTCAGGTATCGGTGACGATGGCATACAGTGCGACCTCGGCGGCACCACCTCTACCGGCATCACTACCGACCACGAGGACGAAGATACGGGTAACATCTACATATCAGGTGGCACTGTGAAGATAAGCGTTACGGCTGCGGCAGCCAAAGGTATCAAAGCCGCAGGCGATATATACGCTACCGCAGGCAACATCACTGCTAACACTTTAGGTGGCGGTGCTTGGGATAGCGACGACAAGAAGACCAAAGCATCGGCATGTCTGAGCGCTGATGGCAACATGGCAATCAGCGGCGGCACACTCACACTGACAAGCACAGGTGCAGGAGGCAAAGGCATCAGCGCCGACGGCACACTCGTGGTCAGCGACTCTGCCACCATAGTAGTCTCTACCAGCGGTCAGGCTGTAGTGGCTTCGTCAAGCGGGTCTCTCTCTACTGTTTCCAATTCAAGAAATCTTGATAGCTATAGCACCAACTACAAGTCCTCGCCCAAGGGTATCAAAGTCGATGGAACAATCACCATACAAGGCGGCAAGATAACCGTCACGACAACAGGTGCCGGCGGCGAAGGCATCGAATCGAAATCGACGCTCGACATCACAGGCGGCGAGGTGGCGGTCAATGCAAATGATGATGCCATCAACTCTGCATCTACGCTTACGATATCAGGCGGATATGTGTATGCACATGCCACCAACAACGACGGCATCGACGCCAACGGCAACTGCTATATCAAAGGCGGACTCGTTTATGCCATCAGTGCATCTTCGCCCGAAGTAGGTATTGATGCCAACACGGAAGGCGGCTACAAACTTTACGTACAAGGTGGCACTATCGTCGCTATCGGCGGACTGGAGAATGGCGCAAGCCTAACACAGACATGTTATTCGGCAGGTTCGTCGTCATCATCCGGCGGCGGATGGGGAGGACACGGACCGGGCGGTGGCAGCAGCAGCGGATCATGGACTGCCAACACATGGTACGCACTCATCGTCGGAAATACCACTTTCGCCTTCAAGACTCCCGCATCGGGTGGCAACGGAATGGTTGTATCAGGGGCCTCAACACCTACTTTGAAATCCGGCGTAACAGCAAGTGGTACAAGCATCTTCAATGGAATAGGCTACTATCCGGCTACGGTTTCAGGCGGTTCAGACGTGACCGTATCAACCTACTCGGGCGGCAACGGTGGCGGTCCTGGTGGGAGATGGTAAACACCTCCATGCCATTAAAGCGACCCATAAGAGGGTGTCTAACAACTAAAAGCGGGTTGCTATCGCGTGTAGAGACGGTATATATACCGTCTCTCATCACATTAAAACGAATGATATGCAAAAGCATTTATCTGCGTGCATATCCGAGAGACGCTTTGTAAAGCGTCTCTACCTGTGTCGGTTTCATCGCATGGTCTGATGATAGTCTAAAATAACGCAAGAGGCTGTCTAACATTTTTGTTGTTAGACAGCCTCTTTTTTTGTAGTGCGCATTAGCATATTGCCCACCCGGAAGACTTCGGCGAAAAGCGTAGGGAACAACGTTTCCGGCATGTGGAGAACTATTTTTCTGCCATTTGACAGCATTCTCTGCATGTTGTCAAGAGGCAAGCTACAGCACTGATATTATGTTCGATAAGGTTTCTTAACAGGTAGATGACAGGAAGGTGACAGGAAGATGACAGGAGCGAAGTCCGTGTAACTCGATGCACGACAAGCAATTAAGTTGATTTTCAAACCAATTATAGATAGCAACAGCTGCTTTGGCACGTTGTTTGCAAATATGCGGGGGCTTCATGCTGATAAGCTCATGAAAGAAAAACATAAAATATAAACATACATGACACGAATTATTAACAATTGCAAACTTTGGGCTGTCATAATGGCAGTCGTATGCCTATCCGCACCATGCCGAGGGGAAGACACTATCCGCTACACCCTTGCGGCATGCCGCACGATGGCATTAGAAAAAGGTACCACAAGCCGCTCAAGTCAGGAGATGAAGCGTGCGGCAGAACTTAACCGAAAGGCTGCATTGGCGGCAGCGTTTCCTAAACTGAGTGCCAACGCAGCGTATTCATGGAACTCTGAGAAGATGCACCTCTTAGCCAACGAGACTGCCTTTGACTTCGGTACGGCAGGTGTAGCAACCAATGGAACACCATACTTCAACTGGAGCAGCGAAACTCCGCTGAGCCGTTTAGCCACAGCCTTGGATGGTACACACCTACAACAACACATATTAGATATTCAATCGGACGCCGGGCAGAAGATTGCCCAAGCGTATCAGCAGGTGTATAACACGATGACTGTCGATCTGACCCACGTGGCAGTAGCACAAGTAGGTGTGACACAGCCTATCTACACCGGCGGGAGGCTTACGCAGGTCTATCAGATAGCCAAAGCCACTGAGCATATAGCCGCTATTGAAGCCGACACCAAGCACGACGAGGTGATAGCCAAGGTGGACGAGGCATACTGGCGTGTGGTGTCGGTCGAGCAGAAACGGCGTTTGGCAGGTAACTACTATAACCTGCTTTGCAAGTTAGAGAGCGACGTAAGCGAGCTGATGCAGGAGGGTCTTGCCACGCAGTCGGACTTGCTGAAGGTGCGCACCAAACGCGGCGAGGCGGAGGTTAAGAAACTGCAGGCAGAAAACGGTCTGGTACTATCGCGCATGGCTTTGGCACAGCTGTGCGGACTGCCGTTAGACGCAGTGTTCACGTTAGACGAGAGCGGTCTGGACGAGACGACGTTGGCTACCGACACTATCGACGCTACCACTGCGGCTGCCAACCGCAAGGAGTTGCAACTTGTCGAGGAAGCAGAAAATATAGCGCGTAGCAATGCCAAGCTCATGGCAGCAGGTCTGCAACCTAATATCGTTGCATCTGCCGGATATGTCTATACCAACCCATACGCCACCAACGGCATCCGCAACGACTGGCATGGGCAGGGTTTCTTCACTGCCGGCGTGGTGGTGAACGTGCCAATAGCGCATGCCGACGACATACTTCGCTATAAGGCTGCCAAACACACAGCCAATGCCGCTGCGATGAAAGTAGAAGAGACCAAAGAGATGCTGACGCTGCAGATAACGCAAGCCAACCAGAAACTGATGGAGTCGCAGCAGAAGATTGCCGTGGCGCGACTGACATGCAGCAACGCCGACGAGGTACTGCGTATGGCACAAGAGTCGTTTGCTTCGGGCATGATTTCGACCTCGGAACTGATGCAAGCACAGACGGCATGGATGGCAGCAGCCACCGACCTCTTAGATGCCGAGACAGAGGCAAAAGTTAATGAGACTCGTCTCAGACAATACACCAAAGGATTATAAATTTGATAAAAAACAAAAGTCATGAACAAAGAAAAAGAAGGAAGTCTGCTACTTGGCTTAGTTGCACTTTTAGTTGTGGTATTAGTAGTAGCATTAGTCGGCGTGTTTGCCCTTCGACCGGAAGAGACATTGATTCAAGGCGAAGCAGAAGCCGCCGAATACCGAGTATCCGGCAAGGTTCCCGGCAGAATAGAGATGTATTTCTATGAGGAGGGCGATATGGTAAAGAAAGGCGACACTTTGGTTGCCATCAATTCGCCCGAGGTGGAAGCCAAGAAAGAGCAGGCATTAGCAGCCCGTGAGATGGCAGAAGCAGTGAACCAGAAAGCCAAAAACGGTGCTCAGCGCGAACAGATAACAGGCGCATACGAGTTATATCAGAAAGCCAAAGCGGGCGAAGAGATCTACCGCAAGAGCTACGAGCGTGTACAACGTCTGTTCGAGAAAGGAGTGGTGAGCGAGCAGAAACGCGATGAGGTGGAGGCAGAGTACAAGGCAGCCGTAGCCACCGTGCGTGCCGCTAAGAGTCAGTACGACATGGCACTCGCCGGTGCCCGCAAAGAAGACAAAGCCGCCGCCGAGGCACAGGTGGCACGTGTGGACGCAGTGCTCAAAGAGGTGGCAGCCGCCGAGGCTGAGAGATATCTGCTCTCGCCATGCGACGGCGAGGTAAGCGAGATGTTCCCTAAAATAGGCGAATTAGTCGGACAAGGCAGTCCGGTGATGTCTATCGTCGACATGAGCGATGTGTGGTTCACCTTCGCCGTAAGAGAAGACATGCTGCACGACTTCGCCATGGGTAGCGTGATAGAAGTGAAGATACCGGCTTTAGGCGACACCAGGTACCCGCTGACCGTGACGCATGTCAAAGCCATGGGCACCTACGCCACATGGCGCACCACCAAGCAGAACGGAGGATACGACGTCCGCACATTCGACGTCAAATGTCGTCCGATGAACACTATTCCTAACCTGCGACCAGGAATGACCGCCTTGGTCGTTAAATAATCTCAGAACATTGAATATACTTATCAATATATGGCACGTGATGCAGCGTGAGGTCCGGCAGATGTTTGCCCGTCCGCTGTATATGTTCGCCTCGGCGGGAGTGATGCTGCTGTCCACGTTTTTCTTTCTCACGCTGATGCGTCAGGGTGCGGCCGAGAAGATGCCAATGGCAGTGGTTGACTTAGACCAGACGAGCATCTCTCGCCGCCTATGCCACGAGATGCAAGCCACCTCGTCGGTTGACGTATGTATGATAACCTCGTCGTACGCCGAAGCCCGCGAGGCCATGCAACAGGGGCATATTTACGGTATTTTCGTCATCCCTGAAGGGTTCTACAGCGACCTTGCAGCATTCAAACGACCGCAGATAGACTTCTACGTGACCAACGCCTACACCGTAGGCGGCAACACGGCGTATAAGCAGATGCTGACGGTGGCTAACCTCGTGTCGGGAGCCTTCCAACGCGAGGTGCTCAGGAAGAAAGGAATGTCGGAAGATGTTATCATGAAGCGAATACAGCCCCTCACCATCGAGGGACACATGGTGGCTAACCCGTGGGGCAACTACTCGGTGTATTTAGTCAGCACCATACTGCCCGGCATATTAGGACTGATATGTATCATGCTCACCATCTTCGCCATAGGCTACGAACTTAAGATGCAGACCTCGCGCGAGTGGCTGCACACAGCAGGTAACAACTACACCGTGGCAATGATTGGCAAACTGATACCCTATACGCTGGTGTATGTTGTGTTAGGAATCGGTTGCCACACTATTCTCTATCGTTTTGCAGGGTTCCCGGTCAACGGCAGTCATGCGCGCTTGCTTTTCGGATTGATACTGTTTATCTTCGCGATGGAAGCAATGGGTATCTTCCTCATAGGCTGTCTGCCCACATTGCGTGACGCCATCTCTATCGGAGCCTTGTATTCGATGCTCGGTTTCTCACTGTCAGGCTTCACCTATCCCGTAATGAGCATGTTGCCGGCAGTGCAGGCGCTGGCTAACCTCGAACCGCTGAGGCACTACTACCTCATCTACGTCACCGAGGCACTGATGGGCGCACCCGTGCAGAACAGCATGGTTCCGGCATTGTCACTATGCGCGTTCATTCTGCTGTCGCTCATAGTGTCACCACGATTGTATAAGGCTTTGATTTATCAAAATTATCCGCTTAAATAATG
>CAMHGK010000130.1 GCA_946184695.1 uncultured Bacteroidales bacterium | reverse complement strand
CTTCTCCTTTATAAGGAATACCGATGCGGCACCCGCTACGAGCAGCACGCCGGCCGTTACGAGCATCATCACCTGATTGCTGGCGCATATATACTTGAGTATCACGCCACCAAGCAGAGCTGCTATGATCTGCGGCAGGCAGATGGTGCAGTTGAACAGACCTAAGTAATAGCCCATGTTGTCGCCTTTCAAAGAGTTGGTCAGAATGGTGAAAGGCAGAGCGAGCATGGCAGCCCAAGCGCAACCTATCAGCAGATAGCTGACAAACAGCACATATTTATTGGTGATGAACATCGTTGATAGGAATCCTGCGGCACCGAGCAAGAGCGACAGGGCGTAAGCACCCTTGTTGCCCATGAGTTTCTCTATCGGTGCCAAAACCATTGCCCACAGCAGCGAACCAACGGCCTGAACGGCGAACACTACGCCTACCCAGTTGCCGGCAGACTGATACTCGGCAGCAGCCGTCGAAGCCTCATCCCAGCCGAAGCACTGAACGGCAATGGCTCCGGGCGAGTAGGTCCACATATACATAAAGGCTGCCCAGCAGAAGAACTGAACAAGTCCTACAGTCCAGAAAGTCTTAGGAGCATGAATGAGCAGTTTTATAAAGCTGGCATCCTTCTCCGACTCAGCCTTCTTCTTCTCGTCGATACCGTGGAAAGCGGCATACTCCTTCGGGTCCATCTCCTTAACGGTAAGAAACGTGTAGAGTACACAGAGAATCAGGATGGCTGCACCTATATAAAAACTCCACTTCACCGAGTCCGGTATGACGCCTTCGGGAGCGGTGTTGGCAATACCTATCCATGTGAAGAATATCGGGAATATATATCCTACCAGCGAGCCTGCGTTGCACAAAGCCGACTGTATAGAATAAGCAAGACCCTTCTGCTCTTCGTTGACCATATCGCCCACCATCATCTTAAACGGCTGCATTGCGATATTTATAGAGGTGTCAAGGAAAATAAGCGAGAAGAGTCCGAACCACATTGCGGCGTTGAGTCCGAGGAAAAGACCTTGTGCAAAGGTGAAGTCGCCTGCCTGAGGAAGCATCACCATCACGAGCACTGCTATCAGCGCGCCAACGAGCAGATAAGGTTTGCGTCTGCCCAAGCGGGTCCATGTGCGGTCGGAATACTTGCCAATCAAAGGCTGAACTATCATACCCATCAGCGGAGGGAGAACCCAGAAGAAAGAGAGCTGATGAGGATCTGCGCCGAGAGTTGCGAAGATACGGCTTATGTTGGCACTTTGCAGGGCGTAGGCTATCTGCACACCAAAAAAGCCGAAGCTAAGGTTAAACAACTGCGCAAATGAAAGATTACGTTTGTTTTCCATGTTGAGCTATTGGTTTTTATATCTATTTTCGCTCACTAATAAAAAACACCACCCGAAAATCAAGCGCACAAAATTACTAACATTATTTTAATACACAAAAATTTTTTTTCAAAAAAATTATTCTTTTTTTCTCATTTCCTCTTCCACCCAATCATAACTTCCCGAAAACACTAAACTTGCACCCGCAAAACTGAAAATCTTGATAATTTTTTGCACGAAAGTTTGGTAGTCAAAAAAAAATATATATCTTTGTGACTTGAAAAACCATGCACTGCGACTAACAGGTTCATCCACACTCCGAAAGCAATCGTCGGCACCAGTCAAGCCGCAGTTGATAGGCTTACCTAAACAACTCATTATCATCTATCGTCATCATCACCTATTGTAAATCACACTACGTAAATAACACTACATAGTTTGACTCTTTCACAACACCTATAAGTCACTATGACCAGACACACACAACTCATCAAAGCCCTTAAAAAGAACTTCGGGTTCGACACCTTCAAGGGCAATCAGGAAGCTATCATCGAGAACTTGATGGACGGCAACGACACTTTTGTTCTTATGCCTACCGGCGGAGGCAAGAGTTTGTGCTATCAATTACCCTCGCTGCTTATGGAAGGCACCGCTATCGTCATCTCGCCGCTCATCGCTCTGATGAAAAATCAGGTGGACGCCATGCGCAATTTCTTCACTAAAAACGGCATAGCGCATTTCATCAACTCAAGTCTGTCGCGTGCGGAAATCAATGCCGTCAAAGAAGACATACTCGCTGGCAAGACCAAGCTGTTGTATCTTGCTCCCGAATCGCTCAACAAGGACGAGAACGTGGACTTCCTCAGGCAAGTGAAGATATCGTTCTATGCCGTCGATGAGGCACATTGTATCTCGGAATGGGGGCACGACTTCCGTCCTGAATACCGCCGCATCCACCCCATCGTACAGCGCATAGGCAAGGCTCCCATCATTGCCCTCACCGCCACAGCCACCCCTAAGGTACAGCACGACATACAGAAAAACCTCGGCATACTCAAGGCACAGGTGTTCAAGTCGTCGTTCAACCGCCCCAACCTCTATTATGAGGTGCGCGAGAAGACCGAAGAGGTGGACAAAGAGCTCATCCGCTTCATCCGCCGCATGGAAGGCAAGTCGGGCATAGTCTATTGCCTCAGCCGCAAGACCGTAGAGGACCTTTCGGAGACGCTGCGCGTCAACCACATAACCGCCCTGCCCTATCATGCCGGCATGGACTCGCAGCAGCGCTCCGAAAACCAAGATGCCTTCCTCATGGAAAAAGCACAGGTCATCGTTGCCACCATTGCTTTCGGTATGGGTATCGACAAACCCGACGTGCGCTTCGTCGTTCACTACGACATTCCCAAGTCGCTCGAAGGCTACTATCAGGAGACCGGACGTGCCGGACGCGATGGTGGCGAAGGCTACTGCCTCTGCTTCTATTCTCCCAAAGACATAGAGCGGCTTCGCAAGTTCCAGCAGGGTAAACCTCTCGCTGAGCAAGAGATAAGCAACCAACTGCTATTCGAGACGATGAGTTATGCAGAGTCAACGCTATGCCGCCGGCGACTGCTGCTCCACTACTTTGGCGAAGACTACACCGAGGACAACTGCGGCATGTGCGACAACTGCCGCAAGCACTACAAACTCATCGAGGCAAAAGAACTTCTATCACTCATTCTTGAGGTAGTGGTACAACTCAAAGAGAAGTTCAAGGCCGACCATATAGTCAACATCCTCAAGGGCAACGAGACGGCTGCGGTACTCTCATACAAACACAACGAACTTGAAGACTTCGCATCCGCTACCGATGAGGAGGAGACCACGTTGCATGCCGTCATCCGGCAAGCTCTGCTGGCAGGATTCCTCAGCAAGGACATTGAGTCATACGGCGACCTGCGTATCACTCCAGAAGGCAAGAAGTTCCTCAAGAAACCCGTCTCATTCAAAGTGCCGATAGAGGACACCGAACTCGAAGAGAACGAGCTTGAGCCGCAAGGTATCATGGGTAGCGGAGCTGCCGACGATGTGCTGTTTTCTATTCTCAAGGACCTCCGCCGCAAACTCTCAAAGAAGATGGACGTGCCGCCATTCGTCATCTTCCAAGACCCCTCGCTCGAAGCTATGGCCACCAGCTATCCCATCACCATGGAGGAGTTGCAAAACATACCCGGCGTAGGAGCAGGCAAGGCTAAACGCTACGGAGAGGAGTTCATCAAGGTGATAAAGGAATATGTCGAGGAAAACGAAATCATACGTCCTGAAGACCTCAGAGTACGCACCGTCGCCAAACGCTCGTCAACCAAGATTTCCATCATTCAGGCTATCGACCGACAAGTTGACCTCGACGACCTCGCCCTCTCGAAAGGTATGGACATGGACGAGTTGCTGCAAGAGATAGAGGCTATTGTCTATTCAGGTACCAAGCTCAACATCGACTACTTCATTAACCAAATAATGGAGTCAGACAAACTCGAAGAGATTTACGAATACTTCCAAACCGCCGAGACCGACAACGTGCACAAGGCAATGGAAGCACTCGATGAGGACGACATCACCGAAATCGACGTCCGGCTCGTCAGAATAAAGTTCCAGTCGGAAATGGGAAACTGATTTACAATTTACGATTGAGAATTTTTAAAACGTCGAAAAATCTTGTTGATTCCGAGCGACTGATGTATCGGCTTCAGGATGCAGGTTTCACGTGTGTACACGACAGCGACGCTCCACACGGCGAAATAGCCGTCATCAATACTTGCGGATTTATCGGCGATGCGAAGGAGGAGAGCATTCGTACCATACTCCAATTCGCCGAGCGAAAGAGTCGGCACCAGCTTCGCAAACTCTATGTCATGGGCTGCCTATCGGAGCGCTATCTCACCGAACTGAGCGACGAGATACGGGAGGTGGACCGCTTTTTCGGGAAGTTTGATTTCGACAAGTTGCTCGAAGAGCTCAGCCACGAAGCACCGTCCGAAAGCCAGTACAAACGCAAGCTTACCACGCCGAGCCACTACGCCTATCTTAAGATAGCCGAAGGCTGCAACCGACGCTGTGCATACTGCGCCATTCCTCTAATCACCGGTCCATACAAAAGCCGACCATTCGATGAGATAATCCTTGAAGCAGAATGGCTCGCAGGGCAAGGAGTGCGCGAACTGCAACTCATTGCACAAGACCTTACCTACTATGGTATCGACCTCTATGGCACCAACCGGCTTGCAGAACTCGTCGAGAAACTATCATATATAAAAGGTATCGAATGGATACGTCTGCATTATGCCTACCCCACCGACTTCCCACTCGACCTGCTGCGCGTGATGCGCGAACGAGAGAATGTATGCAAGTATTTGGACATAGCCTTGCAACACTGCTCCGACCATATCCTCAGTGCCATGCACCGGCACATAACCAAGCAGCAGCAGACAGAGCTCATCGAGACCATACGGCGCGAAGTACCCGGTATCTGCCTGAGAACGACACTCATGGTAGGCTTCCCCACCGAGACCGACGACGACTTCCAAGAACTCATGGACTACGTCCGACAGATGCGCTTCGACCGCATGGGAGCCTTCGCCTACTCCGAAGAAGACGGGACGTTTGCCCAGCGACATCTCGCAGACGATGTCCCTGAGTCAGTCAAGCAAAAGCGACTCGACCAACTCATGGCTTTGCAGCAGCAGATAGCCGACCAACTCGATGCCGAGAAGATAGGACGACAACTCAAGGTCATCATCGACCGCGAGGAAGACGACTACTACGTAGCACGCTCCGAGTTCGACTCACCTGACGTAGATCCCGAGGTGCTAATCAGAAAAGACCAGACAAGAAAACTACAGATAGGGGAATTCTACCAAGCTGTTATAACCGACAGCGAGAATTTCGACCTATATGCTAAAATAATTTAAGGGTATGACTACCAAAGAACTCATAGCCGGCATAGCCCAAGAGACGGGCATGCGCAAAGCAGATGTCGCACGAATGCTCAACGCCACCGTTGAGGTGACCACACATCACTTGCTCGAAGGACACAGCGTACAGATACAGAATTTCGGAATGTTGGAAGTAAAAACCAAAAACGAGCGTGCCTACGTACACCCGCGTACAGGCGTGAGGTCTGTGGTGCCTGAAAAACGACAAATCAGTTTCAAACAA
This sequence comes from uncultured Bacteroidales bacterium, assembly GCA_946184695.1. Classification (GTDB taxonomy): domain Bacteria; phylum Bacteroidota; class Bacteroidia; order Bacteroidales; family Paludibacteraceae; genus Colicola. The sequence continues at coordinate 590 of CAMHGK010000130.1, read as the reverse complement.
AATCCGGCGCTCAAGGAAGCCCTAAACAGAAAATAACATGAAAAACGACGACCGCATATACCTTGCTCAACTGCGCAAGCAGATACAAGACGCGACCTCAATGTCGGAATATCAGGTGGGCTTCTTTCTGAGTAGTCTCATCAACCGCCTCACACAGGGGCTCAGCGACGACAACCAAGTCAAAATAAACGGACTCGGAACCTTTAAGACGGTATGGAATCAGCCGCGCAAGAGCGTCAACGTGGTAACAGGTGAGCCTATAATGCTCGACGGGTTTTATAAGGTGACCTTCACACCCGACCCCGACCTCAAGGACGCACTCAACCCTCAGACCACCAAAGAAATCACTACCGAACTGCCCGACGACACTTCTGCCGCCACCGCCACCGACCCTCTGCAACGACTTGGCGAGCAAGCAGCCGAAATCAATAGCATCGTACTCGAAATCAACAACATGAGAGTTGAGGATGAGGTTAAGGTTAAGGATGAGGTTAAGGACGAGGTTAAGGATGAGGTTAAGATAGAGATTGAACCCGAACCCGAACCCGAGCCTGAACCCGAGCCTGAACCCGGGCCTGAGCAGGAGTCTG
>CAMHGK010000129.1 GCA_946184695.1 uncultured Bacteroidales bacterium | reverse complement strand
GAAGGTAGGCATTCGGAAGATATGCTTATAGAAAGCGCGCACGAAAAACTGCTCTGCCGGCAGCGGCTGATACGAGACGAAGACGGCAGGCGTGAACTGCGGCTGCTGCCTTATCACGGAAGGCTGCTGCAAAGCGGGCTGATGAAGCTTATCGACAACAAGAGTAGAAAGCAACGACGCCTGCGCACGGACATACGTCCAGTACAGCTGCGAAGCAGCAGCCACCAACACCGTATGACGCTCGGGAAAGACGAAGTTAGCCAAGTTGCCGGCAAGAGTATTATACTGATAGTCGGCAGACAACGCCACATCCCACTCCACCGGCGACGACTGCCACTCTTGGACCAGAGAGCGCGCTCCCGAGAGAATAACACGATGTGCCATCGACAGATACACCTCCTGCTGAGTGAAGTCATTGTCAATATACATCAGCGTAGTATCAGGGTTGAGATAACGCATCCTGTCGTTCGAATATTTGGCACTCAGCAAGAAGTCATACCCCTGCGTTATCGTCTTCGTAAGGTTGCCCTGCACAAAGGCATTGCGGTCCCATTGACGCTGCGAGTTCTTCCATACGTTGTTGACGATAGCCCCCGGAATGCCCTTTTCGCTATCATAGAAATAACCCTTTACGTGCCATTTGCCATCCGTAAAATAACCAAACAGACCGGCTTCGGCACGCCATGATTCCACGTCGCCGTTTTGGCGGACAGCCGTGGTGTCCCATGCAACCGTTCCCGAAGGCATTACTTTTCGATAGCGGAAGTGGTAGCGTCCGTGAGCATGAGTGTATTCCGCATTGGCACTCAGGTGCAGGTTGTCAGTCAGACGTTGCTCATAGAGTACCGACGGATTGGCAAGACCAAACGTACCGCCCTTGAGGCTGACTTGCAGGTTATACGGTTTGTCAGCGGTGAAACGCGGACGTCGTGTCCTCAGATATAGAGTTCCGGCAGCACCAAAGTCTTTTGCTGACTGGAAAATCTCGGAACGCTGACCATTGTAAAGAGCCACCTGTTCAATGTTATCCATTGAGAATTTTCCTAAATCGACAGTGCCGTTTTGGGCATTACCGATTTCTATTCCGTCGTAGAACACACCTAAATGATTGCTACCCATTGACCTTACATCAACGGTCTTCAGTCCGCCTACACCTCCGTAGTCTTTTATCTGAACGCCCGAGAAATAGCGTATTGCATCTGCCACCGACTGCGTGGAAAGGGCTTCAAGTCGTGCTCCCTCTAATTTCTGAACAGTGATGATGGGCAAATCCTTTCGCCTTGCACTAACCGTCACTTCGTCCAACTGCAACAGATTGAGTAGCGAGTCTGTCTCGACGGTCTGCGCAAAAAGCAGGTTGCTTTCAATGAAAATAGGCAGTAGCAGCAATAGATATTTAAGGGCACTTCTAAAAATTGCTTTATTTTGATTTCTAATTTTATCTTGAGCAGATTGATGACTTGAAGGAAGGAGCAATGCGGGCATTGTGACTGAATGCACGTTTACGATCGTTCCCGAAGGGATAAGACAGTCAGCAAGATGCCAAGATAAAATAGAAAGCAGAATAAAAGTGTCCATGTTAAATTATTATTCGGGACAACTAAAACGTGGAATTTTTAGATATGCCCTTAAGTCTTGGTCTTAGCACGTCTCGTGGCAGTCGGAGTCTTTGTTTTCGATTTCTAATGTGGCATGGCAGATTCCTAAATCTGACAGCTGATGTTTCAGTTGGCTTTTAGTCTGCTCCATCGTACTGAGATCTTCTATGACGACATGTGCTGTCAGAGCATTCTCAGTGGTACTGATAGCCCAAATATGTACGTGGTGAACATCGAGCACATTATCAGTCTGAAGCATCTGCTCTTCTATATGGGCGATGTCGATTCCTTCAGGTATGCCGTCAAGAGATAGGCGAAGACTGTCACTGAGCAAATCCCATGTGGTGATAAGTATGACGAGCGCTATTATAAGACTGACAATGGGGTCGATGATATAGAGTCCCGTCAGTCGTATCACCACTCCTGAAATCACCACTCCGACAGATACCAGAGTGTCAGCTGCCATGTGCAGAAAAGCCCCTCTTACGTTCAGGTCCTCTTTCTGCCCTTTCATCAGCAGCAGTGCCGTCAGTCCGTTGATGACAATGCCCACACCGGCAGTCCATGATATAACACCTCCGTCAAGTGCTGCAGGCTGACGCAGCTTGTGAATGCTCTCTGCCACTATCGCCCCTACTGCAACAAGGAGTATCAGCGCGTTGAGCAATGAAATGAGCACCGTACTCTTCTTATAACCATAAGTATAGCGGTTTGTGCTGCGGTGCTTGGCAAGCCTGAAAGCTACGAGAACAAGAACTAAACTGAGCACATCGCTCAGATTGTGTCCTGCATCTGAGAGTAGCGACATCGAGTCTTGCCACAAGCCTACAGCTGCCTCTATTATAACAAACAAGGCATTGAGCGCTATTGAGACTATGAATATGGCACCTATAGATGCAGGTGCGCCGTGGTGGTGGTGATGATGATGTTCGTGTTCGTGTGACATGTTGAGGTGGTGTTGTTGGTCAGTGATAATAGAAATGTCATTGAGCGTGTCAGCCGCGCAGTGTGTCGCGATATTCGTGAAACGAAAGATTGTCGCTTACAAACTTGTATGATTCTACATTCTCGAATCCCATTCCCAAGATGAAGGCAAGCTCCATATCGAATACGCAATTCTTATAAGGCGACATAAGCACAAAATCCACACTGCTGTAGCATGGGGCATATACAAAAGGCTCGGCTGGTTTTAGTACAGAGGGCACATCGGTTGCAGTATGCAGCTTAGGCTCTTTGAAATCTACGTTGGGGTGATGCAGAAAGGCTTCTGTCACCTTCACCCATGAGCCTACCGGATGGTTGGCGGAACCTGCATATCCTATATTGATAAGGTGTGCTTTACGGTCGATGTGAGCAAGTGAATGAAGTATGTTCAGAGCACCTATGCCGGTCAGTATGATTTCCGAGTTCTGCTTGTTGGCCTCAGGGAAGAGACGATTCAGCAGAATCATCTCTTCCTGTTCGGCTAATAGAAAAATAACTTTGTCGTTCATTCTGCAGCGGGTAATGATAATGGTAAATTCTCAGCAGGTTCCACCACCTCTGTCTGTGCATTGCAGCAGGGTGAGGGGCAACCTAATCCTTTGAAAGCACCGCATAGCCAAAGGCAACATACCAATGCTAAGATAACAGCAATCCAGATTAGACATTTCTTCCATGCTGCCATCTTTTTCTTTGCGAAGGGGTCGGCTGTCTTTATTTTAGGATACTTCGGCATCTTCGTCAGAGTTGCGCCAAAGCGGATGTTGACGAGCGACGACGAGTTGACGGCCCAGCCATTGGCGTTAAGCACGGGTGCAAGATTACGCTTGCGAAGTTTGAGCCATGCCATCACCATGCTCGGGCCCGATATGATGAGCAGCAGTACAAAGAAGAACAGTACCCAATGCCACCATGCCGTGAAGGCGGAGAAGAAGGCTGCCAGTGCGGCACCTACTAAGCCTATTGCCATGCCTATGGCAGCAAAGATACCTGCAAACTTGGCTATATCAAACGGGGGTTTCACTTCTTGTGCTGCACCGGCAGGAGCGTCGGCTGTTGTTGCTATTTTGGTGTTGGCCTGCTCCATCACCTTGGCGTCTTTCTCAGCAGCACGCTTGTTGATGGCGTCTTCTATTGATTTTGCCATCTTGCGGTAAGGTGTCCAGAAAGCCTGACGAATACTGATGGGGTTATCAACGATCGACGTAACGGTAGCATCGTAGTCGTTGCCGTCGCGGTCGTAGAATACACCATTCTTACCTACCATCAGGTTGCTTATCTCACCATTAGTCACCACTGCCACTATCTGCAAGGTCTTGCCAAGTTTCTTCGATACGCAGTCGCAGAACAGCAGATACATGCCGCTGGCAGGTGCCTGAGCTGTCTGCTTGCCCATGTCGTTTACTTTGACGCAAAGTTCTATTGCACGTTGGTCGATGTAGAGCACACCGGCTTGGAAGATAGCACCTAAGTGCTTGTCAGGATCGTAGAAGTCCTGCAAGGTGACGAAGTTCTTGAGCAGTACGTAGAAGTCGCGCTGCAGACGTATCAGCTTCTCAATGAGTCTCAGATCGGCAGTGGCTGCTGCATATTCGGCATCGTCGGCCTGCTTGGCTGCGGCTTCTTTCTCGGCTTGTGCTGCATCGCGCTCTGCTTTGGCTGCTTTGTAGGCTGCTATCTTGGCACCTATAGCGTTCCATTGTTCTTCGTCCATCTCGTCCAAAGTGAGCATCTTAGCTATAGATAATGTCTGTTCTGCCCAAGCAGGATTGACGCCCTTACGCAGGTTGACTATGCCTTTGGCATTGACGCGAGCAAGCGGATACGAGGCTATCTCTTCACCTTTCAGGGTGAGGTCGTCGGCTGAGATGGCTTCAATGCGAGATACCTGCACGTCGAGAGCAGCGTTGGCATCGGAGTCAAATTCTACAAGTCGGCAGCGCATAAAGAAGTCGCGCATCTTGCTGTCAAGAGCATCGTAGGCTGCCTCCATGGCATCTGAGTTGTCGCTATAGGGCAGTGTGATATCAGCCTTTACGGGACTTACCTCTGTTGCCGGAACGGCGATGGCTGCTATTGCCTCTTCCACCTCTGCAAGCGTGAATTCTTGCTTGTCGAGTTTGCCAAGTGATTCAATGACGGCTTTGCCTTCGGCTGTCGATTCGTTGATGTCATTGACAGAGATGCTGTCTAACCCTTTGGTCAGTCGGTCGGCATCTTTGAGTACGGCGCATAGCCATTTGGCAGTGTCAATCACTTCGTTGACGCGAATCTTGCCATCGTTGTCGAGGTCGATAAGCTGAAGACTCTTCTCCGAGAGCTCCAATCCTGTTGTCGGACAAGAGAGAACTGTCCACATCTTCTGGTCGAGTTCGCCGAGATGACGGATGTCCTCGCCGGTCTCGATCTTTACGCGCGTAGCACCACCTACAGTCGCGAATTTCCATTTGTAATTACTCATAGTAGTGATATTTATTTGATTATTATGTGTTTCTGTAGAAAAATGTATAAATTGTGCAGGAGCCTACTTTCTCCAAAGAGCTCGCGTGAAAATCAGAAGTACTGTGAATATCTCCAATCTGCCTACAAGCATTACGAAAGTCATCACCCACTTTGCAAGGGTAGGGAAGTCTGCGTAGGTGCCTGCAGGACCGTATGCTCCGATGCTGATACCTACATTCGATATCGCGCTTATGGTGGTACCTATTGCTTCATCGAAGTCAATGCCGCATCCGCAGAAAATAAGAACTGTAGCAAGTATGATAAGCACATAGAATACCATGAAAGCCATCACGTTGCCTATGGTCTGTTGCGATAGCGGCTTGCCGTTGAGCTTAACCGGCAAAACGGCGTTGGGATGTATGCGGCGCTGAAATTCAGCAAATCCGTTTTTGATAAACACAAGTATCCTCACCCACTTGATACCTCCGGATGTTGAGCCGGCACATGCTCCCGTGACCATCAGGAAGAACACCGTTACCCAAAGAAGCGAGGGCCACTGCATGTAGTCGTCAACGGCAAAACCGGTTGAGGTGATTGATGCCGTGACTGTGAACAGACCGGTGCGGAATGAATTTTCGGCTCCTGCTAAACCTGACATCCCGCGGCTGAAGTACAATCCGACACTCACTAACAGAGTTGCGGCACCTATAGCCGAGAAGTACCAAATGTTTTCCTCGTCGGCAAACAGACGTCTTGGCTGACCGCGAAGAAGATATATAATAAGAGCAAAGTTGATACCTGAGAGCAGCATGAATACAATAATGGTGTATTGTATGGCAGGCGAGAAACCTGCTACCGAACTGTTGTAGGTAGAGAAACCGCCGGTGGCTATGGTGGTAAGAGAATGATTCACTGAGTCAAACCAATTCATTCCGAACAGTTTCAAAAACAAGCTCTCTATCGCAGTGAGCAGCATATATATGCCCCATAGCCTTTTTGAGGTATCGGCTATCTTCGGGCTCACTTTCTCATAGCTCAAACCTGTCACCTCAGCTGCATAAAGCTGCATGCCGCCAAGTCCGAACATAGGCAGAATGGCAAGCGACAGCACTATTATACCCAT
>CAMHGK010000128.1 GCA_946184695.1 uncultured Bacteroidales bacterium | reverse complement strand
GGCTTTCAGCGCAGCCTCTAAGATAGGCATGCCCTGTTTGCGCTTCTCTACAGCAAACTCTGTGATGAGAATGGCAGTCTTTGCAAGCAGACCGATAAGCATAATCACACCCGTCTGCAAGTAGATATTGTTCTGCTGTCCGCAGAGCCATGAGAATGCAAACGAGCCCATCAGACCGAATGGTACCGACAACAAGACGGCAAACGGAATGAAGAACGACTCGTAGAGCGATGCTAAAATCAGATATATGAGCAGTACGCAGACAAGGTAGATAAGAACTGTGAGGTTCGACTTGCTGTTTGCTTCCAATTCACGGCTCATTCCACCGTACTCGTAGCCATAGCCGGCAGGCAAGTAGTCTTTCGCTACCTCTGCTATAATACGTTGCACGTCACCGTCGCTATAGCCGGGGTTGGGCTTGACTGAGCAGGCGATAGACTGATATAGGTTGAAGCGTTTTTGAGTGGCAGAACCCACAGCAGGTGTCAGCGTGACAAACTGTGAGATGGGAGCCATCCGGTCGCCTATACGGACGAAGATATTATTGAGCGAATTGGGGTCGAGACGATACTCAGGTGCGGCGCCTGCCATCACTCGATAGACCTTGCCATATTGGTTGAAGTTGCTTATGTATGCACTACCGCAATATGCTCCTAAGGTGTTGAGCACTACGTCGGGTGATATGCCTGCACGGTCGCACTGAGTGGCATTGACGTCCACCTTGTATTTAGGGTACGACTCTGAATAGAGCGATATTGCCATCTGAACCTCGGGGTGCTTTTGCAGTTCGGCAAGGAAGGTGTTGACCACCTCGTTGAACTTCGACATGTCGCCGCCTTGCAAATCCTCCATTTGCAGGTCAATACCATCGCTGTTGCCGTATCCGGGTATCTGTGGCATCTGACCCGGGAAGATTTGTGCATCTTTGATATCCTCGCACGAGTAGTACAACTTTGCCATCACCATATCTATATAATGCTCTATACCCTCACGCTGGTCCCAGGGCTTTAAGCGGACTACAAGCGTACCATAGTTCACACCCGTACCCGATACAATACCGAAGCCGGAAATCTTGGCATAGCTTTCCACCTCTTCCAATCTGAGCACGTGCTCTTCCACCTGAGCCATTATCTTGTCGGTTTCCACAAGCGGCGACCCCGCAGGAGCGGTAACATCCACAAGAAAAACACCCTGATCCTCTTGCGGCACTAATCCTGCAGGCAGGCTGCGCATAGCAAACACCATTATCACGACCGCTGCAATCAGCCACAGCCATGCACGACGCGGTTTTTGAAGGAAGCGAGCTACGCCTTTCTGGTATTTACCTAAGATGGCATTATATCCTGCTTCGTAGGCTGTCTTGACCCAGTAGTTGAGCCCTTTGTGCTGCTGCTTCTGCTCATCTTTCGGACGGAACAGCACGGCTGTCAGAGCCGGACACAGAGTCAGAGCCGAGATACAACTCAGTCCCACCGAGCTGGCAATGGTGATACCGAACTGAGTGAAGAACGTACCACTGGTGCCGGGCATGAACGTCACGGGGATAAACACAGCCATGAATACCAGCGTACAGCTGATGACCGCAACCGTCACCTCGCTCATGGCGTCTTTGGTGGCCTTATATGCCGATTTGTAGCCCGTCTCCATCTTTGCCATTACAGCTTCCACCACCACAATGGCATCATCCACCACCGTACCTATGGCAAGCACTAAGGCAAACAGAGTTAGTATGTTGAGCGAAAATCCTGCCACCTTCACCACTGCGAATGTTCCAAGCAGCGAGACGATAATAGAGATAGAAGGAATGAGAGTAGCCTTGAAATCCTGAAGGAAGAAGTAAACCACAAGGATAACCAGCAGTATGGCGATAATCAACGTCTCCACCACATTATGTATAGCGGCATAGAGGAAGTCATCGCTGGTCTGCAATATGGTGAACTCTAATCCTGCGGGAATAGACTTGTTGATATCTTCATACAGCTCGTTGATGGCTGCATTGACTTGCGTGGCATTGGCACCCGGGGCTTGATAGATGATATAAGCCACACCGGGCTGACCATCTACGCACGACGAGAAACTATAGCTCAGTGCACCTAATTCAACGTCAGCCACATCTTTAAGATGCAGCACATTGCCTTTTGAAGTGCGAAGTACGATGGACTCGAACTCTTCAATCGACTGCAAACGTCCCTTATATTCAAGGTTGTACTGGTAGGTGTTGCCGCTCTGCTCACCAAGCGAACCTGTGGCGGCTACCATGTTCTGGTTGCCGATAGCGGCGAAGATATCCTGCGGGTCGATGCCATAACGTGCCATTACGTCAGGTTTCATCCAGATACGCAGCGAATAGGTGTTGCCTAACAGCTGAACTGAACCTACGCCGGTGACACGCAGCAGACGAGGCTTGACGTTGATGTCAACGTAGTTGGCTATGAAGTCGTTGTCGAACTTGCCATTGCGGCTGACGAGTGCTGCAATCTGCAGGATGTTGTTCTGGCGCTTCTCTACTTTTACGCCTACGCGGGTCACTTCCTGTGGCAGCAGTCCTAATGCCGCCGACACACGGTTCTGCACATTGACAGCCGCCATGTCGGGGTCGGTGCCTTGTTTGAAAAAGACGTTGATATTCACATCGCCTGTCGCACTGGCCTCGGAGGTCATGTATGCCATGTTCTCCACGCCGTTGACCGCCTCTTCTATAGGCATGACGACGGATTTCATCACCGTATTGGCATCAGCACCGGAGTAGGAGGTGGAGATCATCACCGTGGGCGGCGCTATATTCGGATATTGCTCTATAGGCAGAGTCTTTAGGCAGATAAAGCCTATCAAAGCGATGAGAAGCGATATGCATATCGCCATCACTTTCCTATCTACAAATATATTTCCCTTGCTCATATCTTACCAGATTACGCGGTCGTTTTCATGAACATTAGCAGCACCTTTGGCTACTATGGTCTCGCCTACCTCGGCGCCTGATACTATGACTGCACGCGCACCGTCGCCGAGTTCTTCAATCTCAACGAGTGCTCCGGTAGCCAAACTGTCGGCTCCTACCTTATACACAAGCACTTTGTCTTGTATGCGGACGATAGATGTGAGCGGCACGAGTATCACGTTTTCCCACTCGATAGGCATCACTACTGTTCCTTGCATGCCCGAGAAGAGTTCGCCTTTGGGATTGGGGAAAGTGACGAAGCAAGTAATCGAGCCTGTGCTCTGGTCCACCATACCCGAGAAACTTGTGATACGTCCTTTTTCAGAATACTCGGTGCCTTCTTTGAAGCGTAACGTAATAGGCGGTGCTATTTTGATGACCTCGTCCAAGCTGCCAAGCTCACTTACTATGGCATGCACCTGACTCTCGGTGAGTGAGAAGCTGGCTTCCATCTCGCTCACACCGGCTATGCGGGTGAGCATCTCGCCCTCTGAAATCACATCGCCTACGTGCGGAAGGATGTTGCCTACCAATCCGTCCACCGGACTGGTGATGGTGCAAAAGCTGAGCTTGAGTTCGGCATCGCGTATGACGGCGCGGGCTTGCGCTATCTGTGCCTCTGCCGACTGCAGAGTGTTCAAACTCCTGCGGAGCAGATATTCGCTGATTATACCTTGCTGCGCAAGTTCTTTGTTGCTCTCAGCTTCAAGCAGGGCATTGTCGCGATTGGCGATAGCGGTCTGAAGGTCGGCTTTGGCATGCTCAAGGACATTCTCTGCACTGCGGCTGTCGATGACAAACAGCACATCGCCTGCCTTCACCCGCTGACCATCGCGCACCTTGATCTGGCGCAGTGCACCGGTGCTGCGGGCTACTACTGACACGTCGCCCGTACCGCGAATTGAGGCCGACCATGTTACCGGAGCCGTCACCGTCTCGCGGGTCAGCGTAAGGGTTTCATAACTCGTGTGCTGCTCTTCAGGCATTTTGACGCAGCTTGCCAACATGGTAGCACAAAGCACACATGTCGCATACATGATTTTGACAAAAAGTGGTGATTTCATTCTGTAAAATATCAGTTGATGAATACTTATGATTATTACCTAATGGAGATTGCCCATAAATAGCGCGCAAATATAGATATTTTTTCTCAAATACGAAAATGCTAAGTATGGGCAGGTAGGGATTTTGCCCGTTTTGCTGTGGTCAAATGTCAAATCGGCTGTCAATACGAGAATAACAAAACAGGCTGACTCCGCAAGGGAATCAGCCTGTTTTGTTGTTAATTAGTGACAGTGTGGATTATTCTACGATAGTCTTTACCGTCTCGTAGCTTACCTCCTCAAAGGTGATGATGAACTCGACACGGCGGTTCTCCTTACGTCCGGCAGCGGTCTTGTTGTCGGCGATAGGCATTGTCAGACCGTAGCCCTTAGCTGTCATGCGCTCCTCAGGAACACCTGCCTTAATCAGGTAGTTTCTTACGGCATTGGCACGACGCTCTGAGAGGTCTTGGTTGTAGTCGGCCTTACCTACATTGTCGGTGTGACCCTGAACCTCGATCTTCCATGTGGGGTTGTCGATGAAAGCTTCTGCTATTTGGTCCAAGAGCGGGTAGGAAACGGGTTTGATGTCAGCCTTGCCTGTCTCGAACTGTATGCCTTGCATAGCCTTCTTCAGAAGGTTGCGTATCTCGCGTTTGATTTCGGGGCAACCGCGATTGTCTTTCGAGCCTGCTATCAGCGGGCAAGCGTCAAGGTAGTCGGGCACACCGTCGCCGTCGGAGTCTTTCAGACAACCTACAGAGTCAACGGCATGTGCCACCTGTGCAGCTTCACGAGGAGTGTCGGGGCACTCGTCACGCCAGTCGGGCACACCGTCGCCGTCGGTGTCTTGCTCGCAACCGTTCTTGTCAACCGTAGCACCCTTAGGTGTGCCGGGGCACTTGTCGCGCCAATCGGGTACACCGTCTTCGTCGGTATCTTTCTCGCAGCCACGCTCATTGATAGCGTTAACGGTCTGAGCAGCTTCGCGCGGAGTATTCGGACAGTCGTCACGCCAATCGGGCACACCGTCGCCATCGGTATCTTGCTCGCAACCGTTCTCATCAACAGTGGCAGACTTAGGCGTGTCAGGACATTTGTCACGCCAATCTGCTACTCCGTCGCCGTCGGTGTCTTTCTCGCAGCCGTTCTTGTCAACCATACCCTTAGCCTGCTTCGGAGTGTCGGGGCACTTGTCAAGGTAGTCGGGTACACCGTCGCCGTCAGAGTCTTTCGGGCAACCGTTCTCATCAACAGTGCCAAATGCCTCTGCGGGTGTGTCAGGACATTTATCGAGATAGTCGGGTACACCATCGCCGTCAGAGTCAATCGGGCAACCGTCTTCATCGACGAAGTCGCGTGCAGCTGACGGGGTGTCGGGGCACTCGTCAAGGTAGTCAGGTACACCGTCGCCATCGGTGTCGAGCGGGCAACCCTCTTCGTCAACCTTCACGCCACGCGGGGTGTTGGGGCAGAGGTCGTAGCGGTCCTTCACGCCGTCTTTGTCCTTGTCGCGGCTATGACCGATAACGATGTTGAGTCCCATAGCAAGGTTGAGCGTGTTGGTCTTGTATGGGAAGCCCATGACATTCTTGGGGTCGAACTTAGCGTATGAAGTCGGGATGTAGTCGGCAGCAAGGGTCAGACCTATACCTTCGTAGGTCACGAAACCGAGGGCTGCACCAAAATGACTGCCTCTACCGTTGTTGAGGATAGAGTAGGAAGCGGCAATCTGGAACCAGTGAACCGGACGGAACGAGGCACCTATGGTCACCTCTTCATATACGCGGTTGTTGTGGAAGCGCGTTTGTGATACTATACCTACACCTACGCGGTTGTCCCAGAAGTTGGCATCTACGCCGATGTTGAGTTTGGGAGATGTGCCGCGCCAATAGCCTGCCGAGTCAACTCTGACGTTGGCACCGGAGGTTGCTGTCTTTACGATGTTGAGCAGCTGAACTGAGGCGGAATCCAATAAAGGACGCAAATTGACCTCACCGTTTTCGTTAGTAAGCTGGTTGTAGTCGATGTTGTGAACACCATCGAATCGGGCATTGGTATCGAAGAAATGGCGAGTGCCTTTTCCCCAACGGATGATGCCGAGGTCGGTCACACCGGCGCTAATCTGCAACTGCTCGATAGGCTTGTAGGTGAGACCGAGGTCGATGCCGGCACCCAAACCTATGGTCTTAAACAGTTTCTTGACCATTCCGCCGATGCCTTGATCATAACC
>CAMHGK010000127.1 GCA_946184695.1 uncultured Bacteroidales bacterium | reverse complement strand
ACCGGTATCTGCCGTAGAGAACGTCGAGAATAACAACCGTCCGGACCTCAACGCCGACATGTATAACGTATTGGGTCAGAAGGTCAACAAGGACTACCGCGGCGTCATCATACAACGAGGCGCTAAGTTCATTCTGCGCTAACCAACAGGCTTGGTCAGAGGGTGCCGAGCGCACCCTCTGACCACCGCCACCGGCGGCCGCGCATGACAAAAGACGAAGCAAGGGCAAAAGTAACTACAATGAGTAGGAAAATATACATAATGGCACTGATGCTCATCGCGGGAACGATGGCACTAAGCGCGCAGGCATATACCGTCCCGCAAGCACAGACCAACCCTCAGGCACAGACCAAACAGAACGCCCCCACCGGCACGAAGACGCAAACGAAAGCCCAAGGCGGGGAGGTGCGTTTGTACGGCTATGTTGTGGATGCTGATAATGTGGGCATTGACCTTGCTAACGTATATGTAGAAGGCACCACACGCGGAACATCGACCAACCGCAACGGCTTCTACGAGCTTCTCATACCTGCAGGCGACAGCGTGACGATGGTGTATTCGATGATAGGCTACAGCACACTCAGGCAGGTTATTTACCCTGACACCAAGGTGATGAATATCAACGCTATGCTGACAGCCGACGCCGAGACAATCAGCGAGATAGAGGTGCGTGCCTTGCGCCGTCAGACCGGCATGTACGATCAGACTGACGTGTCAGCGGCGCGCCTGATGCCTGATGCCACAGGCGGCTCGATAGAGAGCCTGCTGATTACGTTTGCAGGTGTCAGGCAGAACAACGAACTATCAAGCCAGTATAACGTGCGCGGTGGCAGTTTCGACGAGAACTCGGTGTATGTGAATGGTTTAGAGATACACCGCCCGCTGCTTATTCGTGCAGGTCAGCAGGAGGGGTTGTCGTTTGTCAACTCCGACATGGTGGAGTCGCTGAGTTTCTCTGCCGGCGGCTATGATGCAGAGTACGGAGACAAGATGTCGTCGGTTCTTAACATCCGCTACAAGCAGCCCCGCATGTTCGAGGCGCGTCTGACAGCGAGTCTTTTAGGTGCAAGTGCATACGTGGGTAGCGGCAACGCCGACTACTCGATGATGCATGGCCTTCGCTACAAGACATCGCGCTATATGCTTGGCGCACTGCCCACTAAAGGCAACTACAACCCTAACTTCTTTGACTACCAGACCTACATAACATGGAAACTCGGCAAACGCCCGACCGACGGACAGGACAACCGCCGCTGGTCGATGAGTGTGATGGGCAACTTCTCGCAGAACTCGTATGAGTTCCGCCCTGACAGCCTGAATCAGAGTTTCGGTACGTTTCAGGTGACGCGCGTGATGGACGCGGGTTTCGAGGGCAGAGAGCACGACCTTTTCCGCACTGCCTTTGCATCGGTTGGAGTTAGCGGTCAGCTCAACAAAGACCTCAGGATAGGTTTCGACCTGTATGGTTTCTACACCAACGAGCAGGAGAACTACGACATCACATGCGAGTATTTCCTAAAGACCAACCCCGAACAGACAGGCACTGCCGAGGACGCCAATGAGTCGCTCAAGCAGAGCGAGCAGAGCAGTACCGACCAGAACCCCGCCGGCGACCAGGTGGAGATACTCGGTATGGGACAGTACCATGAGCATGCCCGCAACCGCCTACAGGCGGGAGTGGTGACGTTGGCTCATACGGGCGACTGGCGCAAGGGCAGCAACACCCTCAGATGGGGTGCAAGTGTGCAGGGTGAGTTCATCTCCGACCATATACGCGAGTGGGAATGGCGCGACTCAGCCGGCTACTCGCTGCCCAACAACGAGCAGAGCATGGAACTGTTCTATTCGATGCAGGGCAAGTCGTCGATGCGCTCAGCTCGTGTGCAAGGGTTCCTGCAAGACTCATACAACTTCGCCCTCAGTCACGGCGACCTGCGCCTGACAGGCGGCGTGAGACTCAACTACTGGACCTACAACAACGAGTTCCTATGTTCGCCGCGAGCCTCACTGACTTATATCCCCTACCGCCGCCGCAACCTCGCCCTGCGTTTTGCCACCGGACTTTACTATCAAGCGCCGTTCTATAAGGAGCTTCGCACCATGCCCGTTGATGCCTATGGCGTGGGACATATAGAGCTCAACCCCCATATCCGTGCCCAGCGCTCCACTCATGTGGTGGCAGGCGCCGACTATTACTTCCGCGCTTGGGGGCGCCCGTTCAAGCTCACCGCAGAAGCCTATTTCAAGTACATGGACCGTGTGATAAGCTATACGGTTGATAACGTGCGCGTACGCTATTCAGGAATGAACGATGCAGTAGCCTACACCACAGGCGGAGATATAAAACTCTATGGCGAGCTTATTCCCGGAGCCGACTCATGGATCTCGCTGAGTGCCATGCGCTCACGCGAACGCCTTGACGGCAGCCAACTCGGCTGGATCCCTGCCCCGCAGGAGCAGCGTTTTGCTTTCACCGTGTTCCTTGAAGACTACCTGCCACAGCTGCCACAGTTCCGCGTGCACCTTAAGAGCGTAGTGTCCGACGGTCTGCCATTCGGCAACCCGCGTCAAGAGCAGACGCGCGGCCAGCTGCGCATGCCTACATACTGGCGCGTGGATATAGGCGCCAGTGCGTCGTTCTCGCAGAAAAACGACGAGTGGATGCGCCGCCAGAAACACGTGGACGCATGGTCGCTCACATTTGAGGTATTCAACCTTGCCAATGTACAGAATATCAACTCATACTTCTGGCTTACCGATGCCACAGGAGTGCAATGGGCATTCCCCAACCGCCTGACCGGCAGAATGTTCAACCTCAAACTGAGCATGGACTTTAAGTAATGCATAATTCATAATGCATAATGCATAATGTATAATTCATAATGCATAATGCATAATTATCAATTTTCAATTATCAATTATGTCAGACTTGCCACTTACTCCGATGATGAAACAGTTTCGCGAAATCAAGGCGCAATATCCTGACGCCCTGCTACTGTTTCGTTGTGGTGACTTCTACGAGACCTATTTAGAGGATGCCGTAGAAGCGTCTAAGATACTCAATATCACGCTGACGCACCGCTCATCGGGTACGTCGTCGGTGACTGACACCGAGATGGCGGGGTTCCCCTTTCATGCCTTAGACACCTACTTGCCCAAACTCGTCCGTGCAGGCAAGCGCGTGGCTATATGCGACCAGTTGGAGGACCCGAAGCTGACCAAGAAACTCGTCAAGCGCGGGGTGACAGAACTCGTGACCCCGGGCGTGAGCTACTCCGACACCACACAGAGCAAGGAGAACAACTTCGTGGCGGCAGTGTATCTGCCCGACAAGAAGAAAGACGGCAAGTCGCAGCAGCTGATCGGGTTATCGTTCTTAGACATAACAACGGGCGAGTTTATGATAGCCGAGGGCACGAGTAGCTACATCGGCAAACTGCTTGAGAACTTCGCCCCTAAAGAGGTGCTGTATGAGCGTGGCAAACGCGAGGTTTTTGAGTCGAACTTCTCAAGCAAATACTTCACCTTCGAACTCGAGGACTGGATGTTCACCTACGATGCCGCCATTGAGCGTCTGACCAAGCAGTTTCAGACGACAACATTGAAAGGCTTTGGCATCGAGCAGATGCCCGGCGGCATAGTGGCTGCAGGTGCAATAATGCACTACTTAGACATGACTCAGCACCTGCAGACGGCTCATATACAGCGCATCAGCCGCATTGAGGAGGACCGCTACATGTGGTTGGACCGCTTCAGCGTGCGCAACCTCGAGTTGCTACCAAGAAACGAGAGTCTGTCGCTCAGGGAGGTCATCGACTCGACAAGTTGCCCGATGGGCTCGCGCATGCTCAGTAAATGGCTGCTGTTTCCTCTGAAGGACGTGCGCCGCATACGCGAACGCCAGTCGGTGGTGGAGTTTTTCTTCCGTCACCGCGAGTTGCGCGAACAGTTGCCTCAGATGCTCAGAGCCATAGGCGATTTGGAGCACCTGACGATGAAGATATCTACCTCACGCATAGGTCCGCGCGACGTGCTGCAAGTAGGCAATGCGCTCCAACAGATAGGCGAGATAAAGAAACTCGTTGAGTCACAAAGAGCTGACGGCTCAGAGGGCGGCGATTTGCTTGGCGAATGGTGCTCGCACCTCTCACCGCTCAAACAACTTGCCGAGCGCATCCATAAGACCATATCGCCCACCTGCCCTATTGCCACCAACAAACCCGGGTATATCAACCGCGGAGTGGACCAAGAGTTGGACGAGCTGCGCGACATACAGCACGATGCGTCACAGTACCTGCTGGCATTGCAGACGCGCGAAGCTCAGCAAACGGGCATACAGAGCCTGAAGGTGGGTTACAATAACGTATTCGGCTACTATCTTGAAGTGCGCAACACCTACAAGGAGCTCGTTCCGCCTGAGTGGATACGCAAGCAGACGCTCGCTCAGGCTGAGCGGTATATCACCCAGGAACTGAAGGAGTTTGAGCAGAAGATACTCAGTGCTGAGGAGAAGATAGCGGTGATAGAGACTCGAATCTACAGTGAACTGCTCGTCGATATGCTGGGCGACGTGGCTGCACTGCAAACCAACTCGCACCTGCTTGCCCGCATCGACTGTCTGCTCTCGTTTGCCATCACGGCAGAAGCCAACCGCTACGTATGTCCTGAGGTGAACGACTCGCTCATAATCGATATCAAAGAGGGGCGTCACCCCGTCATCGAGAAACGCATGCCGATGGGCGAGCAGTACGTGTCGAACAGCGTAATGCTTGACAACAACTCGCAGCAGATAATCATACTCACCGGTCCGAATATGGCAGGTAAGTCGGCTCTGCTGCGTCAGACGGCACTGATAGTGCTGATGGCTCAGATGGGCAGCTTCGTGCCGGCTGAGAGCGCGAGCATCGGCGTAGTGGACAAGATCTTCACTCGCGTGGGTGCAAGCGACAACATCTCGTCGGGCGAGAGCACATTTATGGTGGAGATGAACGAGGCATCCGCCATCCTCAACAACCTCTCAGAGCGCAGTCTGGTGCTGTTCGATGAACTCGGGCGCGGCACGTCAACCTACGACGGCATAAGCATAGCATGGGCGATAGTGGAATACATACACGAGAACCCTTGCCACGCTAAAACGCTGTTTGCCACCCACTACCATGAACTCAACGACATGGAACAGTCGATGCAGCGCATACGCAACTACAACGTGTCGGTACGCGAGGTGGACAACAAGGTGGTGTTCCTCAGAAAACTCGTCCGCGGTGGTTCGGAACACT
Source organism: uncultured Bacteroidales bacterium (assembly GCA_946184695.1). Lineage (GTDB taxonomy): Bacteria > Bacteroidota > Bacteroidia > Bacteroidales > Paludibacteraceae > Colicola. The sequence goes on along the minus strand of CAMHGK010000127.1, from coordinate 1,156 downwards.
CGTTTGGTATTCATGTGGCAAAGATGGCGGGCATGCCCAAGAGCATCGTCAAGCGCGCCGAGCAGATACTGTCGGAGCTTGAGCAGAACAGCAAACAGGGCAAGAAGCAGAAGCCGATAGAGGCGATAAAGCAGTCGCGCGACGGTTTGCAACTGAGTATCTTCCAGTTAGACGACCCGATACTGGAGCAGGTGCGCGACGAGATAAAGAATCTTGACGTGAATAACCTCACCCCGCTTGAAGCACTCAACCGCCTGTCGGAAATCAAGCGTATCATCACGGGTAAGCAGTAGGATATCAGCTATTTTGCATTTCTATGAGTCGGCAGTAGTAGCCGCCGAGTCGGATGAGTTGGTCGTGCGTTCCGCGCTCGACCAGTTGTCCGTCTGCCACTACGCATATAAGGTCTGCCGTGCGGATGGTGGAGAGGCGGTGCGCCACGACAAGAGTGGTGCGGCCTGCCATAAGTCGCTCAAGCGCCTGCTGAACAAGTTGTTCGGACTCGGTATCGAGAGCCGAAGTGGCCTCGTCGAGAATAAGGATGTCGGGGTTCTTCAGTACAGCCCGTGCTATGGCCAAGCGTTGCCGCTGTCCGCCGCTCAGGCGCGAGCCGCGGTCGCCGATGATGGTGTCGTACTGAAGGGGCGTCGCCATGATGAAGTCGTGGGCGTTGGCTATGCGTGCTGCCTCGATGACCTGCTCGCGGGTAGCGTGGTCAACGCCGAAGGCTATGTTATTGAATATAGTGTCGTTGAAGAGTATAGCTTCTTGAGTGACGTTACCCATGAGCGAGCGAAGCGAGCGAGTGGAGACTTCGCGGATGTCTGTGCCGGCAATGAATATGGCGCCGCCTGTCACATCGTAGAAACGCGGCACAAGGTCGAGCAGTGTGGACTTGCCTGCGCCCGACTGGCCCACGAAAGCCACAGTCTGACCGCGACGGATGTCGAGCGAGACATGCCTGAGCACGTCGGTACCATCGGCATAATGGAAACTGACATCCTGGACGCTGATGAGGGGTTTTTCAGCAAGTCCGGCAGCAGCAGGTCCGGCAGCAGGTCCTGCAGAGCTGTCCTGAGTGCTTGCGGCAAAAGTGTTAAGGCTGATGGTCTTGGGGTTGGCAGGCTCTGTAATGTTGTTCTCAGCCTGCAGGATA
>CAMHGK010000126.1 GCA_946184695.1 uncultured Bacteroidales bacterium | reverse complement strand
CACCGCTTACGGAACCCATCTCAGCATCCGACGAGCTGACGGATATGTCGTATTTATTAGGAGCAAACGAGGCTCTGAGTGTCAAATCGGAAGCACCGATAACAATAGTGCGGGGATTTTCCAAAACCTCATCTGACCATTGTACGAAATGATAACCTTCGTTGGCGGTTGCGGAAATCTGATGCTCCGACTTGAAGTCGTAAAGTCCGGTACCTGCTGCACTACCCATCACCTCGTTATCTGACAAAACGATAAGGTTGTACTGATTCGGTGCAAACTCTGCGGTGAACGATTTACCATTCAGAGGTACTACCACTGAGCGAGGATTTTCTGTTACGCCATCGCTCCACTGAGTGAAATGATAGCCCGTGTTGGCAGTAGCTGAAATCTCAACGCTCGACAGGTAGTCGAAGCTGCCTGCACCGCTTACGGAACCCATCTCAGCATCCGACGAGCTGACGGATATGTCGTATTTGTTAGGAGCAAACAAAGCTCTGAGAGTCAAATCGGAAGCACCGATAACAATAGTGCGCGGATTTTCCAAAACCTCGTCTGACCACTGTACGAAATGATAACCTTCGTTGGCAGTTGCGGAAACGACATGAGAGGTCTTGAAATCATACAGACCCGTACCTGCTGCGCTACCCATCGCCTCGTTATCTGACAAAACGATGAGGTTGTACTGATTCGGTGCGAACTCTGCCACGAACGATCCGCCGTTCAGAGGCACTACCACTGAGCGAGGATTTTCTGTTACGCCATCGCTCCACTGAGTGAAATGATAGCCCGTGTTGGCAGTAGCTGAAATCTCAACACTCGACAAGTAATCGAAGTTGCCTGCACCGCTTACAGAACCCATCTCAGCATCGGAAGAATTAACAGAGATGTCGTATTTGTTAGGAGCAAACAAAGCGACATGCGTAGCACCGCCAATGGGCACTAACACAGTGCGTGGATTATCAGTATTGCCGTCGTTCCACCCTGTGAAATGATAACCTTCGTTGGCAATTGCCGATATCTGATGCTCTGACTTGAAGTCGAAAAGACCGCTACCTGATGTCGAACCCATCACAGCATCACTTGATGTTGCCGTGATGTTGTACTGATTGACGGCAAACTCTGCTGTGTAGGTGACATTGGCATAACCCATTGTCACTGTTCGCGGATTTGTCACTACACCATCGCTCCACTGTACGAAATGATAACCCGCATTAGCCGCCGCTGATATTGTTACTATAGAGTTATAATCATATACGCCGCTTCCCGTTGCCGAACCCATCTCAGCATTATTGGGCACAGCGGTCAGCGAGAACTGATCGCGCGAGAAAAAGGCTGCTACCACCATATTATCTTGAGGCACCACTGTGCGCTCTTCATTGTTAGAACCGTCTTCCCAACGCACGAAATGGTATGTCTCGTCAGCCACAGCCTTAAGAGTGACAGGAAGACCGGCAATATGACTACCAAGACCTTCTATATGTCCGTTCTCGCATGGCTCAGCGCTGATAGTTATGTAGCGAATGACCTGAATTGAGCCATTAACGGCACCCGTTGCTACGTTCTTACCATCACGACCTGTCAGTACAACCGAAGAGAGTTCGACAGGCTGGCTCACTCCCGATGCGACATTGCTGCCTACAGACAGCTGCAAAGAGAACAGCTCACCACCATCACCGCTGATAGCACTATTGGTAGGCGAATACACCATCACCATGTAATTGCCCGCAGAGGTGTTGCGAACCACAGCGACATGATCAGTGCGGCGAGCAGAGAAACTCAGCGAACTAACGTCAAACGCAGCTCCTGAAGGCAACGTCACATTAAATTGCAGTGCCACTATCTCTGAGGTGTTGTCAAGTGAGAACGGGAGTGCGACAGATGTCTCAGGCTCCAACTGCACTTGTCCTGCCGATAGTGTATTGGCGGTTTGCGCCTCCGCCGTGAATGTCACGGCGAGAGCGCACAATGCCATAAATAGATACTTAGTTATTGCTTTCATATCCGTTATTATTTATTGATTATTTTTTCAGAGGTTATCATATTACCATTAGCATCGCTTACGACAAGCAGGAATGTACCTGTCTGACTAAGCGTCAGAAGCGTCTGACGACCCTCAGACAATATACCATTACCTACACGCTTGCCGTTCATATCATAAACTGTCCAAGCCGCTCCTGCTGACTTGATGTCGGAATTTACAACAAGAGTGTTATCGCTAACAGAGATTGTCAACTCAGACAACGCCTCATTGGTAACTGAAGTAGGAATATTGGCAGGAACTGTCAGAGTGCTCACACTGATAGGCTGTGCTTGTTTGTCAGCAAGCTTAGCACTAACGGTCACGGGCTCGAGGTCCTTGCTTCGTGCTATCACCACATCGGTCTGAGCAGGGAAGGTGCTGCCCGCCAAAGAATACACGACAGCATGCTCTACACCGCTACTCTGCTTTGTCGATACGGTGTGCGAAGCCACTGTCCATTCGATACTTGCCGATGCCTCTATTCTCAGGTCTAATGCAGCCACCGGTTCAGCACTTGTCAGATGCAGCTCGCCATTCTCCCAACGCAGTTCAGCAGTAGCTAAATCTACTTGCTCTGCTTTAATGCGACGCCTTGCTATATCTGACGGCTCTGTCTCATCGGACAACAGTTTGTCAATGAGCAGAACAATATCCTGAACATTGATAGTTGCGTCTGCAAACAAGTTGGCAGCAGTAAAGTTGAACGGGTGTTGATAGCCATACTCACCGAATATATAGTTGATGCTTGCCTGCAAGTCGAGCACATCAACATCACCTGTGAAGTTGGCATCACCGTCTGCAAAGAGCAATTTAACTTGGAACGATGAAGTGGAATTGGGATTGGTCGCAGTGAGTGCATCATCTGAGGTCAGACTGAATACGCTGTTGTAGCCGTCGGTTGACCATTCCCACTGCCCATTGTCAGCATCTGTGACTACTGCACTTGCGTGCCAGCTTCCTGCATTAGAGTCATCAAGAGTCATCAGAACCTCCGACTTTGGCTCATAGTTCTGCTCAGAGTGGTTATAGAGCATGATGGTGGGGATCTTCGAGAGCAGACTCTCAGAATCTGCCGACACCTCCCGAAGGTCTATCACGCGCGGTTGAAGTACCTGCTGCTGATGCAGATTGAGTTGCCCGATTTTAGTCGAGAGCATCGGACTGACTTCTTCCAAGTTGTTGTCGGAAGCCTTCAGCACAACCAATGAGGGAACAGCTTGTGCAAATGCGCCTATGTTGCCTGCTAACGAGTTAGACGATATATCAAGACTTCTCAGACCTTTCGACAGAGTCTGATCGCCGGAAATAAAGCTCTGCTGAGAGGCAACAGTGTATTGGGTACCTTCAGCGAGTGTGAACGCAGTGTTCTGAGTTATATAGTTAATATCAATAGTCTGCGGGTAGCCGTTATCGCTGAATACCAAGTTGATGCCTACGGGCAGATTGTCGTATGACCACCAGCCGTCACCTTCATCAGTCATCAAGGCTCCGGGCCAAGCATCAAACAGATTATTCAATACGTCGGACGATGGGTCATGGAGCCATGCCCAAATATACACGGTTGACCATGTATCGGGCTTCTTAACTTTGATATTTATAGTGCCATCGGCATTCATACCCAAGTTGATGGCAGCCCACTGGGGAGTCTGAACCAACTCTTGGATGCCCTCGTCTATTTTGCCGTTGAGGTTATTGTTAGAGAGGTTGAGCGACGAGAGATACGGCAGCAAGAGAGCATCTTTGGGGAAGTTGCCGTCAAGACCGTTGTTTGATAAATCAATTGATGTTATGTGTCCGTTGGTCAGCGAAACACCTTTCAGTGTACCCACGCTTGCTTCACCTGCCGACAGGTCCCACGGGTTGAACCATGTGTGCTGGCTCAGGTCGGCATTGAGCGCTTGCAGAGCAGCCCACTCTTCTGCGTCCAAACGATAGATATTGAAACTACCCATATTCCTCTCGTATGCGTGGTACAGACGGCTCTCGTCTATTGACAATATCACACTGTATTCACCCTTGTCTAAAGGCTCAACAAATGCATTACCATTCCAATAGAGCAGTGTGGCAGCACCAAGGTCGCTGTTATATACTTCGAGCGAAGCAGTATGAGCTGCTCCATCGTAGAGGACATCATCGGGTAGCGTAACAGCATACATGCTGCTTGTCACCTGAGCCTTGTCAATATCGAACTGTGCAGTAAGAGTCCCCTCGTAGTTGTTTATACCCTTTACGGTAAGAGTAGCGGTGCCGGGCAGAGTGTTATTCTTCCAAGTCACTTTGTAGTCGGTGTCCTCTCGCAAGCCGCTATAGTCGGAGAAGCGCCATGCCGGAGTATGAGCTTCGCCGTTATATACCATTCCGGACTCAGTGATATAGACAGATCCTGCCAATGGTTGCGGGTTGATTTGGAATGTATATTCCTTCTTTCCAACGGTATAGGGGAATACGCCTTGCAGCGTAATCTTGGCAGTACCGACGTTGACGTTGTTGCTGTAAACTACTGAATACTTTTCGGTATCAAGTGCCGGACTTATCGTCAAGCCGCTTTGCTCCTGAGCCTTGCCGTTATAAACTTTATTGACTATCGAACCGGTCAGCTCGTATGCACTCATATCCTCATACTGAACAGACGGCAGTACGGTAGTATTCCCAAGCACGTCGCGGGCACGGAAGTGGAGAGTATGAACCGACTTGGCGGCATCGAACATTGCAGACAGACTTCCGGAGAAATACTCGCCTGTCTCAATTACAGCAGGAGTAGTGGCAAGTAGCTTCCAATCGGCATCGGAATTGACTTCTTCCACTGCGTACTCTATCATTCCGTTGAGTCCGGCTACGTGATCATAGATACCTTCAACGACGAAATTCTTCTCTGCCGATATGTCGTTCCAGCTTGCAGGATTGGCAAGGGTCGGAGCCATCAGGCTTGACGAAGGAGCCATCACTACTTCGCCCATACCGACCATAAACGACAAAGCCATACTCTGTCCGGCAGCGAGTGTGCGGTTCTTCCAGCACCAGCCCATAGCACTGTCGTATGAGCCGTTTTCTATCATAAGGTCGTGGATATTGGACTGATAATTGCCCACTATCTGCTCTGCATTGATATCTTCCACTGCCCCTAAATCACCAAACCAATAGTCGTCAACAAGCGACGAACCTTTTTTGCCGACACCGAAGATTATATAGAGCTGTTGCCCCTGTATTCCTAAGGTTTTGCCTTCTGAATCAATAATACGCTCTATCGGAGCTGAGTCATTGTCGCCTATTTGCACATCAGCGAAGTTTCCGAAAGAGAAACTGAGGTCAGCAGATGTAGTGTTGGTAAAAGTATAGACTACGCGGGCGAGCGAAGCAGCCTGCATCACCTGTTCCGCCACTTTTATTCCATTAACCTGCAAGCCGTTGGCATTGACGTATTGAGCTGCATTGTTGCCGACCTTCACCACGGCATCGAAGCCTCCATTATTATAAGTAGTACTATAGAAATTGACAGTTGATTGTTCATGACCAATTATGTCAACATTATGACTGATGTCTGCATAGAGGTTGGTGGTACCCACCTTGCTATAACCCTCCGGCGGCACGACATCAAATATTGCGGTGTAGTTTTTATCCTCTGTAACATCTATACTATAGTCATTATTTGTAGTGTTATCATTCCAGCGTACAAATTTCACATTTTTATCCTGACTTTCAGCATATACGTATGCCTTCGCGCCTTCCGGAACAAGCAACTCGCGAGAGCCTTCATCCCAGACGTTTTCAGTCCTTTTTTCCCACTTTTGTGTACCATAGTTATAATACTCATACTCATAATCATACCCTACCTCTACTTCAACATAGTCGGGTTTGTCTAATTCACTTGGTTCAACACTTACGGTTATTTTATGCCATGGGATTATCTCGAAACGAGCAGTGTATGTTTTATCAGCAGTGGCTGTTACTTCACAGTATCGCTCGTCGCTTATCATCTCATCACCATCAAACCATCCGAGCCATTTGTAGCCAACAAGCCAACTCGTATTTTCACCACTATAAAAAATAAGATCAACAGTTGTTCCCTCTTCGGGATTTATAGTTCCTTCGTCGTAGGTTGAATGCCAATCACCTGTGTAGTTATTTTCATACGTCGCCTCAATACTTGCATCATAGTCTTTATATACGGACTCACTGATATTTGAATTGACAGATATAGAATACGTCGGAATCTTCTCGAAGCGCGCCGTGAGAGTCTTGTCGCTTGTAGGAATGAAAGAATGAGGATCTTTAGACGTTGGCATCTCGGCGGTAAGAAGGGTCTCGCCATCGTACAACCCGAGGAAGCGGTAGCCATTGATTAGCTCTATCTCAACCTTAACTTCTGTATTCTCATAAACCCTAACCCATGACTCATAGCAGAATGAAGCATTTCCGCCTTCATA
>CAMHGK010000125.1 GCA_946184695.1 uncultured Bacteroidales bacterium | reverse complement strand
ACTTGCAAAGATGCTGAGAGCAGGAATAGCACTAAGGTTATTGATTTGAGGTTAAAAGTTTTCATAGTATATATGAATTTCCGTTAATTGTCAATGGTATTTTCTGTAAAGGCGAATATCCACGGTGCATTTCATGGTTTTATTATAACACCGTCCTCGCACTCATATAAAACAAGAAATGGTATTGCATTGCTGTCATGCACAACTATGCTTTTTCTTGCGTGACATTCTCAGAAGCATAAACGCAACAGCAAACAATGCAAGACACCATCCTTCGCCTATCGGCGCGAATGGGTTTTGTTCGGGGTCGCCGGGGTTGTCGCCCGTACCTCCGCCGCCATATCCCCAATCATCATCATCGTCATCATCGTTGCCACTGCTGCCTGCTTTGCGACGCACCGACGATGGCGATTTCTGCGAGAAGGGCTTGTAGATATTGCTACTCATCCGACTGCCGCTTCTGAATGCATCACGCGAGTCGGATATACGTTGACAGTCAGAGAGACTGCCGCTCTCTGACATACTGCGCCCCGCACCTCTCTGTTCGGCATCGGGGCGATTATAAAGATAGGGGGATGTGGAATTATACTGCTTGTAATAAGGCGATGCACCTTTCGACTCATACGACTCCCTTGACATCGGAGTCTGTGCATAACCAACAATGCAGCAAAATAGCAACGTCAAAAATAATGTGTTTTTCATGTCTGACATTTTGCTAATTAGGACTTGCAAATTTATATCTTTTTTGCTAAATAACAAAAAATATGTCAAAAAAAATGCATTTTTTTTGACATATTTTTAGCAATAATACCCAAATAGGGCATTAGAATGAACGATTTTTATCCGGCGAAACGAGTGCTGTCGGCATCGTTTCCACGCTCACATAGGAGGAATTTTCTCAATTAGAAATTAGAAATAAGAAATTAAAAATTCTCAATTACCCTATCACCACTTTTTGCAGAGCCTCGTTAACTTTGCGGACGGGTATGACTTCAATGTTGGTATGAGTGATGCCGGTCTTCTGACCTTCGGGGATGATAATCTTCTTAAATCCGAGTTTGTCGGCTTCTTTTATCCTCTGCTCAAGGCGGTTCACTTGGCGTATCTCTCCTGCAAGTCCCACTTCGCCCGCAAGGCATATCCCGGGCCTGACGGGCAGGTCCATGTTCGATGACAATATAGCAGCCAGTACGGGCAGGTCTGCTGCCGGATCGCTTGTACGTATGCCGCCGGCTATGTTCAAAAACACGTCTTTCTGGGGCAACTTGAAGCCTATGCGCTTCTCAAGCACAGCCAACAGCATATTCAGGCGCCTTACGTCGAAACCCGTACTGCTCCGCTGGGGAGTGCCGTATGCCGCCGTTGATACCAATGCCTGAACCTCTATCAGTAGCGGACGTATGCCCTCTATCGCCGCGGCTATCGCTATACCCGACAGCGAGTCGTGATTGGCTGTCAGCAGTAGCTCGCTCGGGTTGACCACCTCCCTCAGACCGTCGCTGCGCATCTCGAAGATGCCTATCTCCGACGTCGAACCGAAGCGGTTCTTCTGCGCACGCACTATCCTATATAAGTAATGCTGGTCGCCCTCAAACTGAAGCACCGTGTCCACTATGTGCTCCAACACTTTCGGACCGGCCAGACTGCCTTCCTTATTTATATGTCCGATGATGATAAAGGGGACGTTGCTTTGCTTTGCTTCATGCATCAGTGCCGACGTGCACTCTCTGACCTGACTCAGGCTGCCTATGGCACTCTCCATGTCGGGCTTGCCAATGGTCTGAATGGAGTCGATCACCACCACCTCCGGCTGCAACGCCCTGACTTGCTGAAGTATGTTGTCAAGATTGGTCTCGCTCATTATGTACAACCGGTCGTTGTCGCCACTGATACGCTCGGCGCGCAACTTGAGCTGACGCGTGCTCTCTTCGCCTGAAGCATATAGCGCCTTCGTCCCTCGCATGCGCATCAGCACCTGCAAGGCAAGTGTCGATTTGCCTATTCCGGGTTCGCCGCCAAGCAGCACAAGGCTGCCTGGCACCAAGCCGCCGCCCAAGACACGGTTGAACTCACTCGACAGAGTGTCAATCCGGCGCTCCTGCTGCACCTCAATGTCCTGAAGCAGCTGTGCAGGTTCGCCGCCGCCTAATGTCGTCGAACCTGACAGACGCATGCTCCTCGGACTCTGCGTACCTGCCGACACCACCTGCTCTGTCAGCGTTCCCCACTCACCGCACTCCGGACACCTGCCAAGCATCTTTGGTGACTGTGCCCCGCAGTTCTGACATACATATATAGACTGTGTTTTCATCTTTAGCCTTTCTACTAAAATTTTTCTACTTTCTTCTCTCTACTAAATTTTTTCTACTTTCTACTTTCTACTTTCTACTTTCTACTTTACTAAACTTTCCCACAACAGATAATCAACGAATTATATTTATTGGTCATCTACGAATTATACTAATTTAACGAAAAACTGCGTTTCTCTTTTTTTAAGTTGTCAAAAATTACCCAAAATAACCCAAAATAACCCAAAAAAAGAAATTTTATTCTCTCTTATGCGGGAAACTTTAGTACTTTATACTTTATACTATTGAAGTCTATAGTCAAAGGTTGCTATCCGCATGGTCTCCCCCGCCCTTTGGGAGGGGGTAGGGGGCGGGTTGTTACAGCAATACCAATTCTTAATTATGCATTATGCATTATGCATTAAACGAATTCTATCCGCATGGTCTCCCTCGCCCTTTGGGAGGGGGTAGGGGGCGGGGGTATATCTTTCGCCTCTTAAACAAACCTATACGCACACTTCTCGTAATATACTTCCCCTTCCCGCAGCACAGGCGAGGGGAAATCGCTGTGGTTGATGGCGTCGGGTATATTCTGTGCTTCAAGGCATATAGCGCACTGAGGATAGTAGGGCTTGCCAGACTTGCCCGTGTTCTCACCTATGTAGTTGCCGGTATAGACCTGCAATGCCGGCATCGTCGTCCATACCTCCATCGTCCTCTCACCTGCCGACAGCACCGCTGCCAAGCGGCTCTCTTTGCCGTCCTCTGCCTTGCGCAGCACGAAGTTGTTGTCAATGCCCTTGCCCGGACTGAAGAAGTCGAGGTCTATCCTATCGCCTATGCGCGTTGGCATGCGCAGGTCCATCGGTGTGCCATCTACTGTCGCCACTTCGCCTGTAGGGCACGATGTCTCGTCAAACGGTGTGTAGTAGTCTGCCAGAACCTGCAACCTGTGGTCGCGGATGTCGCCGTTGCCCTCGCCGTTGAGGTTGAAGTAGGCATGGTTCGTAAAGCCCGCTATGGTCGGCTTGTCGGACTTCGCCTCGTAGGTTATCTCAAGTGCGTTGTCGCGAGTAACCCTGTATGTCACATACACGTCCAATGTACCCGGATAGCCTTCCTCTCCGTCGCGTGAGCGATAGTGCATACTCAGCGAGTAGGCAGTCTGACCTACCACCTCCCACACCTTATCGTTGAACCCCGACCTGCCTCCATGCAGGTGGTTGCTCCCGTTGTTGCAATCAAGCTGATAGTCCTTGCCGTCTAACCGGAAGTGTCCGTCTTTTATCCTGTTTGCCACTCTGCCTATCACGGCGTTGAAATACGGCTCCTGGGTCTGCCATTCCCGCAGCGTTGAGAACCCCAGCACCACATCAGCAAGCTGTCCGTTGCGGTCAGGCGCAAGCAGCGCGACCACCTTGGCACCGTAGTTGGTGATATGTGCCGTCATACCCTGCGGGTTGTGTATCGTATAGAGGCGAATCCTGCGCCCCTGACTAAAGTCCGAAAATGTTTCTTGCTGGAGCATGGTTCAGTCGTTTATCTCTCTTGCTCCGTCACTTATCTGAGCTACGTAGAAGTCCGGACGGATACCTGTCTTCCGCTCGTATGCTTGTCCCACCAGTTGTTTGAACGTCTCTATCGCCTCGTCGCGGACAAGCGACACCGTGCAACCGCCAAAGCCGCCGCCTGTCATGCGCGAACCTATCACTCCTTCTATCTTCCATGCCTCCTCGGCAAGGGTGTCAAGGTGCAGTCCGGTCACTTCGTAGTCGTCGCGAAGTGATATGTGCGACTCGCACATCAACTTTCCGAAACGCTCTATGTCGCCTGCGCGCAGCGCACTCACCGCTTCCTTCGTCCGAGCTACCTCACTCACCACATGGCGGGCTCGGCGGTAAGCTACAGCATCGGTTATGGCACTGCCTATCTTCTCGAAATCCTCTACTGTCAATTCGGCGAGGTTCTTCAACTCAGGACGCACACTCCTCAGTTCGCTTAGTGCCGTCTGACACTGACTCACACGGTCGTTGTATGCACCAGAATCAAGTTTGTGGGGCGAGTGAGTGTTGCTGATTACGACCTTAATGCCGTTTAAGCGTACCGGTACAAGCTCAAAGTCGAGGGTGTCGCAGTTGAGGTAAATGGCATGGTCTTTCTTTCCTTGCGCTGAGGCGAACTGGTCCATTATGCCGCACCTCACTCCTGCAAACTCCTGCTCCGAGAGCTGACCTATTCGGGCAAGCTCAGTGCGGTTGAACCCCGTGCCAAGCAGCTCGTTGAAGGCGTATGCCGTCACTACCTCAAGTGCTGCCGACGACGACAAGCCTGCTCCGGCAGGCACATTGCCCCATATCAGTATGTCGTAACCCTCTCTGACAGCATGACCGCGCTTCACAAACTGAGCTATGCAACCCAGCGGATAGTTCACCCAGTGGCGGGCAGGTAGCGGGGTGGTCAGCAAGTTCAAAGGTATCTCTGTCACCTCAGGCATGTTCAGCGAACGAAACTTGAGGCACTTCTCACCGTTTGCTGCTATGAGCATGTATGTACCAAAACTCAAAGCGCATGGGAATACGTAACCTCCGTTATAATCCGTATGCTCACCTATTAGATTAACCCGACCCGGAGAGAAATATACATGCTCCGCGTCCTTGCCGTATGCGTCTCTGAACGCACGGCGTAATTCTGATGTTGTCATGATATTGTTATTTAGGTATGTTATTCTGTTCTGTTGGTCTTTCGACTCTCATCTTTTTAGGGGGCGGGTTGCTACAGCAATGCCAATTCTCAATTCTCAATTCTCAATTCTCAATTCTCAATTATGCATTATGCATTATGCATTAAACGAATTCTATCCGCATGGTCTCCCCCGCCCTTTGGGAGGGGGTTAGGGGGCGGGTTACTACATCATCATAGGTCAAACAGAGTATTTCAATTTCTAAAGCTCATACTCTCTTCCCTCTTCTGCCAGCACCGTATTCTCAAACACCTCTTTTGCTTCTTGCAGCAGCAGTGAGTGGTCGGTTATCCCTGACGAGAAATGTCCTATTATCAGTCGTCCTGCCTCGGCTCGCTTGGCTATCGTTGCTGCATCTACAGATGTCGAGTGCATGTTGCGCTTGGCCTTCTCTATGTCGGCAGCAAGGTATGTGGCTTCATGATATAGTGTGTCCACTCCCTGCAGCCACTCTATCAGTCGCTCGCTGTAGGCAGTGTCCGAACAGTAGGCATAACTCCTCGGGGCAGAGGCAGGCGTGGTTAGCTCGGCATTAGGTATCACCTTGCCTTCCGCTGTCGTGAAGTCGCTGCCCGACTTGATGTCAGGGATGCTCGCAAGAGGTATATGATAACGCTCTATCGCTTCTGCTATGATATGCGGCTGACGGGGTTTCTCGTCGAACCGGAACCCGCAACACGGCACCTTGTGCCTCAGGGGCAGGGAGGTAACGGTAAGAGTGCGATCTTCGTATATCACCTCATGATGGTGAGGGTTCACCGACTCAAACCTCACCTCGTATGGCATGTCTTGGCAAAAATAGTCGAGTAGCGGACGCATCAGTCGCTCAAGGTCAGCATGGGCATGCAGGCATACGGAACGCGTCCGACCGGTCATACCCCATGTCGATAGCAGTCCCAACAAACCAAAGCAGTGGTCGCCATGAAGGTGTGAGATGAAGATGTGGTCAAGCCGCGACGTGTGTACACCTAAGCGCTGCATCGCTATCTGAGTACCTTCCCCAGCATCCACCATGAACTGCTTGTCGTTCAGCTCTACAATCTGCGAACTCGGTATGTTCCGGCGGGTAGGCTTCGCCGAACCGCATCCCAATATAGTTACCCGATTACCCATATTTAATCTTTTGTCTTTAATCTTTTGTCTTTTATCTTTAGTCTTTTATCTTTAGTCTTTTATCTTTAGTCTTTAGTCTTTTGTCTTTTATCTTTTGTCTTTTATCTTTTGTCTTTTGTCTTTTATCTTTTATCTTTTGTCTTTTTTAAATTATGCATTATGCATTAAACGAATTCTATCCGCATGGTCTCCCCCGCCCTTTGGGAGGGGGGTAGGGGGCGGGTTGTTACAAAAAAGCAATTCTCAATTATGCATTATGCATTATGTATTATGCATTAAACGAATTCTATCCGCATGGTCTCCCCCGCCCTTTGGGAGGGGGGTAGGGGGCGGGTTGTTACAAAAAAGCAATTCTCAATTATGCATTATGCATTATGTATTATGCATTAAACGAATTCTATCCGCATGGTCTCCCCCGCCCTTTGGGAGGGGG
>CAMHGK010000124.1 GCA_946184695.1 uncultured Bacteroidales bacterium | reverse complement strand
AACTTCCTTGAGGAGACGCTGAGCATCTCTAATGCCGAAGCTGCAGGACTATTCAAGTGGTTCCCGATATTGGCTATGGTGCTTACTCCGTTCCTCGGTGCGTTTATCGACTATCGCGGCAAAGGAGCATCGATGATGATGGTTGGCGCGGTGATAATGGTGGCATGCCACTGCATCTTTGCATTCGTTCTGCCGGCTCATCCGAGCAAGACGCTTGCACTCGTCACGATATTGGTACTCGGCGTAAGCTTCTCGCTTGTACCGGCGTCGATGTGGCCGAGCGTGCCTAAGATAATCGACGAGAAGGTGCTGGGCTCCGCCTACTGCCTTATCTTCTGGGTGCAGAACGTGGGTTTGTGCTTGGTGCCGCTGCTTATAGGCAAGTTGCGCGTAGCGACTGACGGCTATCTGGTTCCGATGATAGTATTCGCCTCGTTTGGTGTACTGGCCTTCGTGCTGTCAGTGCTGCTGAAAATAGAAGACAAACGCAAGAAATATGGATTGGAGCTTCCTAACAAGAAATAAGACCGCTATCACGGTTTCTACAGATACACGCAACCTGCCTGCAGGTTGTGTGTTCTTTGCATTGAAGGGTGCACGTTTCAACGGCAATCTGTTCGCATTGCAGGCATTGGAAACCGGTGCAAGCTATGCCGTCGTTGATGAGGACATACCACAGACCTGCTCCATGAAGCGCAGCTACGACGGACGCCTGATTCGCGTTGACAACAGTTTGTTGGCACTACAGGAGTTGGCACGCGAGTGGAGGCGTCAGTGGGCGGCTATGCCACCGTCAGACGGAAGTCTGAAACGCAAGACTGTGGTAGCCATTACCGGTACTAACGGCAAGACCACCACGAAAGAGCTTACGGCGGCAGTGCTATCAACCCGCTACCACGTTCACTTCACTCAGGGCAACTTGAACAATCAGGTGGGAGTACCGCTGACACTGTTACAGCTTCGACAAGAGCACGACATCGCCATTGTGGAGATGGGAGCATCACACCCGGGCGACATACGCGAACTGGTGGATATAGCAGAGCCTGACTGCGGACTGATAACCAACGTCGGACGCGCACATCTTGAGGGATTCGGCTCGTTTGAGGGAGTGCAGCGCACCAAAGGCGAACTCTACGACTACCTTCGACAGCATGAAGGCTTATGCTTCCGCAATTTTGACAATCCCTATCTTGAAGTGATGGCGGCAGGACTCAAGACCATAGGTTACCACAGCGGCACGATGCCCGAGGGAACCCACCTCATAGGCAGCTACAACTCAGAGAACATACAGGCTGCACTGACCATTGGCTCGTATTTCGGTATTGACCATGATACGGCTCTGCAGGCAGTGCGCGACTACATACCCAAGAACAACCGCTCGCAACTTGTACGAACCGACAGCAACACGCTGATAGTGGATGCATACAACGCCAATCCCACTTCGATGCGTGCTGCCATCACGAGTGCACTTGGCCAGTACGATGCCGCAAAGCTGATGTTCATACTCGGCGACATGCTCGAACTTGGTTCGTACTCGCACTTAGAGCATCAGAACATCGTCAACCTGCTGCTTGAGCAGAAGGCTGAGAATGTGCTGTTAGTAGGCAAGGAGTTTGCCGCCACGTCGGCACCCTACCCCGTCTTTGCTGACACAGAGCAGCTTTCCGGGTATCTCACCACCCATAGCCCCAAGGGAGCCACCATACTCATCAAAGGTTCCCGCGGCATGCAACTTGAAAAAATCATACCACTGCTATGAAAAAGAAATCAGCATACATACTCATCGCCCTGCTGGCATTGACAGCTGTGGCGGCTTTAGTACTTTTCATCGACAACCGCAAGACGCGCAGCGAGATGCAAGAGATAGTGGAGCAATTAGACTTCGAGAAGAAGCAGTTGGAAGACGAGTACGAACAACTTGCCATCACCTACGACGACTACCAGATAGCCCGCATCGAGAACGACTCACTGGCAGACCTGCTCACCCAAGAGAAACAGCGCGTACAGGACCTGCTTGAGGAGCTCAGAGTGACGAAAGCGACCGATGCCCGACGCATAGCCGAACTGAAAAAAGAACTCGCCACGGTGCGTGCGGTGATGGTGCAGTACGTTCATCAAATTGACTCGCTCAACCGCCAGAATGAGCGTCTGACGGGCGAGAACGCACAGGTGAAACGGCAGTATGAGGAGGTTGCGACCAAAGCCACACAGCTTGAGCAGGAGAAGCAGAAACTGACGGAAGTCGTGAGCCGCGCATCAATGATGGAGGTGACCGACCTTGCCGTGACGCCGCTCAACAATCGCGACCGCAAAACCCGCCGCATAAGCAAGATTGCAAAGCTGCAGTTCTCATACACCATTCTCAAAAACATAACCACAGAGCCCGGCATGAAGACCATCTACCTGCGCCTGCGCCGACCAGATGGCGAGATAATGACCAAGAGTGCCGACAACACCTTCCACTTCGAGAATGCCGACATAGAATACTCGGTAAAGAAAGAGTTTGAATACACCGGAGAGCAACTCACAGACGTACTCTATTGGAACGTCGAGGAGATACTGCAAGTCGGAGTATATAACGCAGACTTCTTCATCGACGACAACCTCGTAGGCTCGTTCCCGTTCAAATTAGAGAAATAGGATAGAACTATTGCGGCAAACATGCCGCAAACATGCACGAACACCCGCCACAGCGATAGGCATAATGGTGCGGAAAGAAATAAAAAAACTCGCAGATTTGCGGGAATAAAAAAAATAACGTACCTTTGCAGCCGCTTTTGCAAAAACATAAGCTAAACAACAAAAAAGAAAGGGGCAGCAGGTGCCCATAGAACAAACCGAAAGGGGGTATTTACCAGCAGAATAGGAATACGACACGCACCATATAAAGTCTCATTTGCAACCGGTTAGGGACCTGATTGAAGGGGACTAACGGAGAGGTGTGCGGCAATGAGAGACACAAAGCACATCAAAAAGAGCAGTCGGAAAAAGAGCATTGACTTGGCTTGAGAGAGGCTGCCAAAATTAACACAAAGTGAAATCATAAAACATTACAACAATGATAGTAGTACCCGTAAAAGAGGGCGAGAACATAGAGCGCGCCCTGAAGAAATTCAAACGTAAATTCGAAAAGACCGGCGTGGTTAAAGAGCTCCGCCGCCGTCAGCAGTTCGAGAAACCGTCGGAGAAGAAACGCGAGCGCATGATGCACGCCATCTACGTTCAGCAGCTCCACGCTCATGATGACAAATAACAGAGTCACAAGCCTTCAGGAGGATGTGTCATTGTAATTAGGTCCAAGATTATCAAAAAAATTAACAAACAATTATTCTTTTGTATCATTTCGGACCGTATTGGACGAACTTAAAAGAGAGTGTGTCATTCTGACACACTCTCTTTGTTTATTATCTGCCACTTGACGGCTATAAGCAGCGAACAAGACCGCCGGGCAGAAAGAGCCCGCGTTTTTTCAATTGAGAGGTGAGTAGTGAAAGACAGGATTGGAACACGGAAATTACAGGGGTCAAAAAATAGCAAAAAGTAAAAAAAATTTAACTTTTTTCGTAAATTACGTGAATAAAATTTGCTGCATTGAATAAAAATGCATAATTTCGCGGCGTTAAAGCGGATAACTATTACGCGTGGCACCGCCAAGGTGCCTTTGAAGACGAGCCTAATTGATTCTTTCAGACCATGTAAACACTATTTCTCATTGCCTGATGAGAAAGAGTGATTGTGTGTGTCGATAAGAAATCCGATTGCGGCTGTGGGTTGCAAAAGGACATATAAGTTCGTCATCAGGGTAACAGTTGTTCCCCTGATGATTTTTTTGTGCGCGGGTTTAAGAGCACAAACGCAGCGATATTTGACATATTGATTTTCTATATCAATATGTCTAACATAAAGTAACATACATTTACCGATTACAAACTTCAACTAAATAGTAAACAAAATCAAACAGAAAGAATATGAGTAAGATTTCTACATGGAGAATTAAGTTACAGACAAAGATATGGGCTGTTATGCTTGTGCTGTACTTACTCATATTCAGTTATGGCATTGATGCTCAGGTCATAGACAAAAACTCTTTACAAGATGATGTTTCCACAACAAGACAGAATTATACTATCTCGGAACCAAACCGTTTGGCAGACGATTTCATAACAGCAAGCCTTGTGATAGCCGAGCCGGGAGAGGTGATGTATAGCATACTCGGACATGCCGCCTTGCACATGCAATGTCCTTACTATAATCTCGATTGCGTTTTCAGTTACGAAAGTGAAGGAGTGCAGGGCAAAGTGCTCCGTTTCTTGCTTGGCGACCTGAAGATGGGAATGGAAGCGATGCCATTGGATGTTTATTTATCGTTATATCAAGAAGAAGGCAGGGGCGTAAGAGAATACCCGCTCAACCTGCCAGCAGAAGTAAAGTCGGAGCTATGGCGTATGTGTGACGAGCTTGTAGATGAAGGCATCTATCTGCCATACGACTACATCAAACGCGGTTGCGCCGTATCAATTGTGCATAGCGTAGATAACGCCATCCGCTCCGCTAACAAGATATATGGTACCGACTACAAAATAACCTACCCGGATTGGGGCAGGCCCTTTGAGAGAACACTTAGAGAGATTTTCTATGATAATGCACCACACGGATGGAGTTTATTCTACTGTATGACTCTTGTCGGCGGGCAAGTTGACAACCCTGACTTACCTAAAAAAGAGAAACTTATAGCACCAAAAGAACTTGTCCAGACATGGCAGCGGGCAACCATCGCCGGCAAGCCTATAATAAGCGATGGAAGGGAGTTGTTGCCCAATGTAAACGAGTATAAAGGCGACACGTTCACCCCGCTTTATGCTTCACTGATTTTATTGTTATTAGCTATTTTTGGCCTGTTCTGGAAGCGTGAATACATCAGCTGGTTGCTGTTGGCACTGCAAACGGCTTTAGGCTGCCTGATGGTGTGGCTGCTCTTATCGCCCCTGCCCGGGTCGGAATGGAGTTGGCTGATTATACCCTTCAATCCTCTACCTGCCATCTTATGGAAATGGCGCGATAAATGGGGGATATATTATGCAGCGTTGGTCATTGCATGGAGCATTGGTATGCTTTGCGCACCGCACCGGTTAGTGGAATATGCGCATATCGTATGGGCTATAGCGTTTGCGTTAGTGGCTATGAAACCTTGGATAAGCTTAATATTAAATATTAAGAAGCATAATCAACACAAATAAAATTGACTAAATAAAAGCACTATGATAAAGAATTTTAATTTATTCGTTAAATTTGCAGTAGTATTTATTGTATTTACTGCATTATCAAACGATTTATGGGCTGGTAGTAGTAACTATGCTCGTGGATATGCAAAAGTGTCATCATCATCCCCATCTAACAAGGGTAAGGTGTATGTTAATTACACATCGTCAGGAGGAGCACAGCCTGCCACTCCTGCCGCAAACAGTAGTGATTGGAAGACGACGACAGCAACCAAAACCTCAAGTGACGATGCCAACACCACTTTTGATTTTTACTTTTATTCATTAGCAACTTCAGGATACGTTTTGGAAGGTTGGTCAGAGACAGACGGAGCCTCCGACTATTCCAACGCTGCAGTAGCAAAATACAGTATAAAAACGAGCAGTTCTACTTTAAATGACGCTTATACTGATGTGACCTTATATGCACATTTCGTTGCAAATCCTACCGTTACGGTTACATTCCTGGTTCCCGATTCCAAATGCAGCTACACAGCAAAATGCGATGGAACGATGGTTGCCGCAGGGTCGTCCATAACGACAAACAAGCCTTTCAATCTCACCGTTACCGTCAACGATGCCAACTATAAACTATTGGGGTGGTACACAACGACTGATGGTGGCGCAACGAAATCGTATTTCAGTCCGAACACATCATACATCAATAAGTATTTTCAGCAAACCTGTTCTGTAGGAGTAGATTTGGTAGAAGCGAGCAAACCTGTATTTATGGTAGGCGACAAGTTGTTCACAGACCTTAATGCAGCCAACTCTGCGGCTTCGTCAGGTAGCAATAAGACTATAGTTCTCGTTAGCGATGGTTTATTAGATGCCGGCAACTACACGATAAGCAGTGGCAATACTCTGCTTATTCCTCACACTATAGGTTCTACCTTCGTGAATTCAAAAAGTGTAATCACAGAGCCATATACAGTAAGAACTGCCACAGCATTGTCTGCTTTCAGGAAGCTCATATTACAAGATGGTGTTAATATCACGGTTAACGGTAATCTTTGCGTAGCTGGTAAGATGATGTCTTCAGGTGGAGGTAAGGCATCCGCCTATCCTACAGGTGAATGTGGAATGATAGACATGAGTAGCGGTGGACAGATAATACTAAATGGTACACTATATTGTTGGGGGTTTATCAAAGGTCAGGACATGGACCAAGGCAATAACACCATTGGTGCTGGTACCATTACTGCCAATTCTGGAGCTGTCATCTGGGAGGGCTTTGCTACAGGAGACTGGCGTGGTGGTTCTGCCAGTTCTACCATATATAGTAATGCTAGTAGTTGGAAATTCTTCCCCTTCCAGAGTTATACCATCCAGAATATTGAAG
>CAMHGK010000123.1 GCA_946184695.1 uncultured Bacteroidales bacterium | reverse complement strand
TGATTCTGCCATTGTGTCAAAGAAAGCTCGCGACTTCATCGAACCACGTGCCATAGTTGCTGCCTCGACCAAATGTGCCGTCTTTGAACCTGACGAGAAAGGTACGCTGATGCCATTGGTCATAGCCGAAAGTTCTTTGTACCACTCAAGCGGGTTAATCGTTACGGTGTCGATTTTAATCTTCATATCAGCGGCTTTCTTGGCTTCATGGCGCCAGTCTATCTGATTTCCTACTACGTAATCACGATAGGTGTAGCCAAGTTCGTGAGGATTGGCATCAGAGATGAGGAGTATGGCACGGGTAGAGCCCTCGCGCCACTCGCTTTCTTCAACGATTTTCTTAATCACCAACTCGTAGAACTCGTCGCCATCGCCGCCGCTCGTATTCTTGGACTCTCTGACGAATTTTATAAGGTCGTTCTCATTGTTGGTCAGGCCAACGCACTGATATGCATCGCCAAAGTCTGTGGCGCTGTTCATGTCGCAATAGTCGCCGAAGGCCACTATGCCAAGTCGCAAATCTTCGTTGTTTTTGAATAACCTCGGTATGAGTTCTGACACCTCTTTCCGAACGGCATCGATGTATGATGCCATAGAACCTGTGGTGTCAAAAGCTATTACCATGTCCAACTTGCCTACCTCTTTGGGTGCTACCGCATCAAGCGATTTCTTCTCATTCTTGGTCACTTCGCTAATCTCAGAGACCGTTGTGCTGACCACCGTCGTCTTGACGGTAATCCCTTTTCCTTCTGCTGTAATCATAGTGTAAAGTATTGAATAGTTTATGCTATTACACAGCATATTTCAATTACCCTTATAGTACATTCTTCCCGATTAGTCAACCCACTTGAGTACTTTTCTCAACCTTTATGCTTGTGCAATTGCCTTGCAAAGATAATTTATTTTTTTATAATCGGAAAATAAATTCGTTAATTGAAAAAATAAATACGCTTTTATTTTGTGAATTGTAAATAATGTTATAACTTTGTGCCCGCAAAATTATATATATAAATTCCTTAATTAGTCGCGTGAAAAAATATCTTCTTATATTCATGGTGAGTCTGTTTTCACTACATTTGTATTCAGCAGACTATGTGCGTGAGATTCTTTTGACTACTCAATCTCAGGTTTATAAATACCAATATCTCTATAATCAAGACAATCTATTGGTTATGGAGCTTGAACTTGTATCTCAAGGTTCTTCGTGGGTGAATAGCAGCAGGGTGGTTAGAACTTACTCTGGCGAGTATCTTACTCTTGAAACACATGAAAAGTGGCTTGAAAGCAAGTGGGTCACAATAAATTCTATGGAATTTGTATATGATTCCGAGCAACTTCTTAATACCATAGAAAAGACCTTCTTAGATGTTGCACCTTATTCTCTTGTTTCAACTTTTACTACTCAGTACGAGCTTGTTGCAGATGTCGTGAGGCCGGTGCGTATGAAGTCACAGGATGGGGAGCAGGCGACAATCATCTCTTATGCATATAAGACTTCTCAAACTAATGGTGAGTTGGATTCTTTTGCCATTCTCTCCGGTGATAATGCTGATAATGCGGCTGATTCGTTGGCCCGTGTCGTTTTTAGACGTAGTGCCGATAAAGAAGTAGCGCAGCTTGACTATTATGGTGATAACAAATGGCAGCCGGAACTCAGATTCACTTCATTTCTAAATAATATCACTCATAACGAGAAATACCAGACCGTAGAAATCTATAAGCAAACACCATCCGGTATGTCTTGGGTACCACTTCAGTCGGCCAATTCAGATTTTCTACCGGATGGTTCAGATGCATTCATTGTGCGCTCTTGGAATCAGATGGCTTGGAATCCTCTGGCGCGCTTTGAAAAAACTTACGATGAGTCTCTTCGACTTAAAAATTGGTCGTGGCAGCAATCTATCTTTAACACATGGCGAGAGGTGGCAAGTGTGGAATACGACTCTGTCAACAAGACTTGTGTGGCACAATCGCAACTCTCATTCTGGGGGAGGGATATGCAAGCAGATATGCCTATCGAGTGTGATTTTCTCAGACAAAACAATATCCCTATAAAGGACGGAGCACGTATGGAAGTGGTCTATGGAAACCGGATATATACCTCTTTGGAAACGCTCGGTTCCTTAGGCATGTCACTGACAATGGCATATCCTAATCCTACTGATGGAGAACTGATTATATCATCCGACGGTATTATATCTCAAGCCGATGTGTATAACCTTGCCGGTGTACTCATGTTCTCCGCTAAGCCAAACTCCAATTATGTAACGCTCAACTTGTCGCATCTGCAAGACGGCATATACTTGGTCAAGGCTTATGTCAACGGTATAAGTCAGACTGTCAAAATAATCAAGACAGCACCCTGATAACTTTTGTTGCTGACTTTTTTTAGTTGCTGATAATTTTTTTTAACTTAATATGAAAACTAAATTATTTCTTACAATGGCACTTGCCGTAACAGTTGCCGCTAATGCGCAGAACCCATTTCTAAATTACAAGAATTGGAAGACTCCACACGGTACTTATCCGTTCAATGAAATCAAAACTTCTGACTATATGCCGGCCTTTGAAGAGGCTATGAAGCAGGGGCTGGCTGAGATAGATGCAATCGCTAACAACCCTAAAGCTCCTACTTTTGCTAACACCATAGAGGCTTATGAGAAGTCAGGTCAACTGCTTTCAGTTGTGGCGTCGTGCTTCTATAATCTTACAAATGCTGAGACTAACGATGAACTTCAGCAGTTGGAGATGGAACTCTCACCAAAAATGTCTGAGTACTCTTCTGCCATACGTCTCAATCCCAAACTCTTTGCACGTATAAAAGCCGTATATGACCAAAAAGACAAACTTAAACTTACTAAAGAGCAGCAGAAGATGTTGCAAGACATTTATGATGGTTTTGCTAACAATGGTGCTAACCTGTCGGCAGAAGACAAAGAGGTGTATCGTAAACTTAGCGCTCAATTGTCAAAACTCACTCTGCAATATGGTCAGAACGTGCTCAAGGCAACCAATGCTTGGACCATGCTCATCACTGATGAGAAGCAGCTTGCCGGACTGAATAGCGATGTGCTGGATATGCTGCGGAAGAATGCCGAGAGTAAAGGGCTCAAGGGCTATCTGCTCAACCTGAAGCCCACTACATATATTCCCGTAATGGAAGATTGTGACAACCGTGATATACGTCGCGAACTATATACTGCATATAACTCACGCTGTATAGGCGGCGAATTTGACAATACTCAGATAATTATTGATATTGCCAATACCCGTCTGGCTCTTGCCAACCTTTTCCAAAAAGACTGCTACGCAGACAAGGCCCTCTATAAGACTATGGCGAAAAACAAAGAGAATGTCTATCGCCTGCTCGACCAGATGCGCGATGCCTATATGCCGGTAGCACGTCAGGAGGCTGAGGAAATGCAGCAGTATGCTACGGAGCACGGACTTTATGCTAAACTTCAACCCTGGGATTGGAGCTATTATTCTAAGAAACTCAAAGCAGAGAAGTATAGTATCTCTGACGATGACTTGCGCCCGTATTTTGAATTGGAGAACGTGAAAAAGGGTGTCTTTGGCTTGGCAAAACGCCTCTATGGAATCACCTTCAAAGAAAATAAAAACATTCAAGTATATCATCCTGAAGTTTCTGCATACGATGTATTCGACGAGAAGGGTAAATTTCTTGCCGTTTATTATTGCGACTTCCACCCGCGCGACGGCAAACGTGGCGGTGCATGGATGAACGACTTCCAGCCGCAGTACCGCGAAGGCAAGAAAGACCATCGTCCGCATGTTGTCAATGTAATGAATTTCACCCGTGCCACCGACACTAAGCCGGCACTGCTCACCTATGATGAGGTCCGCACCTTCTTGCATGAGTTCGGGCATGGTCTGCATGGCATGCTCACGCAATGTCAATATTCTTCAATGTCGGGAACTAATGTACCGCGTGACTTCGTAGAGTTACCCTCGCAGTTCAATGAAAATTTCATAGATGAGAAAGAGTTTTTGGATACCTTTGCCAAGCACTATATAACCGGTGAACCTCTCCCGCAAGAACTGCTTGACCGTATGCATGCTTCACAAACATATCATGCTGCCTATGCCTGCGTACGCCAGCTTTCCTTTGGCTACCTTGATATGGCATGGCACACCATAACTACTCCTTTTGTCGTTCCGCAAGAACTGACGACCCAGCAGGCTGTTTTGCGCTTCGGTGACGAGGCAATGGCATCCGTACAACTTCTGCCAATAGTGCAGGGTACACAGATGGAGACTGCGTTCACTCATATTTTCTCAGGCGGTTATGCTGCGGGATATTATAGTTATAAGTGGTCAGAGCTTTTAGACGCTGATGCTTTCGCAGTGTTCAAAGAAGCTGCAAAGAAAAACGGCTCTATCTTCGACAAGAAAGCGGCTCAACTTTTCCGTAAGAACATACTTGAGCGTGGTGGTACGGAAGACCCGATGGAGCTCTATAAACGTTTCCGTGGTGGAGAACCCACAATTGACGCCATTCTTGAACGCGATGGAATTAAGGCCATAACTTTCTAAAATCTGATATAAAATGAAAGGTATTGTTCTTGCCGGTGGTTCCGGTACACGTCTTTATCCAATTACCAAAGGCGTTAGCAAACAACTCTTGCCAATCTATGACAAGCCCATGGTTTATTATCCTATTTCAGTACTTATGCTTGCCGGTATTCGTGAAATACTCATTATATCCACACCGCAAGATCTACCGGGATTCAAGCGTCTGCTTGGTGATGGAAGTGACTATGGCGTCAGTTTCTCATACGCAGAGCAACCATCACCTGACGGACTGGCGCAGGCGTTTATAATCGGTGAGAAATTTATCGGTGATGATGCTGCATGCCTTGTGCTCGGTGACAATATATTCCATGGCGCCGGTTTTACGCAAATACTTCGAGAGGCTGTGCGAACGGCTGAAGATGACAACAAGGCAACAGTATTCGGATACTGGGTCAATGATCCTGAAAGATATGGAGTGGCAGAGTTTGACAAAGAAGGCAATTGCTTGTCGATAGAAGAAAAACCTTTGAAACCCAAGTCCAATTATGCTGTTGTAGGATTGTATTTTTACCCTAACAAAGTGGTGAAGGTCGCAAAGAGTATAAAGCCGTCTGCTCGTGGCGAACTTGAGATTACTACCGTGAATCAGGAATTTCTGAAGGATGGCGAACTCAAGGTGCAGACTTTAGGCAGAGGTTTTGCATGGTTGGATACAGGCACACATGACTCACTCAGTGAGGCTTCTACCTTTGTCGAGGTGATAGAGAAGCGACAAGGTCTCAAAATAGCCTGCCTCGAAGGTATTGCATACAGGATGGGGTGGATTGACGACGAGAAAATGCGCCAATTAGCTCAGCCTATGCTCAAAAACCAATATGGGCAATACCTGATTAAAGTGATTGACGAAATGAAAGAAACAGGTTTCTCAAACCTTGATTAACAACACCTAAACTATTATAAAATGTATAAAGAAGTACCGGTTCTTCTGCTTACCGGATATCTCGGTAGCGGTAAGACAACATTGCTCAACCGCATATTGAGCAATCGTCAAGGCATACGTTTTGCAGTTATCGTAAACGATATAGGCGAGGTGAACATTGATGCCAGCCTAATTCAGAAAGGCGGTATCGTCAGTCAGAATGACGATAGTCTTGTGGCTCTGCAGAACGGTTGTATATGCTGTACTCTCAAAATGGATCTTGTGCAGCAACTTCACGACCTTATAGCTACCCATCAGTTCGATTATATTGTCATAGAGGCAAGTGGTATCTGCGAGCCCGCACCTATAGCACAAACAATTTGTGCAATGCCTCAGTTAGACCCACAAGCTATGTCGGTAGGTGTACCGCGTTTAGACTGCATCGTAACAGTTGTTGACGCTCTCAGACTACGTGATGAGTTTGCTTCTGGCAACTCGTTGCTCAATCCTAATCTTGATGAAGATGACATCGAAAATCTTGTCATTCAGCAGATTGAATTTTGCAATATCATCCTTCTCAATAAAGCAAGCGAGGTGTCAGCTTCGGAGTTAGAGCGGATAAGGCAGATAATACGAGCTATTCAGCCTAAGGCAAAAATTATTGAGTGTGACTATTGTGACATCCCATTGGACAAGATAGTAGGCACCGGAATGTTCGATTTTGATGATGTAGCAGGTTCAGCTGCTTGGATTCAAGCCGTAGAAGGACGCGATGAGCATATAGATGACGACGATGATGACGACGATGATGACGAGCATGAGCATCACCACCATGAGCATGACGGTGACGAGCATGAGCACCACCATCATGAGCACCATCACCACCATGACCATGAGGGTGGGGAAGTTGAAGAATATGGAATAGGTACCTTTGTGTATCAGGCACGCAAGCCTTTTAATATGGGGCTGTTTGATGAGTTTGTAGCGCGTCATTGGCCCAAGAACATCATCCGTGCCAAAGGTATGGTCTATTTCGCCGACGAGTACGACACCTGTTATGTATTTGAGCAGGCAGGTCGTCAGGTAAGCCTCAAGAATGCCGGTCAGTGGTACGCTACTATGCCAAAATTAGATTTGGAACTCTTGCTTGAGCGTGAACCGCAACTCAGGGCAG
>CAMHGK010000122.1 GCA_946184695.1 uncultured Bacteroidales bacterium | reverse complement strand
ACGGAGTGAAGCACCACGCTCGACGAGTTGAAGTACGAAGCTATGGTGTTGTGAGTGAAACTATGAGTGCCGCCCGCAAGATATACGCAGTAGTTGGCGCAGTTGGATATCTCAGTATTGACCACGTGCGAGTCGAAGTTCTGCAGCACCAACCCGTAGATGGCATGGTTGTGAATACGGCAGTTCATCATCGAAACGGAGGGCAACTGCTGCTGAGCGGGTGCATAGCAGTAGAGCCCTACATTGGCTCCGTGGATGTCAACGTTGGCAAGCCTATGGTGCGGTGCTTTCTCTGACTCTGAGTGAAGCAAGAATACACCTCCCCAAAGACCTGAGATATAGTCGTATGGGACTTTGTTGTAGATATGATAGAGGCGTGCACCTCGCATTATTATCGGCTCGTCTATCGTTCCGACGGCGTTCAACTCACCTCTGACTATCAGTTCTGCTGAGTCGTTCATGAAGAACACTGCCCCCTTGTCGATTGTAAGTCGGCAACCCGAGTCCACTTGCAGACTGCGGATGACCAAATAAGGCTTGCCTGCTGTGAGGGTGCTGTCGGATGTTATATGCAGGTCGCGCAAGACGCGCACATCCTGCCCGTAAGCTTGCAGCGTGACCACGCACTGACCGGCGTCGGTGTCGATGGCAAGGTGGTCTTCTACGAGTACGGGCGAGTCGCTCGACTGCGGGTCGATAAACACTTTGACGAAGACGAACAGGCTGTCCTGCGAGGCAAGGCTATAGCCGCTCAGCCGCTCAAGCGACGTCTCGCCGTCAACATTGACCTTGAACGACGTCCCCTGCTCGAGTCTTATGCTTTTTATCGTCAAGGCTGAGGCGGTGGGGTTATATATCTTGAGCTGACGTGTGGTGCTGCCTTTTGAGGTGAATACGGTGTCGAATAGCAATGTGTCTGCCGACAGGTGCGGACCGTCGGCAGGATAGGGAAGACTCTGGCGTCGGCAACACGTCAGTGCTACCAGCAGAGTAAGAAATATCAGAACGTGCTTATTCAAAGTTTTTCGATAGAGCTTGCACTAAGTTTTCTGTACGTGCTTATTCAAAGTTGAAAGTAAGAGTTATCTGATGTGAATAGAGTCCTTTGATTACCTGACTATAGAACTTGTCCTCTGCCGTCATTCCTGCTACGTTGGGATGGTTGCTATTGACATCTATGAGTTGGTTGTTGAAGCCTATTGAGTAGGTGAGTTGCGGACAGAGTTTGAACCAGCTGAAGTAGAGGTCCACTCCGAAACCCACCTCTGCAAAATAGTTGAAATAGTTTGGCACCACCGGACTCTGTTGTGCCGACACGGGCATCACGTCAAGCGAGACGCCGCCACCGCCGATGACGTACGGACGGAAGTCGCGCTCGCGGTCAGCCGACCACTTCAGGTAGAGCGGCAAGGTGATAGGTATGGCGATGATGGAAATCTTATCTCCGTATTTTGAGTTGAACGGCAGGGTATATCCCTCTTTGGGCTTGTATGAAATGGTGCGGTCGCCGAAGTGCAGGGCAGGCTGGAAGCGCAGGTTGAGGTGGCGCGTCAGCCTCAGGTCGGCTATCAGTCCGACAGAGAAACCCGGAACTAAGCTCGACTGTCTCACACCTATGGTGTCGGTGGCTTCGGGGGTGGCAAAATCCATGAAGTTGATGCCGAGCGAGAACCCGAAGTGTAGCAGCTTGTCGTCGTAGTAGGGGTTGACCTGGGCTATGGAGCCAAGGCTCAGGCAGCACAAACTTAATATGATGGTTATTCTTTTCGTAGTCGTAAGTTTTTCGGTTGTTGGTAGCGGCTTGGCTGCATATCAGCACATTCGGACGAGTCTGTCGATGGCAATGTCGTAGCCTTGCAGTCCTTTGCCGATGACACTCTCGCAGCAGACGTCGGTCAGGTAGGAGTGGCGCCGGAACGGCTCGCGCTGACTGATGTCAGTTATATGGACCTCTACGGCAGGCGCCGGAACAGCAGCTATTGCGTCACGTATGGCTATGCTCGTATGAGTGTAGCCTCCGGCATTGATGACTATTCCGTCGCAGGTGAATCCGCAAGCTTGTATCTTGTCGATGAGGTCGCCCTCATGGTTGCTCTGGTAGTAGTCAAGACTGACGTCAGCATACTTGCCTTTGAGTTTTCCAAGATAACTCTCAAAACTCTCTTCGCCGTAGAGTTCCACTTCGCGTTTTCCCAACAGGTTCAGATTCGGACCGTTGATGATGCATATCTGCTTCATAGAGGTAGCGATGTGAGCTTGTCTGACAATCGGGTAACGACCTCGGCTATGTCTCTTGCCACTTCAGTCTTGTCCTTCAGCGGATAGTGCATCGCCTCGCCGTTGGCGAGCAGTATGGTCACCTTGTTGGTGTCGGTATTGAAACCTGCGCCCTTGTCAGCCAGAGAGTTGAGCACAATGGCATCTAAGTTCTTCTTTTTGAGCTTATCCTGTGCGTTCTGCTCGGCGTTGTCGGTCTCAAGCGCAAAGCCTACGAGCAGTTGTCCGGCTTGCTTGAGTTGTCCTAACCGAGCAGCTATGTCCGGGTTTTCGACGAGCCTGAGTGTTAACTCTTCACCGCTGCGTTTGATTTTTCTGTCGGCTGCTGTCTCGGGTCGGTAGTCGGCTACGGCAGCGCAAAGTATGGCTATGTCTGCCTGACTGAAGCGCTCAGTGGTAGCAGCGTACATCTGCTCGGCTGAGGTGACGTCGATGATGGTGCAATCGTTAGCACGGCGCCTCACTTCCGATGCCACTTCCCCGCTTATTATTGTCACTTCAGCTCCGCGCTTTTCGAGTTCGTGTGCTAAGGCGTATGCCATCTTGCCCGAAGAGTGGTTCGAGATAAAGCGTACAGGGTCGATAGCCTCTTTTGTAGGTCCGGCGGTAAGCAGCACTCGCTTGCCACGAAGTGTTTGAGGCTCCAATAACTTGTCGGCTATCAGGCATATATCTTCGGGCTCTGCCATGCGTCCGGCTCCGGTGTCGCCGCAGGCAAGCAGTCCCTCAGGACTACCCATCACGGTTACGTTGTCCCACAGCCCGATGGTGTCGATGTTGCGTACGACGGCAGGGTGGAGAAACATATTGGTGTTCATCGACGGTGCCACCACTATTGGCTTGTTCATTGCCAGTAGCATGGTCGAGAGGGCGTCGTCGGCTATGCCGTTAGCCATCTTGCCTATTATGTTGGCAGTGGCAGGCGCCACGATGGTCAGGTCTGCCCAGTCGTGCAGCGAGATATGCTCGGTCGCGCGGTTGTTTTCAGGAGCAAACACTTCAGAATAGACAGGCGCGTTGGAGAGAGTTCTCAGTGTCACCTCTCCTACAAACTCAAGGGCATTGTGCGTGGCGCATACCCTTACCTCGGCTCCGGCTTTCGTGAGCAAGCGAATGAGTTGCGGAATCTTGTACGCCGCAATGCCTCCGCTTATACCTACTACTATGTGTTTACCACTGAGCATATTAGAATGAGCGCTCGCGATCTATTGAACTGTTGCGGATGATGAGCTCGTCATCGATGAATTCCTGAGTTGCAATGAGGGTGGGTTTGGGTAGCATCTCGTAGGAGCGTGAGATTTCTATCTGCTCTTTATTCTCGAATACTTCATCGATGGTGTCTTGTGGCGAAGCGAAGTCTTGCAGTTTGCTGTCGAGCTCTTTCTTGAGGTCGCTGCTAATCTGGTTAGCTCGTTTGGCTATGATGGCAACGGTCTCATAGACGTTGCCTACTTTTGCATCCAATTCGCTCATGTCACGGGTGATAGTGTTGTGAGGAGCGTTACTCTTTTTGTAATCCATTGTATATTATGTTTTATTGATTATCAATTGTCAATTATCAATTATCAAGAGTCAATTATCAAGAGTCTTTGGTTATCTTCTTGAGTTCTGCGGCCATCTTGTCGGCTGCTTTGCGGTGTTTGCTTTGCGGGTATTCAGTGATGAAGCTATAGTACTCATCGTAAGCGTCGCGTGCACGATCGAGCTTGAGTTCTGCCACGCTGACTGCCACTTGCTGGTATTTGGCTTGCAAGATGATCCAGCCGAGTTCTTCCTGGAATTTGTTGCCCGGGTATTTCTTTAGTGCATTCTTTGCCACTATCACCGCCGATTCGTAGTTGTTACCGAGGTAGGTGCCTAAGTTGTAGTAAAGTTTGGCTGACAGGTACTCTTTCTCGGCGAGTTTGTTGTACATCTGGTTTATCTCGTCGTATGCCACGGCGGCGTACTGGTGGTCGGGGTAGAACTCCACAAACTGCGTTAGATATTCTATGGCTTTGTGGGTGTCGGCTTGGTCGAGACGTGGGTCGGGCGAGTTGAGATAGTAGCAATGCCCTACCATGTATCTCGCTTCCATGATGTATTTGCCTTTGGGGTAGTTGCGGATATACGAAAGGTAGTATTCGCAGGCGGTGTCGTATATCTTCTCACCATGGTGACAGCGGGCAAGATAAACGAGCACGTCCTCCGAGCGGTCGGTGCCGCGATAGAAGCCGCTGACGGCGTCAAACAATGTCTGAGCACGAGTGTAGTCGCCTTTTTCGAAGTATTCTATGGCTTTCCGGTACTTGAGCTCCGGATCGGTGGATTTGAGCAACTTCTGGTACTCGTTGCAACTTGTCAGCACGAGTATCAGCAAAATCGGTAATATTAGTCGGTAGTTGGTCATTAAGCGTCTTAATGTCAATAAGCCTGCAAAATTACGATATTTTTTTTATAGTGCCAAATATTTTTTCGGAACCGGCGCTTTGGTTAGGTCATTTTGCAGGCTCGCTTGTTATTTTCTTCATGCCTTCGGTCATAATGACCTGCTCAGTTGAATCTTGTGCTACGATGAGCATGCAGTCAGCCTGAGGTATTGAGTTGATGAGTCGGAGCGCTTCGGTCTCGCCCAGAACCATACATGCCGTTGCTAATGCGTCCGCCTGCATGCAGGTCGGCGCAATGACAGAGGCACTCAGCAGCCGATGGCTGACGGGATAGCCTGTTCTGGGGTCGATGGTGTGCGAGCGTCTGACTCCGTTGTCGTAGTAGAACTGCCTGTAGTTACCCGATGTGGCAAGGGCAAGGTTGTCAGAGCGTACTATGGCTTGCAGGCGGTGACTCTTGCCAAGCAGGTCGTCGTCCGGTCGGTCGATACCGATAGCCCACGGCTGTCCTTCAGCGTTAACACCATGGCAATGTATCTCTCCGCCAATGTCAACAAGATAATTACTGATACCTTTGTCAGCCAAAAAGTCAGCCACCACGTCGCATGAGTAGCCCTTGGCAATGGCACTTGCGTCGAGCTTTATTCTCGGGTCGGATTTCTCAAGTCGGTGATTGCTCAGCGACACTTTCCTATACCCAACGATATCAAGCAAACTGTCGATAAGTGCACTATCCACCTGCTGCCGGTCCTCGAAGCCGAAGCCCCATGCGTTGACTAATGGAGCAACCGTTATGTCAAACGCACCGTCGGAGAGTTCAGATATATGCTGAGCGGTGGTGAACATCTGCTCGAAGAACTTGTCGGTCGCACAGCTTTTGTTTTGGTTTATCAGCGAGATTGTCGATTCGGGGTTGAAGGTGGAAAGCGAAGCATCGAAGTCGCCGAGTAGCTTGAGAATGTCGGCCTCGTAGTCGCGCGAAGCGGCATAGCGTATGTTGTAGTATGTGCCGAATATGTGGCCGTTGTTGGTGTAGTATGTGGCTGTCTGCTCGCTGCGGTTGTCCTCGCTGCCTTTTGCCCTGTCGGGGTAAAAGAGGATGAGTGCCAACGCTAATAGTGCAAGCACGGCAGGCAGGAATATGTTGATCAGACGACGGTTAGCCATAGCCTATCAGAAGAACCAAACGCCAAAGCCTATGACGCCGTTGAGGCGCTGGGTGTAGTAGGTGTCGGCAACGGGAGGGAAGAGGTTCTCTTTGTTTATGTTATATGTGTTGATAGAAGCGAGCGCATAGAGGTCGATGCTCACATGCTCGTTGATCTCATGTTCCCAGTCGAGTTTCAGTGATATGTTGTTTACGGCAAACTTGCCCTCGAAGTCGGTATAGGTACTCTTCCACGGGGTGAAACCGATGGTGGGGGTGAGCTTGAGCTCGTCGATGAGCTTGATGTCGTAGGCAAGTTCCACGTAGGTCGAGAAGGCTCTCTTGGCCTTGTAGCCGGTGCGGTCGGTGATGCTCTCCATTTCTTCTGCCGATACGTATTTGCCGGCGGGGTCAACAAGGTACTTGTCGTCGCCTGCTACGAGTGTGTACCAACCGAATTTCAGAGGTATCTTCTCAAGTATAGCACTCAGGTCGAACTCGAGGAATACCTCTAACTGGTCGGTGGTATTGGTGCCGTTGAGGTAGGCGTCGAGGTCATAGTCTCTAAGGTTGAAGTATCGGCTGCCATCAAAGTAGTGGTACTCAGTGGCACCTACTTTCACGCCGGAGATATTATATGACAATGTGAGGTCAAGTTCTTTCTGAAATTCATTGGTGTTAGAAAAGTCCTTGAACGAATAGTTCTTAAGTCCGAGGTTGGCCCAAGCTTCAAGCTGAAGTCCTGCAAAACCCAACATTATGTCCGGCTGTGCCGACAGGCCGCCAATGTTCAAACCACGCCAGATATACGTAGAACAGAAGTCGGAACCTATGGTCCATTCAAAACCCGGGACATCTGCTT
>CAMHGK010000121.1 GCA_946184695.1 uncultured Bacteroidales bacterium | reverse complement strand
ACATCGTGAACACCTACAAAATCAATCCGGGCACGTACACCATGACATGGTTCGTGCGCTCAACCGATGTCCTCGGCCATGCCATCAGCGATTGGGCGGAAGGACCGCAGTTCGAGGTCACCGTTAAGGGCGAGGATACTGGAGTGGAGGAAGTACCAAGTGACAAAGTACAAGTTACAAAGGTGTTAATTAACGGACTAATCTTCATCCTCCGTGGCGATGCAACCTATACGGTACAAGGGCAGAAAGTAAGGTAAGGCACAAAGGACAAAGTACCAAGTACAAAGGCTCTGCGGGATTGGGTTCCCGCAGGGTTACTATATAAATAATTAATAAGGAATAAAGAATATGAGAAAACTTTTTACATTCTTCCTTGCCCTCATAGCAGGTGTAGGAACAGTTTTTGCCGAGAGCGGCACATGTGGCAACAACCTTACATGGGAGTTGGATGACAAAGGTGTGCTGACCATTAGCGGAGCAGGTGCCATGACGAATTGGAATCCTTTAAGCTCACCTTTTTATAAAAACCAAAACTTAATTAAAGAAGTTATCATAGAAGATAATGTCACAAGCATTGGAAACAATGCTTTCCGTGATTGCAGCAGTTTGATCTCTGTGACGATTGGCAACAGCGTCACAAGCATTGGAAGCGAGGCTTTCAGTAGTTGCAAAGCTTTGACCTCAATAGACATTCCTAATAGTGTCACTACCATCGGAGGTTCTGCTTTCAAAACTTGCACCGCCCTGACCTCTGCAACGCTTGGCAATAGCGTCACTTCCATTGGAAACTCTACTTTCTATAATTGCAGCAGCTTGACCTTTGTTACGATTCCTAACAGTGTCACAAGCATTGGAAACTCTACTTTCTATAATTGCAGCAAGTTGGCTTCCATAATCATTCCTGACGGCGTCACTTCCATTGGAAACTCTACTTTCTATAATTGCAGCAAACTGACCTCCATAACGATTCCAAACAGCGTCACTACCATTGGAAACTCTGCTTTCAATACCTGCAGCAGTTTGACTTCTATAGAGATTCCCAATAGTGTCACAAGCATTGGAACATCACTTTTCGCATATTGCTACGCTTTGACCTCTGTAACGATTGGCAACGGTGTTACAAGCATCCCTAATTCTATTTTCCAAAAATGCACCAGTTTGACCTCTGTAACGCTTGGCAATGGCGTTACAAGCATTGGACAATCTGCTTTCGAAGGATGCACCGGTTTGGCCTCCATAAACATTCCAGACGGCGTAACAGGTATTGGAAAATCTGCTTTCAAAGATTGCAGCAAGTTGACTTCCATAAACATTCCCGATGGCGTTACCAAAATTGAAGAGTCTGCTTTCTCCGGCTGCAGCAGTTTGACCTCGGTGACTATTCCCAACAGCGTAACAAACATTCCCAACTCTACTTTCTCCGGCTGCACCGGTTTAACCTCGGTGACTATTTCCAACAGCGTCACAAGCATTGGAGAATCTGCTTTCAATAAATGCACAGGTTTGACCTCGGTGACTATTCCCACCAGCGTCACAAGCATTGGAAACTCTGCTTTCAATACCTGCCGCAGTTTGACTTCTATAGAGATTCCCAATAGTGTCACAAGCATTGGAACATCACTTTTCGCATATTGCTACGCTTTGACCTCTGTGACCATCCCCGATGGCGTCACAAGCATTGGGCAATATGCTTTCAATGGCAGCACCGGTTTGACTTCCATAAACATTCCAGATGGCGTTATCAAAATTGAAGGGGGTACTTTTAAAGGTTGCACCGCTTTGACCTCTGTTACGATTGGCGAAAGCGTTACAAGCATTGAATTTAATACTTTCACTGATTGCAGCAGTCTGACCTCAATCACTATTCCTTACCAAGTCGGCTACATCGGGCAAGGTGCGTTCAGCGGCTGCACAAACTTGGAATCTATCACCTGCGAAGCCACAACACCGCCTTCGTGTGGTAGCGGTGCTTTTTACAATGTTAGCGAAAATGTTGTTGTGTTTGTTCCACTCCAAAATATTCCTGATTATTTGATTGCAGACACTTGGAAAGACTTTGCCTCTATCCAGCCAATCTCTGACAACAGCACTATCACCATCACGCTCCCGACAGACCCCTCAGACGGCTATTATGAGAACATGACACTGGAACTTTTGAACATAGATAGTCAACTTGTGCAAAATCGCCCGGTTCTCAACAAGCGCGAATTTAATTTTATCGATCAGATAAAAGGAAATGAATACCAAGCCTCTCTTAAAAACTCCTACGGGCAGGTGATGGGACAGACCCAAACGGTAAAATTGGGCAGTGCTAACCTCAAGCTGACTTTTGGAAAATTGTTACAGTCAAAGGATGTGAGCCTGAAAGTCACCATCCCCGATGAAACGGATGTAACCGACAAGGTTTCTGTTCTTTGGGCAGACTCGGCGGGCAAGGCGATGGGATATGCCTCCCGCCTGAAAGCAGTGGCGGAAGGCGCCAAATTGAAGTGTAAGGTTACTCTTCGTAACGAACTTGCAAGGCAGTATGTTACACCCGATACTATACCGCTTACCGTGGACGGAGAAGCCGAGAACCTTCTGACTCTCCAACTGCAGTCCATGCAGCAGTTGGCGTTGCATGGGCTGGTGAAAGACAAGCAGACCGGAGAAACCATCTCAGATGCCACAGTCGCGCTTACCCAGCAACTTGGCGATGACAATCAATCTCTCACCGCCAGGACAGATGACAACGGGCAATATGAGCTGCAGGGAACCAACATACATGGAAAACTGTCCGTGACTGCTACGGGTTACCTGCCCAAGACTATGGAATTTGGAGCAATAGCATCGGATGGCTTATTGTCTGATGTTGAGTTGGAGCAGTTCAATGGTGTCATCGTCAGCGCATGGTTAACTTATACCGAGGCTGCACCGGAAGGCACGGAGGGCAAAGTCACCGAAGGATACAATGGCAACGGAGATGTAGCATATCAAGTCTATAACCAAACCAAAGGCGCCGCGGTGGAGAACTTCATCATCAAGGAAAATCTGCTGTATTTCCCGTCAGATGTGGAAATCGGCGACGAATTGAGAGTAACAGCCTCAAGTCACAACAATATTTTCAGTCCTGTCAGTGCCACCTGCGAAATTACAACCAGCGGTATTGGCTATGTGACTTTGCCGCTCGTTCAGAATGGAGGTCTTAAGGCTACGGCAAGTTCAGTTGATGGCAATTCGGTGATGGGCGTTCTGTATGACGCTGACGGACGTTTTGTGCGCTCCAACATATACAGAACTATAGGCCTTAGTTTTACAAACCTTGCCTCCGGCGACTACACACTTGTCAGCATGACCTCCAACACCCTCCTGCGCAGAGTGCTGCTGATGTCCACACTCAGCGACATGGGTTTGGTAGAGGGCACTGACTACGTGAAAAACGCAGTGCATATCGAAGACGGACGCATCGCTATAGTCAATGTGCCGAATGTGCCGGCGTTGGATATGGAAAAACTCCGTTTTACTGATTCCGGAACATATTTTATTGCCAATAAAAATGTAGTAAACATCGGTCAATACAACATCATTAACGCCGAAGTGAATTTTGCGAAACAATATGCAGGACGAATCGGCAATGTAGAGTATGTGGTGGATATACCTGAAGAGATAGACTTTGTCGAGAACTCGGCAATATTGGGATCAAACGTCTGCAACTATCGGATAGAAGACGGGCATTATATCTTCCCCGTAGAGAATCTTAAGGATAACCATCTAAAATTCAGCATACTACACAAAATGCAGGGAGAGCTCAGTGTCTCAGGCTCCATACGCTTCAAATTGGATGATGCACAGATGGTTCAGTCCGTCGGAGCAGCATGGGTAAAAGCCGATGGTTTTGCAATGAACACATCTTGTATTATAGGACCTTCCGTTTTATATGTAAGTGGTGTCGCACCATTGGATTATAGTGGTAAGAAGGTGGAGATTTATGATTACGACAAACTTATAGGAAGTTCCGACATATTGAGAAACGGATCGTGGTCTGCATACATTCAACTTCCGTCTAACGCTGTAATTGGCAAACATGCAATCAAGGCACTAATGACAATATCGAAGACAAATGTGCTAGAATCAGAGCTTAAATATGTTACGTACAATACCAACGGAAAAATGGCAGAACGGGTTGATATGTTACCCCAGAAAAGAGAATCAAGGCAAGTATCATTCATACCTTTTTCCGACAAAGATTCATTTTATGTCCATTTAGTGAGGCGTGGTTGGCATTCGTGGCAAATAGAAGCACCCTTTACAACAGAATACAACTTTTTTGCCTATTTTGATGACTTGGCTACGGCCGAGGCAGACGTGAAAATTGCAGTGTTGGCATCAGACGGAACCACCCGTACAATGGATGCTGAATATGATGCCGCCAAGCAATGCTATTATGCCTCAACTCACTACCCGTCTACATTCAAACTTCCTATTTCCGCATACGCTTATTTAGAAGAATATTCACTTATGAGCGAGGATGAACAAGCAGCACTGACAGAGGAAAAGGAAAAATCTTTGGTTAAAGTTACCCAAGCCATGGTCAGCGCAGCAAAAACGAAAGGCGAGGTAGAAGTGCTGCCGGGTGACGAAGAGACGCTGAACCTGAAATATACCGTTCCCGGAAAAGAACCGTTGGCTTTCACTATGAAGGAAATGGACTATGACGAGGCGTCGGCGTACGTGTTGGATAACGGACCGCTCATCTATCGCGGCGAAGCAGGCAATATCGTCTATACGTTTGTGAACGGAACAGACGGGGCAGAGATGATTCTCATAGATATGGATAAACACCTTGCCCTGCGATCGGTTATCACCTATGCCGAGATTGACAATTTAGGTGCCGGCTCAAGAAGAAGGCAGGTCTGGCCTAAAAAAATAAGCTGGAAAGCATTATTTTCAGGGACTGCAAACGTAGGTTCCGATGTGTTGTCATTGCTCGGACTGCAAGATTATCTGAAAGCTCCCGAACAATACGATGAAATGGATAGTCGGAGAGCCACA
Source organism: uncultured Bacteroidales bacterium (assembly GCA_946184695.1). Classification (GTDB taxonomy): domain Bacteria; phylum Bacteroidota; class Bacteroidia; order Bacteroidales; family Paludibacteraceae; genus Colicola. Next base: position 1,729 of record CAMHGK010000121.1, on the reverse strand, counting down.
TTTAAGGTACAAACTGATAGAAGGATTGCCAACATAGAGAATTTATTAGCCAAGACATGTTGCGATGGCACACCCAAATACTCGCCGGAGCAGAAGAGTCATTACTATGACAAATTGGAAAATTTGATTGATAGCCGCGAAGATTTGCTTAACCGAATGAATGATGCCAGTGATGCATTTATGGAAGACTTGGTCAGAAAGTCGCTATGGGATATCGGCACTACGGTTCTTGGCGGCGGACTCGCTAAAGGTGTTGCAGCCGGTGCTGCCGCTAAACTTGGTCCGAAAGCGGTGGCAGCGTTAGAAAAGGCAAGTGCCCTCCTTGAAACAGAGACAGGAGAATTAACTGCTGCAACTTTGGGATTCGTGGGAGACCTCGTCAAGGGCGGTAAAATCGGAGACCTACCCAGCCTTGACCAATTGTTAAGCCTTGACTTTAATCGTCATTATCAGGAGTTCCAAACACAATTCAGCTTCTTGGAACAAAACATTATGAATAGTTTTTCAAATCTTCGTCAAGAGATTAACGCAAATGCAGCAGAATGTGATGATGACGACTGTGATCCCGACGAATGTGAGGGCGATGATTGTTATCCCGGCGATGAGTGTGAGGGCGAGGACTGTGAAATGCCAAATGACGATATACTTCCACCGCCTTATCCTTTCCCCAAACCGTTTCGAATATGTTTTGACCCCTCAGGTTATATTTACGAGGCAGTGCCGTCCAACCGTGTGGAAGGAGCTACGGCAGTTGTCTATTACAAGGACAATGTTCTCGACGAGGAAGGCAACATTACCGGCGAGAGTGATGTAATGTGGGATGCGGAGAATTATGATCAAGTCAATCCGCAGATAACTGGTTCCGACGGCAAGTACCAGTGGGATGTGCCTCAGGGATGGTGGCAAGTACGCGTGCAGAAGGAAGGCTGGCAGAACAACAATTCGGATTGGCTGCCCGTGCCGCCCCCGCAATTGGATGTCAACATTCCTTTGGTTCGCAACAAACTGCCCGAAGTAAAGAGCGCACATGCCTACGAGGATGCCGTCACCGTACGTTTCGACACCTATATGCTGCCCGACAGCCTTACCGCAAGACATATCACCGTGACTGAAAACGGCAATGCCGTAGAAGGCACCATCACCTTGACAGACGAGGAAGCTGCTCCCGACAGCGTCACCTATGCATCGCAGTTGCGCTTCGTTCCTAAAAAAGCGTTCACGGCTAATGAAGTGACCTTGCATATTTCCGGACAGGTAGTGAACTATGCCGGCATAGAGATGGATGAGCCGTACGAGGCAGTACTGCCGGTTGAAAAAGAGGTCAAGGGTCTTACGGCGGATAAGAAAGTGAAAGTCGAATATCAAAGCACCGGCATCATCCGCGTGAAAGGAACACCTGCAGCCGCTGCCGCCGGCAAGACGGTAACCGTGAAATGCATGTCGGGCATCATTACTTCCGTAGCACAGACCTCGGTGGTTCTTGATGCTAACGGCGAAGCCGAAGTGACCGTACAAGGTGACCTGTTAGGAAAGGACTTTGTCACATTCACCATAGAAGACCCAGAACTGACTGCAAGCACAACGGTGAAGGTGGTTACGGAAATTAAATTGGTGGTTGAAGCCCCCGAAGCCTCTGTCGCCTCAGAGACGGAAGTGGAAAAAGGCACGGCAATCACATTGAGTTGCAAGACCGAAGGTGCGGTAATCTATTACACCCTCGACGGAAGCA
>CAMHGK010000120.1 GCA_946184695.1 uncultured Bacteroidales bacterium | reverse complement strand
ATGATATTCGTTCCGTCACTCGGGGAGCTGTCACTGTGGATGATAGCATTGCAATGGCGGAGCAGTATATTCGCTCGTGGGCAACTCAGTGGTTGCTTTACGACAATGCTAAGCAGAATCTGGGCGGCAGACCACAACTTGACCAACTCGTGGAAAACTATCGCCGGTCACTTTATGTGCATGAGTATGAGCAACTGCTCATTGCCAACCGGATGTCAACCGATATTCCGCTTGACTCTATGCTTGCTTACTATGAGAGCTACGGCGACAAACTAATCCTCGAAGAGGATGTCTTCAGAGGTATTATGCTTATTTTGCCCAAAGACTCACCGCAACAGTATCAACTCCGTAAGTGGCTTGCCAAGAGCGAGAGCGAGATAGAGAATATTGAGAGTTATGCATATCAGAATGCTATCGGTTATCAATTTTTTGTGGAAGAGTGGCAACCGTTGCAAAAGATATTGCTCAACATACCTGCTGACGAAAAAAAAGTGCTGTATCAACTCAAGTATCATAACTTGCTTGAGGTGAAAAACGAGGGTAAAATCTACTTGTTACAGACTACCGACAAACGTTTTGCAGGCGAGCAGATGCCATTCGACTACGCTCAACCCTATATCATGCATATACTGCTCGAGCAACGTAAGCGCAACTTTCTAAATGATTATGAACAACAGATTTATTCCAAATGGGCAAGCACAAATACAAAATGAAAATGCTACCATTCTGCTAATGAAAAACTCACATACAATGAAAAAGATATTGCTGACACTATCCCTTTTTCTGACTGCGCTGTCTCTATCCGCACAAATTATTATCGACGAGGTGATATGGGTTGTGGGAGACGAGGCGATACTGCTAAGCGAAGTGGAGGATCAGCGCATGCGCGCTCAATATGAGGGACAAACAATATCAGGAGACCCATACTGTGTCATTCCTGAGCAGATGGCAGTCCAAAAACTCTTCTTGCATCAAGCTGAGTTAGACTCAATTACAGCCAATGAGTCAACCGTAAACCATCAGGTTGACTTGCAACTCAATTACTATATCTCACAGATCGGCTCCAAAGAGAAGATGGAGGAGTATTTTCGCAAGACGTCATCTGAGATACGCGAAGAACTTCAAAACACGGTTCGTCAACAGATGATAATTCAGCAGATGCGTCAGAAACTCACAGCCAACATCAAACCCACTCCTGCCGAGATACGTCGTTTCTATAACTCATTGCCCGAGGATAGCTTGCCTACCGTGGCAGCACAGGTGGAGGTGCAGGTGATAAGTTTTGAGCCTCGCGTTCCCGTAGAGGAGACCGAGCGCATAAAGCAGACTCTTCGCGACTTCACCGAGCGCGTCAATGAAGGTAAGGCGGATTTCGCCATGCTCGCCCGTCTCTATTCCGAAGACACAGAGAGCGCTAAGCGAGGCGGCGAACTGGGATTTGTGGGCAAGGGGCAACTCGTACCGGAGTTTGCTGAGGTGGCTTTCAATATGACCGACCCAAAACGCGTGTCGAGAGTGGTGCAGACGGAATACGGCTACCATATAATCCAGCTTATTGAGAAGCGTGGGGAGAGAATCAATTGCCGCCATATTCTGCTCCGTCCTCGCGTCTCATCCGATGATATGCAGAAGTCGCTGCAATTGTTAGACTCCATCAGGACCCTCATTACCGATTCTGAGATAACATTCGAGCAAGCTGTGGCGCAGTATTCCCAAGATAAAGAGACGCGAATGAACGCCGGATTGATGACCAATCAGCAGACAGGTGCATCCAAATTCGAGTACCAGGACCTGCCGCCAGAGGTGGCACGTCAGCTCTACAATATGCAAGAGGGCGATATCTCGCAGCCATTTACAATGATGGATCAGGCAAAGAATAAAGAGGTATGCTGCATCGTAAGACTCAAGTCGAAAGCGGGTGTCCACAAGGCTAACCTTGTTGACGACTATCAGGTGGTAAGGACTATGCTCGAAGAGAAACTGGCCAATGAGTTGCTGAATGAATGGATTGTTAAAAAACAAAAGGATACATATATCTATATCAATCCCGAGTTCAGAGGATGCGACTTTGAATTTCCGGGATGGGTGAAGTGAAGGACGACAATTGAGAGGCAGACTGACAATATTATTTTTGTTGACCACCCTTTGGGTCTGTGGCGAGCAGGAACAGAAAAAGACAATGGTCTATCTCGAACATAGCGAGACGCTATCGTTTGATGAAGAGTTGCACCCCGATGCGCAACTGCTCAAGGGGAATGTGATTTTTCGTCACGACTCCGCTTTTATGTATTGTGATAGCGCGTATTTTTATGAGAAAACCAATTCGCTTGACGCCTTTGGACATGTCCGTTTTGTGCAAGGTGACACACTCAGAGGTTTTGGAGATGTGCTCTATTATGACGGTAATACACGCTTCGCCAAGCTTCGGCAGAATGTTCGACTTGAGCATTTCTCTACTATTCTCACCACCGACTCACTCAACTACGATCGCAATGCCGACCTCGCTTGGTACTTTGCTGACGGACAGATTGTCGATTCGCTCAATACTCTGACCTCACATTGGGGACAATATACTCCTTCCGACAATCAGGCTGTCTTTAAGACCAATGTATATCTGGTGAACGACAAGTTTTCACTCACTGCCGATTCGCTTCGCTATAATACCTCGACCAATGTTGCCAACCTTGTCGGACCGACAGATATTGTCTATGAAGAGGAAACTCATATCCACTCCAATCTGGGATGGTATAACACAAAAACAGAGTATTCCGAGTTGTGGCAGCGCTCTGTGGTAGAGAATGAAGATGGTACACGTATGACAGGTGATACTATATTCTACGATAAGCAGCTCGGTTTCGGTAAGGCTATTGGAAATGTCGAACTCACTGACTCCGTCGAGAAGATAACACTCTATGGCAACTACTGCGAGGCATTCGAGAAAGAAGAACGTGCCTTTGCTACCGACAGTGCACTACTCGTTGACTGGAGCGACGACGATTACACCTATATGCACGCCGACACGCTCTTCACCGAGCAAGTCAAAGAGCGGCTGTTCTCGCTCGTGCCACGCGATAGCATTCTTATCGACAGTGTGCTTTGCGCACAAAGTCCTGACACTCTATGGCGTGATACCGATTACCGATTTGTTAGAGCATATTACGGTGTAAGAGTCTATCGCTATGATGCGCAAGCGGTATGCGACTCGCTCGTATATTTCTCTAAGGACTCCACGATGATGATGTTTGGCACGCCGGTATGCTGGAACGATGACAACCAAATGTCTGCCGACCAAATGACTATCTTCGTCAAAAATGGCGATGTTGACTATTTTTATGGTTTAGGTAATGCCATCTCGGTTCAGAAGGAGTCACAGATACGCTTCGACCAACTTGCCGGTAAGGAGATATACGGTTATGTCACCGATGGCGAACTGCGGCAGATATATGTCAAGGGTAATGCACAGACCATTGTGTTCCCGACAGAAGACGATGGTAGTTTTGTGGGAATGAACAAGACGGAAAGCAGTTATGTCAGGCTCTTTCTGAAAGACAAAAAAATAGACCGTGTGGTATTTACCTCTGCTACAAGCGGTACGCTCTATCCTCTTGAAGGCCTTTCCGATAGTCAGACGCACCTGTCAGCCTTCTTCTGGGCAGAGCAGGAACGTCCCGTCAAACCCGGGGATGTGTTCAGAAAGCCTGAGCGGACCGACAGACCTAAAGCACAGCCGCACTCGGCTACTCAGGACGAACCTGAGCAGCAGGAAAAAACGAAAGGCGCAAAAGGAACATCGAGCAAAATAAGCAAATCAGGAATGTAAATAGAATAACAAATATCTAAAATAAATGAAACGAATAACTTTGTTTTTTGCAGCAGTGCTACTTGCTGCAATGTCAATGACTGCCAGTGCTGAGGGAGAACGGCAACACTTGGGATTTGAAATAGGATTCACTCGTCCGTTGCTTCGCGAAGCTACCACTTCTTCAGCCAATAAACTGTCAAACATTGTGTCAATGAATGGTATGAAGCTGGGTTTTGTCTATGATGCCACTATGTACAAAGGACTCGGTGCCAATATTGGTGTCTATTATAATGTTGCCAACAGCTACACCAAGTGGGAAGACGGTGTAGGGCTGACCAAGTACCCTCAGACACGGCAACAGTATTTGGCTCATTCTATCGAGATACCTTTGGCATTGGAGTATAAGTTCAAGATAGCCGACGAGACCTATCTTATCATCTACACCGGTCCTTCTTTCGAGTACTCGTTCTCTCTGCGTCAGTCCTCTTACTCAAAGACATTCGACCAGAAGGTCACACGCGTCGATAAGAACTACTACGAGTTAGATGGCGATGGCGATGGTAAAAAAGACTATTCGCAGTTCAATACCAAATGGGGTGTTGGCGGTGGTTTCCAATATCAGAACTACTATCTGCGTGGCGGATACGATTTCGGTATTATGTCAGTCTATGCCGATGGCTACGACAACGTCCGCAGTTTCAATCGTCGTGGTCGATTCGACGGTTGGAGCATACGTCTTGGCATTTATTTCTTTAACTTCTGACGCAAGTCAGGCAATTTGGAGTTGAGTAAGTCTTGATTAAGTAATCAACTATTTTGGAGTTATGAATAAGAGCGAAAAACCATCTGTATTGATGATTGTTACGGGTGGTACCATTTCTATGGTTCAAGACTCGCATACGGGTGCCCTCAGACCTGCCGACCTCGACACTTTTCGCAGTTTCGTTGAGGAGTTCGAGCGCTCCGAAGTGTCAATCACCATCAGGGCATTCCACCCGCTCGTTGACTCATCGGATGTCAACCCGCCGGTATGGACGAAGATGGCAGAGATGGTGTACTGCGAGTACGACAACTACGATGGTTTTGTCGTCTTGCACGGAACTGACACGATGGCATATAGCGCTTCGGCATTGAGTTTTATGCTCGAGAACCTGAATAAGCCTGTCGTCTTTACAGGTTCACAATTGCCCATAGGTGTCCTACGCTCCGATGCCAAAGAAAACATGCTTACCGCCGTAGAGATTGCTGCGGCTAAAGACGAGGACGGAAATGCCATTGTGCCCGAGGTGACTATATTCTTTGAAGACCAGTTGCTTCGCGCTAATAGAACAACCAAAGTGAGCGCCGAACACTTCTCGGCTTTCCGCTCGTTCAACTACGAACCTTTGGCTATAGCCGGTGTGCATATCAAGTATTATCCTCATTTGGTCCACTATTGTGATACTCAGTTGCCGCTAAAGTTGAGAACCCGCACCTGCACCGATGTTGTGGTGCTGCACTTATTCCCCGGTATAGCCGAGGCAACGGTGCGCGCAATACTTGCAATCCCCAACCTCAAGGGAGTGGTGCTCGAAACCTTCGGAGCAGGCAATGCTCCGTCTGACCAATGGCTGCTTGAGGCGCTTCGCGAGGCTACCGACAGAGGGGTCATAATTGTCAATAAGACTCAGTGCACAAGCGGCTCGGTGGAGATGGGACTCTATGCTACCTCTCTCAACCTGCTTTCTGCAGGTGTGATAAGCGGGTATGACATAACAACGGAAGCACTGCTGACCAAGATGATGTACCTGCTTGGCGAAAGCGAAGGCGACATGGGGAGCGTGAAAGCGTTGCTCAGTACTTCGCTCTGTGGAGAAATGACAATAGAAGACTAAAACCATAAGCAAGGTTCTCAAGAATAGATAAACAGACAATAACTAAACAACTTATACAATGAATACACTCAATCAACTACAACCGTCGGAATTGTGGAGCAACTTCTATAGTCTCACACAGATTCCTCGCCCCTCGGGCAAGAAGAAAGAAATCTCGGATTTCTTGTTTAACTACGGTAAGTCGCTCGGACTCGAAACTCTGCGCGATGAGATAGGTAATGTGCTGATTCGCAAACCTGCATCGCCCGGACTCGAAGACCATCCAGGTGTGATTCTGCAAGGTCACATGGATATGGTCCCGCAGAAAAACTCTGACGTGGAGTTCGATTTTCAAAAAGACCCTATTCATGCATATGTGGACGGCGAATGGGTGACTGCCGAAGGAACCACCCTCGGTGCCGACAACGGTATAGGTGTGGCTACGGCTATGACGGTGCTTGCTGACAAGAGTCTTGTACATCCTCCGCTTGAGGCTTTCTTTACAGTAGATGAGGAGACAGGTATGTATGGCGCTTTCGACCTCAAGGGTGGCTGGCTGCAAGGTAAGACACTGCTCAACCTCGACTCGGAGGAAGAAGGTGAACTTTATGTGGGTTGCGCCGGTGGTGTTGATGCAAACATCACTTTCCGCTTTGTTCCACAGCCCGCACCGAAAGATTTGGAAGCTCTGAAGGTTGCAGTGAAGGGTTGCAAGGGTGGCCACTCAGGTTGTGACATCAACCTGCAACGTGCTAATGCCAACAAGCTGCTTGTGCGCTGGCTCAAAGAGGCAGTGGCTAAACATGGGGCACTGCTCGCCTCTATCAATGGCGGTTCGCTGCGCAACTCCATACCCCGCGAGGCTGAGGCAGTCGTACTTGTTGCACCTGAACATAAACAGCAACTCATAAGTTCTGTAGAACAGTTTGACCAACTCTTCCGCACAGAATACAAAGGGGTGGATGATGGTATTACTCTCACCGCAACCGACGCTCAGAGACCCTCGTCCGTCATCCCTGAAGAGATACAAGACTCACTGATTCATTCCCTGACGGCATGTCCGCACGGAGTTTTCAGGATGATACCTGAAATGCCCGACGTGGTAGAAACCTCGAACAATCTCGCAATGATTACCACTACCGAAGGTTGTGTGGAAGTCTGCTGCCTGACGCGCTCGTCTGTCGAGAGTCGCAAA
>CAMHGK010000119.1 GCA_946184695.1 uncultured Bacteroidales bacterium | reverse complement strand
TTTAATGTTCTAATGTTTTAATGATTTAATGTTCTAATGTTTTAATGATTTAATGATTTAATTTTCAAGTATGCATTATGCATTACATGATTGCTATCCGTATGGTCTCCCCCGCCCTTAGGGAGGGGGTAGGGGGCGGGGATAATTCCTTATCTCATCCGTATGCCGTAAGGCAATCAAAATAAAAATCTGTTCAATTTGTTAAATCCGTGGTTCAAAATAAAAGACGAATTTCTCAATTCTCAATTCCAAGTAGGCTGCAAAGATAATAATTTTTCTTAAAAGATATCGCCGGTTTCATAAATGCGTATTTATTTTTGTCGTTATTTGTAAAATTAGTAATTTTGCAGCATGAAACGATATCTGCTTATCTTTTTCTTTCCGATATTTTTGCTAAATGTCAGTGCCCAATCTCTTTGGGACGGTGTAAGCGTTTCCGAACCTAAGCTCTCAGGCAATACCTACGACATCAACTCTGCCGACGAGTTGGCATGGGTGAGCCGCGAGTCTGCCACACGCGACTTCGCCGGTCAGCAAATCAAACTGCATGTTGATATCAACCTCGATTCTCACCCATGGCAACCTATTGGTAGTGCCAAGTTGCCTTTCGCCGGTGTGTTCGACGGCGGCTCGCATACCGTCTTCAACCTGAATATTATGGGTCTGTCAGGGCGTGCGGTAGGTTTCATAGCTTCGCTGTCGTCACAAGGCAAAGTCTTCAACCTTGCTATTGGTCAGGGCACGGTGTTTCTGAAATCGGTGTGCGAGATAGGAGCCGTTGTCGGGCGCAATATGGGTACTGTTGACCATTGTATCAGCATGTTGCAGATAGTTGCGCACGATGGTCATGTGGTGGGAAGTATGGTAGGATATAATGCTCCGACGGGAGTACTGCGGCAGTCGTACAACACAGGTATCATCACCGATGCCATCGACAGCATCGGAGGTCTTGTGGGGTTCAACGAAGGGCGGATTCGTGATTGCTATAACGTAGGTTATTGCGTTGATGGCGGTGCAGCATGCGGATTTAATAACGGCACGGTCGAAAACGTCTATTGTGACCAGAAGATGTGCCGCAAGGAAGCAGGATACGGCAATGTGAAAGATATTGTATTAGTCGGGCAGACACGCGACATGTACACCATATTTGAAAAAGACGCCGAGTGGACCACTTCTGAAGACCGTTACCCGCAGCTCAAGACTTTCGCCGGAACCAACGTCTCGCTTCTGTCAACCGCTCCCGTGACCATACTCGACCGCCTGACTGAGCGTGCCGAGTTGCTAACGCTCAACTTCTGGGTCAGCCTCGCCTCGGGGGTAACGTGGTATTCTCCTTTGACGGACATTGTGAAGATAGTTTATGGTCAGGCAATAGTGAACCGCCCGTGCCAGACTCAGACAGTGATTTTGGAAGGACGAAAAGCGGGACTGACCAAGCAGGTGTATATCTCGGTCAAGGGTTTCGATGTGTTCTCGGCGGGAATGATGACGCCTGATATCTATACTTGCCGTTGGCACCCCGAGAAGATAACCCGAGGTGCCGGTTCTGTGTCGGGCGGAAAAGACGATGATAAAGATAACTTCCCATATACCTATAAGATAGAGCGCTATAACCTCGTTGATGGCGGAGGCTTGGTACCCGACACCGTATTGGTCAACTCGACCGTAGTAGTGGGTGACAAGGACCTCGGCAACTACGTCTGCAATGCCGACTCGTTCGGGACTTTCATCTATAAGTTCTATGCCCACGATGCACTCTGCCATACTGATTTTATGCAATCGCGCGGAGTGATGCGCTATCATGTGTATAACGAATTCTCGGCTGGCTCCATACTCTCGAATGTTGATACCATCTATGGCTCTCTGCCTCTTGATACCACAATCCTCGAGGTGGCACCGCCTACAGGAGGCAACGGACGCTACCATTATCGCTGGTTCCTGACACAGCAGAGTGTCAACTATGTTACAAATGAGCGCAAGACACTTATAAACGACAAAGAGGTGCGCATCAATTCCAAGGCTGCTGACACCTCGCAACTCGTCTTTCATATTGACACCGTAGGCGAATATCTGCTCACTCGTTGGGCGCGCGATGAATACTGCCAGAGTTCCAACGAGTACGTTACCTCGCATGGAACGAAGCGCTTTGTGGTGTTCGACGAACTTCGCGGCGGTGGACTCGACAGTGCACATCTTTATTGGTGCGAACCTCGCGGGTCCGGCATCATCAATCCCCTCAAGGAGCCTACGGGCGGCAACGGCAGATACAGCTATCGCTGGCTGCTTGACGGCAAGGTGATAGAAGGTGCCGAAGAAGAGACGTTCGACCTGAGCCTACTGCGGCTCGACTACAATCGGACCTATGTGCTACGTCGTCAGGTCAAGGACGACACCGGACTGATGGATTGGACCTATAGCGATGGTGCCGATACGCTCACCGTCAGACCTGCCATGCAAACGGGGCGCATCAGCTCGCGCGAACTTAAATATTGTCTGACCGATACCACTCTCTCGCGTACTATCTCAGTCACTCTGCAAAACGAGCAACTGCCTTCGGGCGAGGGACCATTCAGCTACAAGTATCGACTGCGCGTGGTACGCAGTGCTGATACGCTGACAGTTGCATCTTTTCCGCTTAGCGGCAGTTCTGAAACGGTGAGTTTCGTGCCGAGCGATTATTCTAAGTACCCGCTGCCTGCCACTTTCCTGTTCGAGCGACTTGTGTGCGACACTCTCTGCCATACCTCAGGTCAGCCTTCAGGGGGTAGGGTGGCAGTACGCATCGCCACAGAGCAGACCTTGCAGCAGGTGGTGAGGCTATGTCCTGAGCAACTGCCGTATAAGTCGGTATATATCATGCACGATGGCAAGAAGCGCGAGTTTGAGCTTCGCCGTGACAGCGATGTTGTCTATATCGACGACCTCACTCCTGACGGTTGCCCCAAGAAGGTCAGCATCCGCTGTGAGGGTAAGTACCCGCCTGAGGTTTTAGTTGATACGATGAGCAACCTCTGCCAGTCGGTAGCCGACTTCGCGTTAGACTATCAGATCCTCTCCGGCACGCCAACTCACTGCTCCGTCCGCTTCGACGAGTCAGCTTTGCGACTCGGAATGAAGGATACCGTCGTGCTGTTGGACGGCAGCGGTGTGCTCCGACTCAGCAACGACAGCATGGCTACGGGCGATATACTGATGTCGCTCACCTTCTTCGATGCCAACGATAAAGAGGCGTGTGAGCCACGCGAGCAAAAGATGAAGTTCACCTTTGCTCTCGACGGCTACGTCTATCGCAAGTGGAACGACGTGCTCTTTGTCGATAACAACCCCAAAAACGGCTATCCTGACCCTCTTACCGACCTTCGATTTGTCAGCTATCAGTGGTATAAGGACGGGCAGCCTATTCCGGGCGCCACCCAGCAATACTACCGCGAGGACGACGGACTCAACGGCATCTATTTCGTGGTTATGGTTGACGACAATGGCAACGAGCACCGCTCTTGCTATGTCGAAGCACGCCCGCTCACTGCAGTGGGTGACGTCTCAGCCGACGGGCTGCTTACGGTCAGTCCTGTTTGCCTGAGACCATCGGAGCAGCTTTCTATAACTACTTTTGCTCAGGGTGAGCTCGCATGCTATGATATGAGCGGCAAGCGGATTTTCATCCGCGACCTCCTTGAGACAACTACGCATGTTGCAGCTCCATCGGTCAAAGGTATGTATCTCATGGTATTAAATACGAAGTACGGCTCTGCCGCACAAAAGATAATCGTCAGATGAAGCATTGCAAAAATTGGATATTGCTGCTATTAGCGCTTTTGCTTGTGCTTCCTTTGCAGGCACAGCGCCGACGTACCAACAACCGTCGTCGCGATCGTAATGAGGTTGGTTCTTTTGTCAATTTCTCTGTCGCTACCGGCGTGTCGTCATTGGGCTATCAGCTTTATGGCGGACGCCACTACCCCCTGCCCGCTGCTAAGTTGGCGGTCGATTATATCTATTATTTCACTCCTACCTTGGGTTTGGGCACCGGACTGGGCTTGTCTTACTATGGTAATGTAGCTGCGGTCAGCGGTCCTCTGCTTTATGAAGGGCTCACCGACTATCAGGGGCAGACCTTCACTCACCGTATCGACCTCAACCGCTGGCGCGAAATGCAACATTTGGTGACGCTCGAACTGCCTTTGGCATTCCATTATAAGTACAAACCGTACGACAAGGGGTGGTTCACCTCCGTTGCACTCAAACTATCGGTTCCTTTAGCCAAGAATTATGTCAATACCTCCGGCGATATTGTCAACTCAGCCTATTATCCTCTCTGGGACTTGCAGCTCCGAGATCTGCCCGGACGTTTTGAGACGGTGCCTTTCTCGGGCAGCTATGGTGATAACATACCAGCACTCGCACCGCTTGCCTGCGTCGGGTATTTCGAGATAGGCGGACTCTGGCAACTGACCAAGCGTACCGACCTTCGCGTGTCGGCTTTCGCTGATATCTGCATGACCAACCTCTATACCAAGCGTAATGCCGAACGCACTCGATTAGGTTTTGCCGGAATGGGCAACAGCGCTCACGACTATATGCCTGCTTACGACGGACTTATCGGCACCGACCTCGTGCGCGGACTGCACCCGTGGTCGGCAGGTGTCAAGGTGGCAACCACTCTCTATTGTCAGCTCACCGAACAGCAAAAACGGCGTAAGGTTCGCGAGTTCCTCAAAGAGTACGACGCTTATATCAAAAAAGATACTGTCTATATCCGCGACACTGTGATGATAGAAAATGTGGACACCGTGGTCAGCTATCTCACGCGCGTGGACACCCTCAGAAGCGTTGTGCACGAGGTGGATACAGTGGAAAGGGTAGTACAACTGACCGACACGGTATATATCCGCGAGCAGGTGGCAGCCTTAGATTCGCTCCTCTCAGAGGCAGTCATCTGGTTCCGCTTTGATGAGTACGTACCTATCCTCGAACCGGCCGACATACTCGATCGCGTGGTGGAAATGCTGCAGACTAATCCTACGCTTCGCGTGCATGTCAACGGACATGCCTGCGATATCGGCACTGAGGCTTACAACCGAGTGCTTGCACTGCGACGCGCTAAGGCGGTGGCTGAACTGATGAGGCAGAAAGGGGTCAGACCCGAGCAGATGATAGTGGCATCATTCGGCGCAACCGAGCCTTTCCGATATAATAAACAGCATCAAAGGGCGAAAGATAGACGTGTGGAAATCATACCATTTGCTGACTGACGGACCCGTCAGCGAAAAGAGTTTGATAAAATATTTTGCCATGCAGAAAAAAAATAGTACTTTTGTAGCGCTCTATGCGATTTGTCAAACTGACCCCTCGTTGCATAGCGGTCTCAGATCTTTCAACATGACGGTCTAATATATAGTTAAGAATTATGGCAATCACATTCCAATATAACAAAACTTCACTTCAGGCTCTTGAAAAGAACCTCAAGATGCGTGTTCGTGCATTACCTACTCTGAAAAACAAGGAGTCGGCATTGCGTCTTGAGGTGAAGAAGGCAAAGGACGAGATTACTCGTCTTGATGCCGAGTTAGAGCAGCAGATAGCTCAGTACGACCAGATGCTCTCGCTCTGGGGCGAGTTCGATACCTCGCTTCTGCACGTCGATGACGTCAAGATGAGTGTGCGTAAGATAGCCGGTGTTCGTGTCCCCGTACTCGACGAGGTGGTCTATTCCACCAAGCCTTTCAGCGTGTTCTCGTCGCCTAAATGGTTCTCCGATGGCTTTGTACAACTAAAGCGTCTCGCCCAACTCGGCATAGAGCAAGAGTTCTGTCGCCAGAAGCTAAGCCTATTGGAATATGCGCGCAAGAAAAGTACGCAGAAGGTTAACCTCTTCGAGAAGGTGCAGATTCCGGGTTACGAAGATGCTATCCGCAAGATTAAGCGCTTCATGGAGGACGAAGAGAACCTGAGCAAATCAAGTCAGAAGATTGTGAAATCCAAACGCGAACAAGAGGCGCGCGAGAAAGAAGCCGCAGAGAAAGAAGCCCGCTAAGAAATTGAATTGTTGATTGCTAATTGAAAATTGAGAATTATATTTTGTCAATAGTGAATAACTTAACGTACTGACAAAAACGAATTCTATCCGCATGGTCTCCCCCGCCCTTGTAGGGAGGGGGTAGGGGGCGGGTAAAAAAAGAAAAAAATAACTCATGTCGCTTGAGATAAATATATCTGAACAGCGTGACTTCCGCCGCCAGTTACGGAGTAATGGAACTCCTGCTGAAGGGAGATTATGGAAACTATTACGTGCGCGGCAAGTGGAGGGGTTACAGTTCCGTAGGCAGTATGGCATGGGGAAATATATACTTGATTTCTATTGTCCTGAGTTAAAATTAGCAATAGAATTAGACGGAAATGTACATGATAACTCAGTTAGTGGAGAGCATGATGCAATACGTGACAAAGTGTTGCGGGAATATTTTGGAATAGAGATTTTTAGATATAAAAACATCGAAGTCTTACGACAACCAGATGTTATAATCGATGCGATAATTTCTTACAAAAATAGTCTATTATCCAATTTGCCAATAATCCCGCCCCCTAACCCCCTCCCAGAGGGCGGGGGAGAGCCTGCGGATAGCATGCAAAGCGGATTAAGATCTTTAACAGAGTAAGCTATAGACAAAAACCATAATTATACTTCATTGATAACTAAAAATCAAACTTAATTATACTTCATTGATAACTAAAAATCAAACTTAATTATACTTCATTGATAACTAAAAATCGAACTTAATTATACTTCATTGATAACTAAAAATCAAACATAATTATACTTCATTGATAACTAAAAATCAAACTTAATTATACCTCTTTGATAATAAAAAGCTAATATAATATACA
>CAMHGK010000118.1 GCA_946184695.1 uncultured Bacteroidales bacterium | reverse complement strand
CCGAAAATAACGTAGGAAAATTACACATTTTTGCACTTTTCGGTTATGGAAGCAGATTATCTGAGTATCTTAAGCGACCAACGTGCTGAGCTTGAAAGCAAGCCGTGGTCAAGTTATATTACCCGCAAGGAAGAGCAAGAAATCAATCTTAACAGTACACTCGCTCAGGTCGTTATCGGTGTTCGTCGCAGTGGCAAATCAACCCTTTGTGCCAAAGTCATGCTCCAAAGCGGACTACCTTTCGGCTATATCAACTTTGACGATGACCGTCTTGGTAGTCTCACTCGCAAGGATTTTGACCCTCTGCTTAAGACCCTATACCGTCTTAACGGAGATTTTCGGCATCTTTTACTTGACGAGGTGCAGAATATTGACGGTTGGGAGTTGTTTGTCAACCGTATGCTTCGGCAGGGTATGCGTCTGATAATCACCGGTAGCAATGCCAACCTGCTTAGTGGCGAACTTGCCACACATCTTACCGGACGTTATCATGAGATCAGGCTCTTTCCTTTCTCTTTCAGTGAGTATTGCGACAGTCAAAGGGTTGACCAACACTCGCTGACGACCAAAGCCACCGCTTTGCGTGAAAGAGCATTAGACCAGTATCTGTTTTGTGGCGGTTTCCCGGAAATGCTCAATCTCAACGAGACGGAGAAGACTGATTATGTGCGCTCGCTTGTCCAAACTATCATTGAGAAAGACATCGCACGCCGCTATAAGATTCGCTATATTCAGACTTTGGCAAACATTGCTAATCAAGTGATTGACGAGTTCACTCAAGAACAGTCGTATAACGCCATTCAAGACAAGCACAATCTGCAATCGGCTAATACAGCGAAGAAGTATTTACAATATCTAAAAAACGCCTATTTAGTTTGCGGTGTACCGCGTTTCTCTCTGAAAAGTATCGAACGGCGCAGCATCAGCAAATATTATGCTATCGACAATGCAATGGTGGCTCGGCGCGAAGGAGCGTTGCTCACAGAGAGTCTCGGACCGCGGCTTGAGAACCTCGTTGCCATCGAACTTATGCGACGCGCTTCTGTTCTGCAGCAGGTCTATTACCTACATAAGGTGCGAGAGTATGAAGTTGACTTCGTTGTGGTTGACGGTTCGTATATCAAAGAACTTATACAGGTGACTTACGACTTCCGCAAACCGCGTACAAAACTCTTCAACCGCGAAGTGGGCAACCTAATAAAGGCATCAAAACTACTGAAATGCGACAACCTTACGCTCGTTATGATGTACGGCGAAAAAGGCGACATCATAAAGGACGGTAAGACCATTCACTGCATCCCCGCTACCGAATGGTTTTTGAGTAGCAATTAGGGTTAGAGATTGTATTGAAGGTATTTGCCGTAGTCTGACCGCACTTTACAAACTTAGATTTTACATTTATCAGTCTGACATGATTCATTGAATCGTGTCAGTCTGTTTTTATGCCATCAGTCGTTTCAGTATATCAAAGAAAAAGAACATTTTTGTAAAATTATAGGGTTTATGGTATCGGGTTGCCGGTGTGTCTCAGTAAACAAAAGATAGTAAACTGCCTGAACGAGTAATAAAGAATTGATATTTATGTCAGTCGAACAATATAACATGTTGATGTTTGTTGTGGCATTGCTTTCAATGATGCTTACTGCAGTAGTTGCTATCTTCCAGATGCGTAAGACGGCGCGGCAGGCAATGCAGCAAAACCGCATAGCGATATTTTCGGAATACACCCGTCGCTACCACGACATCATACACCAATGGCCGGAAGATATTTTCAACGGCACTGCCGAATTAAACGAGCGAACAACGAAGTATTTAAGATTATATTTCGACCTGTGTAGCGAGGAGTTTTACCTAAGTCAGCAGAAAGACCTGCTCCCCGTCGATGTGTGGCAATACTGGCAGGACGGAATGAAGATAATGATGCAAAACGAACTATACCAAAAATGTTGGCAAAAGCTGAAGCACGAGTATAACGGTGAGTTTCAAGAATTTATAGAGATGAAAATAATAAACATAAACAACTAATAACTCAATGGTAACTAAAACGTGGAATTTTTAGATGTGCCCTTAAGACTTATGCGTTTGAAGCTCTTAAACCAATGTATGAAACTCAAGCTCTATTACAAATTTATGAAGAATTGAAACAGCGTTATCAATACTCTGAAGGAGATGTGCAAGAAGAATTTAACTAAACTTTTCTCAATAAAGTTATTTTAATTCTCAAATTATAGTGCCCCGCTATCCGGCACTGAAAATAACGGATAGAAGTGATATTTGTAATGCATCGTTACGACACTGTGGAAAAACGATAGATGTACTGGTGCCGAGTATTGCTCACACGTCAAAAAAATACTAAAGAACCTGATAATAATTATGGCAATACTTATAAATGTTCAGCTTAGTGCTGAAACTCTTGTAGAAGAGTGTAAACAAATAAATAATGAATTAATCGAAATGAAATCAGTATTAAAGGAAGGTCATGATGGCGTGCGTATGTGGAGCTAAAGGCACTCTGCACCGGCCCTATCTATCGAAAAACCACAGAGCATGATGATATGCACGCGCCCTCATGGCTGCCGTTCCTCCACTCCACTTTTAATAGTGCCACTACTCAGTACTTATAATTTGAGTAAGCGATATTTGACATATTGGAATAAATAGATTAAATGAATGGTGTGTAGTTGATTACACCCATAAAACATTGATAAAAATAATCGGACCATTTATTTGACCCAATGGAGTGCAACAAGTGGTGATGTAATCGGAATATGTTGCAGGCTCACCCACAGTGATTGTTTTTAGGTATCCTTGCTTAGAAGACGTTGAAACGGTTACACTGCTTATAGCAACATTTGTGTTGTTAGTAAAAGTTAACACTCCACCTGAAGTTGGTATCGCTTGGGCAGAGCCAAAAGTTGTGCTACCGTTTACTTTTACGGATATGTTAGTACTATTAGAACCATATTTTTTAGCATCAACAGTTATTGTTTTAGTGCTGATAGCGGATGACAATGTACAAGTTACTGTTCCTATTGCACTCCCGGTTCCTATTTTAAGACCATACGTACCAACATATACCTTAGAACCAGAGTATGAAGACATACCCGAAGATGATGAAACCTGATCAGATATACTGCTATTAATATCTGAGGTACCATCGTTGTCATTCGTGGTAAATGTAACAGTCGCATTAGTTCCACCACTACCTTTTGCCCAAACGGCATAATAGGTTGTGCCATTAACAGCAACGGTTTCGCCCGCTTCAATGATATTGTCATCAGTCGGATTAGCTTTGTTGGCAGCAGTAACCCAGCCTACAAAATGATAGTGTTGCTGAGCGCAAGTTCCGCTTGTGGCAGCAGCCTTATCAGATAAGGATGGCGCTTCCGTACTACAATCTTCGATTTCTCCATTATCTTGAATTTCATCAATGTATGTGTTGACAGTTTTCTTTTCAAAGTTAACTTGAACGACGCAATTAGAAGAAGGAGTTACCGTCAAAGTGTTGGAAGTGCCGGTATGAGAAACAGTTGCAGTACCACTTGTTACTGTATAGCCTCCTGTTCCACTTACTACTTGATAGCAATCAGCAGGAGTGGCAGTAATGGTAGTGCCGCTTAAACTTACCGTTCCGTATGAGTTGTTATTTGATTGTGCAGTAATGGTGTATGCTACTGCATCTGCATAAGTAATTTCAATACTTGTCCAATATGCAGCATTACTACCGCGGGTAATCTTAAAATATTTATTGCTTCCACTTACTGATATGGTTTTGGAACCAGAAAAAGTATTGCTGTTAGTTGTTGGTTGTGCAGTAGTACCATAATAAACAGTGGTTGATCTCGCAGTACCTGAATGAGTCACCTTAATTTCAGTAATATTGCCAGGCATAGCTGTTTTGTTGTATATGACACCGGTGCTTGCCTTGGCTTGTATATTATCGCTATTTTTCATCAAGTCGGTATAAACAAATGTTACACCGTCAACAGTCTTCTCTGTGCCCGAAGTGTAAGACCCAGTTAATCCTAGAGAGGATTGTGTAAGAGTGATTTTTCCTCCCCATACATTTCCGACTCCGATACACACTAGTAGCAGTATTATGGTTAATGTGCGGTGCAATCCACAGCGCGACGGCTGAGTGACAACCGAGTGATAACCGAGGTTTAACATCTGTCCCCTTAACCTTGTAAGGCAAGACTTGAAATTTGTTTGTGTTTTCATATCTTATTTTTGTTTATTTATTCCAATATGAATATGACTTTGAAATATAACTTTGACAATTAGAAATAAATAGATTAAAAATTAAAACTACATATTTTATGAACTCAAAATTCTTTAACGCAGTAAGCAAGATAAGGTATCTTGCCCTGCTAATGTTCTTAACCTTAATTACCACACAAGCGTGGGGAGATTCTTACACACTTGGCTGGGGTTCTGCAACGGGAACGAATTTCACTAATTTTACAACTACGAGTGGAACGGTAACTGATATAGTGTCATTCTCTACTGCAAAGAACTCTGCGAGTTCTAATCCCGCATATAATTCTTCGAGCAAAGAATTACGTCTGTATTATAATTCGGGCGGTAATGGAGGTTCTATCACTTTAACCCCTGCCACAGGTGTGACTATAACAGGTTTTACTATCACAACATCAACATCTCCAACTACAAAATACAAAGTTGGAAATGGCTCATTGAGCGCTATTACTTTAAGTAATAACTCCGGTTCGGTTACAGGGCTATCTGTTGGGAGTACTTCCTCAATTACTATTCAGAACTGTAATACTTCTAATACGCAGTTGCGTATAAAGACTATTACCATCACTTATTCAACTGCTTCATCTTGCACCAATCCCACCATTTCGTCTCAACCGACGGGGGCAACTTATACACAAGGTGCAAGTGCAACAGCATTAAGTGTGACTGCGAGTGGTACAAGTCTGACTTATCAGTGGTATTCAAATACATCAAACAGTACGACCGGTGCCAGTAGCATTAGTGGTGCAACAAATAGTACCTATACTCCTTCAACTGCCTCGGCAGGTACAACTTATTACTATTGCGTAGTAAGTAGCGGTTCGTGTTCAACAACATCAAGTATTGTTGGAGTTACCGTCAATCTGCAGAACTATACCGTAACATACAATGCCGGAACAGGTACATGTGCGACAACCTCGTTTACCCAGACCGCCGGTGTGCGCTCAACCACTTTACCAACAGCCACCCCGCCTGCCACATGCACAGGTTGGTCGTTTGCAGGCTGGTGTACTGCCTCAGCCGGCTCAGCTGAAGACAATACAACCAGTCCCGGAAGTATTCTGACAGGTTCATACGAGCCAACAGGAAATGTTACTTTGTATGCTGTATATACGAAAGCAGGAGCAGGTTCAGGAAACGATGAGGGATATTATGTAACAACAACTCTTACCGCAGGCAAAACATATATTTTTGGAGCCGTAAAAGCTGCAGCAAGTGCATCATTGGCTGATAATACAACATTTGGTGCAGTGGCATTTACTAATACTTACAATAGTACATCTCCTAATTGGGGAGCAAAGGTTGATTTAACTCCAAATGCTTCAGGATATATCGCCGCAGATAACGCCTCAATAACAGATGCATGTTTGTGGACTTTAGAGAGTATTACATCAGGTAATTATAGTTTCAAAAATGGCAATAACTACATTTATCTCGGGTCTCTCGCAGGTAGTACATCAAATGGTGCTCAAAGTGGTGTGAATACTTCAGGCAACATGTATTTGGAAAATGTAAATAGCACTTGTAAAGATGCTTTCCTATGTCACCCTGCATCTAATAGCACGAATATAATGCTATACAATACAAGCAATGGATATCGTATGTATGCGTCTCGCACATACTCTAATACAATGACCCCTTATGTAAGATTTTATGAGTACGATTCCGGAAGCACTACCTATTATATGACAAGCCTTGTTTGCTGTACTCCGTTGGATCAAATAAAAGGTCCGGTTAATTTGACCCAGGTGGGGGTGAATACTTTAAAGGTAAGCGGATGGAGCGAAGTAAGCAATGCCAGCAGTTACACAGTAAAATTATACAAGAAGAATGGGGCTTCGTGGGACTTGGTGAGCGGAACTGCTGCCAATGGTAACTCAGGCGCAGCAGGTACCCGCACCGGCATCACCAACAGAGATGCAGGCGTGACGTACAGCGGGCTGACATACGGCGCAACATATAAATTCACCGTGACAGCTATCGGCAATGGTTCGACTTTCTGCGACGGCGAAGAGACAGCAGCCACGAGCATCAACGGCAATGCACTTACCAATAATGAGTTCCTGAATAAATTTGCCATCAATATTGACGATGGCACCAACAACAACTACGCCCTGCATTATATCGAGAGTTTGTCGGATGGGAACGGTTCAGTAGGTATTACGCTCAATGGTAATACCGACTATTATCAGTTCAAGCTGACTTTAGGCAGCGTCATCTGGTGGGGTAACACAGGTAAGATGACCGACGGCAACAGTACCGACTGGACGTTTACTAATGCAAACAACTGCAAGCTGCAGACTGTGATGGCAGGAACATATACCTTCAATGTGGCAGTAGCTACGCCGAAGGTATCGGTGATATATGCCTCGGCAAATCAGGCAGCAGGGCATAAGATATACTGGGATAACTCTGTGCTTGGTTGGAGTACATTCAAATATCGTATCGGTAATACAGGGCATAACCAAAATCAAGGTTTCACACTTGTTCCCGGTACCGACCAATTCTACGTTACGACAACACCCGCTTACAATAGTATGGCAGCATGGCATATCGCCAACAATACAAGTTGGAGCGGTAGTCACTCCATATATAAGACTAAAACAGGTGATGGCTATGCCATAACCAATGCCATTGCTTTCCAGCAGGCAACAGTAACCGGCGACATCACTGTAATCCCGACGACGACTCACTCGACCGGAGGGGACGACCAGAACAAC
>CAMHGK010000117.1 GCA_946184695.1 uncultured Bacteroidales bacterium | reverse complement strand
TCATGTCGCAGACTACGTCAGGCATTGAGCCGGTATTCCAGCCAGTGTATAAGAGACGCCGCAAGGTCAACCCCAACGACAAGAACGTACACGTGGACCTTGTGGATGAGATGGGCGACAGCTTCGAGGAGTATATCGTCTTCCACCATAAGTTCCTCACATGGATGCGCGTCAACGGCTTAGATACCGAGAAACGCTATACTCAGGACGAGCTTAACGAACTTGTAGAGAAATCGCCCTACTACCATGCCACTGCCAACGACGTAGATTGGCTCAAGAAGGTGGAGATGCAAGGAGCTATTCAGAAGTGGGTTGACCATTCTATCTCCGTGACCATCAACCTGCCAAATGATGTCAGCGAAGAGCTTGTAGGTAAGCTCTACGAGACAGCATGGCGGGTAGGGTGCAAGGGTTGCACCGTCTATCGTGACGGCAGTCGCACAGGTGTGCTCGAAGGACTCAAGAAAGACAAGAAGGACGAGAAGAAGAAAGATGATGACAAGCATTGCCATTGTTATGACCCCATAGCTGTCAAGAAGCGTCCGCAGGAGTTGGAGTGCGATGTAGTGCGCTTCCAAAACAACAAAGACAAATGGATAGCTTTTGTCGGACTACTCGACGGGCGTCCGTACGAGATCTTCACCGGACTTGCCGACGACGAGGACGGAATCTTGCTGCCTAAGTCAGTCAATAAGGGTAAGATTATCAAGACCGTTCTTGAAGATGGCCAGAAGCGCTACGACTTCCAGTTTGTCAACACTCGCGGTTTCAAAACAACGGTTGAAGGCTTGTCGTACAAGTTTGATAAGGAGTTCTGGAACTACGCCAAACTCATCTCGGGTGTGCTTCGCTACGGCATGCCCATTGAGCAAGTGATAAAGATGATTAGCGGCTTGCAGATGGACAGCGAGACCATCAACTCGTGGAAGGTGGGAGTAGAGCGAGCCTTAAAGAAATACATTCAGGACGGCACGAAGGTGGAGGGACAGGTATGTCCTAAGTGCGGCGAGCCGCTTATCTTCGAGGAAGGTTGCATGCACTGCCGCAACTGCGGCTACTCGCGCTGCGGAGGATAACATAAGTGACGATGAATAATCACATATAGAGACGTTAAGTGATATATGTCTTAAAACGTCGTAAAAGCACAAGAGGCTGTCTGACAATAAGAATTGTAGGGCAGCCTCTTGTTTGGTTATGTATGTGTCTATCGAAGACTATGTGTTTGTTTTACGTAACAGCTATTCGCTTTGCGTAAGGTCAGCTGTTTGTTTTGCGAATGGTACGCCTTGCTATAGCATAAGCACCTAAAGCAATCAACATCAGCAACCACGGAACATCGCCGATAGGGTCAGGGTAAGGTATTCCCGGATTATCATTAACCTTGCGAGGGGAGTTATAGTCAGTCTGCCCATTGACCTCATTTTTAGAATATGCCTTAGGTACTGAAGCACCAACAGGTGAGATCATACAGCTATACGAACTGCCACTATGTGCTGTTGATGACGTTGAGCGAAAGTTTCTTCCGTTTGCAGCTATACTATAGCCAGGATTTATTCCTCCTATACTCTTTTCTGTCGCATCGCTTTGCACATGTAGCCCTTTATGGGCTGCTGCACTACGAATGTTAGAGCCATTGACACTTGCGCTACCCGAACCTGAATAAATGTTGCCACGATATCCGGATAATGTGCTAATGCCTATCTGTGGAATACGGAATGAGACAGAAGATAGCGTATGACCCGGATGGCTTTTAGATAAACTATATGTGTTTACATTGCTCAGCCTTGTGAATTTCTCACTACCTTTTGTTTCAGCTGACTTCCACTGCTTGGCAGGTCGGGCTCCAAATACCACTTCGCAAAGCGACTCTAACCAACTCTGCTTTGCAGTCTGCTTTACGGTAACGACAGATATCGCTTTATCGTCAGCTGCATCTTGCTGAGTGAGTTTTTTTTGTGGTATAGATTGAGCACCGGCTGCATACATATTGACTGAGGATATTAGTGCTACTATAATGATATGTGCTATTCTTTTCATGATCAGGAAAGTTTTGAAGTTTTACTCTGATAAATTAAGATTCTTCAGGCTGTTCAACATCATTTTACTATTCCTTTTAGTGTAGTAGCCTCATTGGAATATACTACCTTGATATTATACACACCGGTCGAGAGTGTGAGGTTGTAGTGCTGCTCAGTGGTATTCGGATTAGCATATACAAGTTTGCCATCCATTGAATATACCCATAGCTTTGCTCCTTGTGGCAGTCCACGCAACGTAAGTGTTCCATCACCCTCGAATACTCTGACTGCAGTAAGTGCGCTTGTTTGTCCTATAGAAGTGACGATTTGCGGAGCACGGCGTACTTTCACTTGCAGGGTGAAGCGGGAAGAATTGTCTTGCTTGGTGGAAGTGAAGCGATAGTCTTCAAGCAAAAGGTTGATATATTGTTGTGAGTCGCTATCGTAGAGCCATGCCTCTTCAATGTTAGAAAGATCGTAGCGATCGTCGGTAGCTATGGTGTATTCTCCGTTTTGAGAGGCATAGTAGTTGAGAGGAACTCCGGCTGCTGCAGAAGCATCGGGTAGGGCATTGAATGCCATTTCACCTTCGTCGTTGCGTGAGGCAATAATAGGATGATTATAGTACTTGTAGTATGAACCTCGCATCTTCAGCAAGTCATCCATCATATCGTACTGATCTGTGAATCGATCAGAGATGAGCAATCCGGTTTCATCGCTCTCGCCATTGCTATTACTGAGCGTTATTCCGAACCATACGGGTTTAGTATTCTCGGCGTCATCTTCTGTCGGAGCGCGTCGTGCAACAATGGAAGAACGGACGGCGTGGTCGGAGGTAAAGTTGATGCCTTGTGGAACTTGTGGATCGTTGACTGTTCCGCCCACCTGAACAAAATAGCTGGTGAATGGTTTGATACCGGAGGCGCTGCCTAATGCTGAAGGATTAGTGATTGCCACTTGGTGATAACCTTCCCAACCATTAGGATCAATGGGTGCAATAAGATATCTGACATTCTTACCGCCGTCGGTGCTCAGTTTCCAATGTCCTAACCATATATCGCTGCCTTCATAGTCTTTTTCTAACGTACCCATTACGAGTGGAGCATCGGTTGCCAAATGGGCAGCATCATAGTAGGTTAGGTAGGGATTGCCTATGAGGTTCCAGCCCTTATGGTTCCAACGTAACTCATCGTTGTCGCAACCATAGGCATATAGTTGACCAATAGTTTTGTCTTCTTGGTCTTCGTCGATTACTTCTTTTGCCATCGGGAAGCGTAGTTCGCTCTTGACTAATCCGCTGCCCGGAATACCGACTATGAATCCCATACCTTTTTCCAGAATCGTTCCGGGTTCAACGTCTGTCCACCCTCCGTCTTTATGAGCAGCACGGTACTCGCCGTCGTACCAACGGCATAGCCAATCGGCGCCCAGACGAGCCTCGTTGCCGTTGGAGAAACGTACTTGGTCAACATTACAATCGTATGGAAGGGTGACGAAGTGCCAATCTACAGGGTCGATTCTTAGGTCTAAATATACGCCGTTGCTCTCGCTGAGATTCAAGTTGCCGCTGCCGAGCAAACTGACAGTGGATATATCATCGTTCTGACGACGGAGCGAAAGCGAATTGGCATTGAGTTCTGTTCCGTTAGGTACAATCAGCGTTCCGCCGGGATAGACTTTTATGTTGCCGACAGTCTCGGCATCTAAGGTGGCGCCCGGAGCAGGATCTTTCTTGAGCGATGCATTTGCCAATATCACTACATTGCAATTCTTGCAACGGTTGATACTTTCTTCTTCCATCGGGGTAAATGGAGCTTGGTCACGGCGCATTATATATCTAAATAATGTATCGGTGGTAAGCGTGTTGGTTTGAGTGACAATGATGGGTACCTGTGACTCTTGTTCAGTAAGTATTATTGAAGGATCGCTGTTGTCAACGAGCTGGAATTTCAGGTTCAAGCATGCATATTGACGCATATAATCAATAGGGATAGTGTAATCTCCATTTTCGTGATAATAGCTTTCAAGAAGTGTTCCTTCGCCTATAGTATTGAATTCTTTGTAATATTTGTTATAGTCGAAACTGCCGACTTCCTGGAAACCTTCACATGTGTATTGGAATGTTTTATTTCCGCTGCCGTCTTTTGCTGTAGGTATCTGAAGTCCTGCCCATTCGCCGAGATGTTCTACTGAGTTCTGGTCGTGATAGAGACCGAGAGTAACGAAGTCACCGAAGTTGTTAAGTACTGCCGAGTCACCGCTCGTAACGAAAGGCTTGCGGATGAGCAGACAACGGTTGGTGGACAACTCGTAGTCGATTTCTTGTTCGTCGGTGGCGTAGTTGTCGCCGAAGTTTGTGACAAATCCGGTAGCATCACCAAAGGAAGGTGAGGTCAAGCCTTCCATCGGTGCCGCCGTGATATCATCAATATCGCCTCCAACCTCCATTGCACCAATGATGTCAATGCACGTACTGCCTCGGAAGAGTCGGATAGTACCTTTTCCACTAAAAGCAAGGTTGTTGTTCTCTACATTATTCCATTTGTCGTAGGTGGGGTCGTTTTCGGCGCATGTCATCACCGCGTCACGATTGTCCTTGTTGAACAATATGATTTCTTCTCCGGGATAGATGTACCCGGGTTCTATCGCTCCGAAAGTAGCGAGCGACAGCGGTGTGTATTTAGTGGAGTGTGTGGTACTGCGCTGCAGGATGGTGATGTTGTCGAGTGCTATCTTGTTGCCTGTGCCGTTGTAGATGGCAAGCAGTTTGGCATCGCCTTCTGCTTCGAAGTATTTGGAGAAGAATATGTCGGTTGCCATAGAGCTGCCGGTTCCGTGTTCCACCTCACCTTGTATGACTATTTGCGGGTGAACATTGTCGTCTTTGTCAACATGTATGATAACAGCATTCTCTTCCCATTCAACAATGTCAATTAGTGGTCCTGTAGTGGTAAAGTCACCTGTGACGGCACAACTTGCTGAGCCGTCAGGCGTGAGACGGTAGTAGTAGGTGGTTTGTTCGGTGAGACCTGTCAGTGTGGCGGGCGACGAGGTGACGGTTGTAGCAATGCGGCCGGCTGTCATCTCTTCGTCGGTGAATGCTTCGATGAGCATCTCTGATGCTGAACTCTGCCACGAGAAAGTGGCCTCCACACGCCGCGGGCTGACTTGCACGTTAACAGGATAGGTAGAGCAACCTACAGGCAGCAGGTAGAACGTAGATTCTGATTTATAGTATCCGAATTTTACGTTGTATGCCAACTGACGGTTAGCGTCGGAAGCTGCCGAGCGCGAAGGCACTGTTATGGTGTATTGCTCGCCATCGGTGGTTGAGAGCAGCCATTCGTAGTTGCTGCCGTTGGTGGCGGCGAGCATGGCATAGTTTTGCAGGTCGGTATTTCCGGCAGAGGATGATGTCCAGAGGCATTTGTTGTTATTGCCCACAAGCCGCACGCACTGGCCTGCTTCGGCATATCTCGAAGATGCTACCGCACTGAGCGAGTAGAGGATACGCGACGAAGCAATGGGCAGCAGAGTAAGTCCGGCATTAGGTGCAACGACGATACCATCGTATGTGCCGGCGCCATCGGTCATGTTTGCCGGTAGGGCATACCATGTGCTACCTTTATTTGTTGCTATGACGAACTCGTCCGGCAGGGAGCGTCCGTTGACGGTGATTTGTTTGGTTACGTCACCGGCTGTCAGCGTGATAGTGGCAGCCTCGCGCACATCGGACGAGGTAGGCGTGTATTCTACGGTTAGTGTGGTGGCGAGTGTGGCAGGCGTTGCAGGAATATTATTGTTGGCGAGAGCGACAGCGAACTTCTCGTTGTTGGATGTAGCGGTGAGCGTAGTAGCGGCATCGAAGCCTTTAGCAGTGAGGCTAAGGGTGGTGCGCACCTTTTGTCCGTTGGCAGACGTTATCCACTGCGAGTCGGCAATACGGATTGCAGCACCCGACGAGCAGTGGGTGTTATTGACGGTGTAGGTGGTGGAAGCAGCGGCAGCGACGTCGATTTGGGTGTTAGTGCGTTTGTAGATGATGATGCCACCATTACCTTGAGTGGTTGCGTAGCATGAGAAAATCTTGCTTGAGTTGTTATATTGCAGCAGCTTGTGTGTGTAGGTGCCTTTCGCCTCGATAGTAGCTTGAGCTGTTTCGCTGTCAATCGAAATGTTCCACTTGCCGTTGTCGGTAAGCGTGCTGATGGTTCTCAGGTAGTTGCTTGATGACGACGCCGCTGCGATGTAACCGGCTTTGTCATCATCGTAGAACGTCCAACCGTTGGTGCTATTGCCGCCGAGAGTGAACACCTGCACGTTGTCGGATTCGAGGAAGTAGGTCTGTGTGTCGCTGCTCCCATTTTGATGTATGGTGGCTTGTGCACGATTGTTGGAGTTTTGTGTAGCGCCCATGGCGAGCCAATAGGAGTAGCTGCCTATGATTACTTTGTCGCCTGCCGTGAGAGCAGATAGGCTGTTCACCTCTTCGTATATGTAAGCCTTGGTAGTGCCTGTAGAATAACCCCATACAGCCCACCATGTCTTGCCGGCTCCCTCGGCGGTAGCGCTGCCATTGGGTGCTTTGACGACTGTGGTAGCACTTTCAGATTCTGCCCATCCGGCAAATGAGTAACCGTCTTCACAAGTGTAGTCCTCGCTGATATCAGGCAGTGTGTAGTCGTCGCCGTCGGTGACAGTGATGGTAGAGAAGGTGGATGCGACGCCGTCGTCTTTGGTTTTGAAGGTGATGGTAAACTGCGCCTTAACCTCGATGTTGATGCTTACGACAGCCCCGCAGAGTATGTTGTCGGCATCGTCTTCGTTGACTGCCTGTGTGGCTGTGACGGTATATATAGTGGTGGCAGCTGCGGTGGGCAACGTAAGGGTGGCGCCTGAATTGGTTTGATTAGACAAGGTGCCGCCGGTGGTGGTCCATGTGATGGCTTTGCCGTTGCCTCCGCTCA
>CAMHGK010000116.1 GCA_946184695.1 uncultured Bacteroidales bacterium | reverse complement strand
GCGAAAATGCGTGGCAAAGGTACATAATTTATTCTAATATCGCAAGCGATACAATTATTTTTTTTATATTTCTTATAGTTGTGCGATTATTAGGAAATAAAATGCTACCTTTGCGCCGCAAATAACAACACAAAAGTAATGCTATGAAAAACACAATTTTTATTCTTCTGTTTATGACCGTCAGTCTGCTATGTAGCGCTCAGGCTGAGGTCGTTTTTTCGGAGTCGTTTGACCAATGCGTAAATGATGATGAGTTGTATGATGGTTTTACGGGTGGCAACGACGGGTTATGGTCCGGCGATATAGCTACTGAGATAGCGGTGTTTGCTGATAATGAGGGCTGGATATTTGATAATGTGTTTGGTGCTAATCAGTGCATCAAGTTAGGTACTTCGTCACTTTTAGGAAAAGCCACTACTCCGAAGATACAATATAGCGGCGATGCTCAACTAACCTTTCGTGCCGCTCCGTGGAACGAGGAAAAGACTTTTTCCGTGGTAATTAGCGTTCAGGGTGGAACTGCCGAGAAGTCGGTTTTTACTTTGGACAAGCATTGGAACGACATCAGCGTCAACATAACCGATATCACCGGCGAGCTGACCATCAGTTTTACGACGCTTGCTAAGAAGCAACGTGTGTTTATAGATGATATAGTGCTCACAGCTGCTGCTTCGGATGCCCCGGCTATACGAGTCAAGAGCGGCAATACCGTTGATTTCGGTTTGCTCGGGCGCAACTATTCAGATGTGATGCGCGATGTCTTGGTGAGTGGCGAAAATCTGACTGATGCCGGAATAGAGGTATCTATTGCCGGTGATGAAGCAGCGCTGTTCAGCATAAGTGAGTCGCGCCTTGCAGCAGAGGGTGGAGCGGTGAGTCTGACCTGCAAGTCAGGGGCGCCGGTAGGTATGCACGGAGCCTACCTCACATTTAAGGCAAAGGGTAATAATGGCGAGCAGGTGGAAAAACAAATAACGGTGCAGGTTGAGGTGAGCGAACTCAATCTTGAGGGTAGCGGAACGAAAGATAATCCATATACGGTAGCAGACCGCCTGCTGTTGGCTCAGAACGACGGAACTGTATGGTCCGGCACCTACTATTGGGTGACAGGCTATATCCTCGGAGCCGCCAAGCGATATAATGAGCAATTCGATGGTATTTGCACCGATGATAAGTTGTCGCTTGTGTTAGCCGATTCTCCTTCGCAAACCGACATGAACAGAATAGTGACGGTGCAGATAGGTCAGCAGGCTCGTGAGGCACTCAATGTGGTTGACCATCCTGAAAATATAGGAAGGCGTGTTAGTGTTCAGGGCACCCTGCTTACTGAGAAAGGCTCACCGCTATATTTGGGAAAGCCGGGCGTGAGAGACGTAAACCGCGAGGATCAATATGTGCTTGACTATGAGACTGGCCTGATAGAAGTTCAGAGTGCCGATGGCTTTGGGCAGCTTTATGATATTCTCGGCAGGCCTGTGAGCGATGATTATCACGGCATAGTGATAGGCAATGGTAAGAAGTTTGTTCGTTAAAGTTAAAGAGCAGGGAACAGGGAGCAAGGAGCAAAGAGCAGGGAACAAGGAGCAGGGAACAAGGAACAAGGAACAAAGAACAAGGAACAAAGAACAAGGAACAAAGAGCAAAGACAGCTTCGCTACAGAGAATAGACATAGGTTGCTATCCGCATGGCTCTCCCCCGCCCTTTGCAGGGAGAAGCGATACAGCCGCACCGAGAAACGTCCGGCGGACGGTTCGAGGAGTAAGTGCGGCGCGCGAGTGCGACGGCAGGAGCACATTGAACTCCTTATGACAGGGGTAGGGGGCGGGTTGCTAACAATAAAGTAGCAAGTTAATTATGCATTACACATTATGCATTAAGAATTATGGGGGTGTGTCAAAACTATTGGCACACCCCCCTTATATCAATAATTGTTGATAATTTTCTTTAATTGTTGACCTATATAAATAATTTTTGGATAATTTTGGGTAATTTTGGACTTATAAAAAAATCAACTTCGATTTTTGACACACCCTCATTTTTATCTTATTTTGGCTCCTGTGAGGGTATAGGTATTGTCATCGCGGGAGATATACACATGTCCGTTATGAAAGATAAGTCGGCCT
Organism: uncultured Bacteroidales bacterium; assembly: GCA_946184695.1. Lineage (GTDB taxonomy): Bacteria > Bacteroidota > Bacteroidia > Bacteroidales > Paludibacteraceae > Colicola. The sequence goes on along the minus strand of CAMHGK010000116.1, from coordinate 4,867 downwards.
TTGTCTTTGTTTTTTAGAGTTTGATAGGTTAGTCCTGTAGTATTGGTTGCGCTTTTCTCGAAACGTACACTCACATTGCCTGAACCGACAGCCTCGGCAAGACCTGTCGGGTTGTTAATCGCACCTATTCGACTATAGGAATAACTGCTGCTGAAAGTCTTGTAGAACAGCACGAGGCAGTTGTTGCCGTAGAGCATCAAATCACCTGCTTTAATTGTTCCGGGCTGATAACTGTCGGTTGGCAGTGTGGAGTTCAGGTAATGATATTTCTCGTTGCCGTTCAGCTCGTTCATCTCTATTGTCAGAGGCAGTAGTTCGGCAAAAGCTCTGCCGGTCTCACTGTCCGCCAGCGTGGCAGTGAAGGTCTTGGCGCCCACAATGATATTGATATGCATAGTATTCTCCGTTTGGTTCAGTCCGTTATTCTCCACCCAATCAGCCACCAGCGCAGCCGTGTTGGCGCGGTTGGAGTTGTTAATCCAGAGGTTCTCGCTCAGGTACTGCGCGTCCGGCACTAACCTCTTGCAGTCAGCTACCACGCCGCTTATGCTTGAAGAAGCAGAGGAGACGATGAGTCCTAACTGTTTGCCTGCTAACTGCTTGCCTACCTGAAAGAGATAACTCTGCATGATAGCCGCCATCTGGCTCCACCAAAGTGGCGTGACGATGATGACGGTCGAGTACTCGCTCAGCGACACGTTCACCGGATCTATCGCCGGATAGGAAGCGGCATCGTTCGGAGCAGCTTTGATGGCGTTTAGTAGCTGCGTGCCGAGAGCGTAACCGTTCGCCTCGTATCGGAGCCCTTTCTCAGCCGGTTCGACCTCCACTACATCGGCGGAGATTTGTTTTGTCAGTTCGTTGACAATCGCCTCGCAGTCGCCTGTGTAACTATAATATACTACAAGGGTCTTGCTACTCGCCGCAGCGGATAAGCACACCGTCGCAAGAAAAAAGAGAATACGTTTCATGTTTGTGTAGATACGTTTTAGATGTTTCAAGTTTGCGGGTGCAAAATTACTGCTTTTTCCCGACATGCAATTATCTGATTTTGGGAAAGGCTTGCCTGTTTCCCGAAAATTTACAGCAATCTTTTCAATCTGTCACGCAGCAATGATTTATATGCTTCTTTCTGCTCTTGCGTGATAAACGAGCGGTCAATTGTCTCTTCCCATTTCGGCAAACAGGAAGCAAAACGCTCTACTGTGCGGCGAATGAAATGTTCCGGAAGGTTAGCATGCTTAGCGGCTTCTTCAAAATCGCATAACCGGATATTGGATTTCTTCCCATTCAGCGTCAATGCCAATTCCTCTTTATCCTCTGGATTCACCAAAGCAACATTCACAAGGTCATAAGCAGGAGTAAAGACTTGCTGGTTTGACGGTTTATACAACGAAAAGTTCTTCAAATGCATATCGTTGTTACCCGTCAGGAAACAAAAAATCAGCAGTTCGTAGAAATTCGTCAAATCCAATTGTGGGATGGCGGAATACTGAGCAATCAGTTTGGCTACTTGTTCATAACTGCTTTTGTACTTGTCTTCCGTCTTGCGTTCTGCCAATTGGCACATATCTTCCATCAAAATCTTTTGTCCCTTTGCGCCTCGGTCGAAACGACGGGTGATATATCCGAGACTCCCGTCAGCCAGCCGGATGAGCGAATGTCGTGCAACGGACAATTTGGCGTCCTCTGCCAAATGCATGGTGAGGTCCTCCACTTCCGGTAAATGTTCGAATAACTCGGTCTGGGGTTTGAAAACATATTGTCCCCATAATCCCACAATCGTCAGACGTTTGCAGCCTTCGTGGTCCGTGAGATTAAGCGACAACTTGGCCTGTACGCCGGTAAGAGTGGTCTGCGAACGGATAATCTCCGTTGCCAACCGCTCCATGTCCGCCTGAGTATATTCCATAAGCGGCTGCTCTTTTATACCGAACATCTTCTTGGCGCAGGACGGATGAAAATCCACTTGTCCGGGTTCTAATTCCTTATAGCAATACAGACATTTGCACATATCCATTATTCTTCTACGGGTTGCACACTAACCGCTCCGATACAGTCTTTGCAGCAAAGCAGCAGTAATCCCATCCGGTCCAATTGGGAAATATCGCTATTACGCAATGCCACATCCAGCAACCAGCCTTCCGGTATCAAACCGTCAAAAAATGGATGCAGAATATTGCTGTCATAAGGCTGTTCGCGAAGAGGCAAAGTTAAACTGACGGGCTCAGCATCAGTCTTTTCTAAATATTGGCTGTCATACGTGAAACGATATCCCGTTTCTGTCTCCTCCAAACGCCCTGCCAACAGGTCGCGGACATAGATGTTAGCTTTGCGCATGATCCTTGGGTTGTGCGGTTAGACAATAGTTAAACAGGTTGAGCAGTTGATTTACAGTATCCATACGGGCTGTTGTTTTTCCCTGCTCCAATTCACGGAGGAAAGCCAGACTTACTCCCGCTTTGCGGGCAGCCTCCTCTTGTGTTAAACCATATTGTTTCCGCAAGGCTTTGACCGTGTTTGCAATTTCTGTTCTCATAATACTATATATTATAGTAGATAATATTGCATTTTATTTGGATTGTGCTTACGATAGCATATAAAATTATATGTTTTTACTTAATTTATATACCATAATAGTTAAAAAACGCTGCAAAGATACTATTTTTGCCGACATCGGCAAGTTTTCCGGCAAGAAAATGCGAAATTTCTTTATTTTTTGCCGATATATGCAAGTGTCTTGTCTGAATTGCCGATGGAGCGTCGTGCAGATGGTATATATATTGCAGACCCTGTATTGAAAAAATGGCTTGATTTATAACCAGTTTGCGACATCTGTTTTTAGAAAGTCCTCAAAGCTGACGCCCCCGGTGCCGATAATATATGCGTGCAAGGGCTTAAACGCTTTGGTAAATCCCTTCATCCCGTTATTCATTTTGCGGCGACCGCTTTTGACTTCAAACGCCACACAGCCTTCATCAGTTGCGATGATATAATCAACCTCATCATCCCGTTCGCGCCAATAAAACACTTTGTAATCTTCTTCCTCTGCGGCACTTAACAAATGTGCCCCGATAGCAGACTCCACCCAACGGCCCCATTTGTCCGAGTCCGAACGGATAGTCTCGAACTTACCGCGGTTGTTGGCGGTCATTAGTGCGTTATTGAAGACTTGGTACTTGGGAGATGAATTGTATTTGCGAGCATCGTCATTTGCATATTTCTGCAAGCCGCTGACCAATTGGCATTGCTCCAATATACCCAGATAATTCGCCAGTGTCGTCACATTGCCTGCGTCCTGCAACTGCCCCAACATCTTGTTCAATGATAGTTCCTGTGACGAATACGCGCTACTCAATTGGAAAAGTCGCTTCATCAATACAGGTTTGTAGATGTTTGCAGTCAACTTGATATCCTGTTCGATAGCCGGAGTGATGATGCTGTCTTTAATGTAGCGTTTCCACCGTGTCTCGTCATGGATAAACTGTGCTGCGCCGGGGTAGCCGCCGAAATAAATGTATTGGTCTAAGGTGAGTCCGAAAGCAGCTTGCATCTCAGCCAATGACCAGTGTCCCATACGAATCAATTCAAACCGTCCGGCTAACGACTCGCTCAGTCCCGACTGTATCATCAATCGCGACGAACCTAATAGTACCACTTTCAGCGGTACTTTGTTGGAGCAATCCCAGTCCCATTCTTCTTTTACCGCTTCGCTCCAACGCTGAATCTTCTGTATCTCGTCTATTACGAGCAAGTGTTCCTGTTGGTTCTTGGCTATCATTGTTCCGCGGGCCGATTCCCACACGCGCTTGATCCAATGAATATCTTGCGGGTCTGTATTGTCTGCCTTCGCCAGCGTGTATGGTATAGTTGTCTTCGCCAGCACTTGGTCCATCAATGTGGACTTACCCACCTGCCGCGGACCTATAATAACCTGTATTTTCCCACGAGGTTCTTCTATACGCGACAATACTGTGTCAAATTGTTTTCTTTGAAACTCCATATTTCTCAATTTCAATTTACAAAATTCTCAAATCTTAATTACAAAATTATCAAATCTTAATTACAAAATTCTCAAATCTTGGTGCAAAGATACTGCTTTTTATTGAATTATGCAAATTTTCTTTGCACTTTTCCAAGGATTGTGGATATTTTATCTCGTAATTTGGAGTTTTCACATTTCATTAATTGCCGATTATTAAGATTCGGTGCTAAGAGCCGTATGAAACAAGTAAATATGCAAAAAAAATGCACAAGTTCACAAAATTGTGGTCCACAAACTTGTGTACTTCATTTTTTACTATCTTTGCATCGTCTTTCAAATAGTAAACCATTTTCGGTCTCCTGTCAACCTTTTCAGGTTTAGTCATCGGTCTATCGTCGGGTATCTTTCTCGTAGGTGAGTCGTACGCGGCAGGTAAGCGCAAAAAGTGACGATTATTAAGATTCGGGTAAATATGGTAACTGACTCGGCATTTTAATTTGTGAATTCTACACATTTTTGGCACTATATCTTGTGATTTTTACACATTTTTGACATTCACAGGATGTTTAAGCCATACATCTATGATTATCTAAACAAAACACACGGGCGACTCATTCGTTGAGCCGCCCGTGTGATTAAATCAGAAATTTGAAAATTCGCTTGCGTAAAAATCGTGCCCCTCAGGGCTAAGAATAATCGTTCGAGCTATGCGAGATAAGAAATCTCAAATCTCCAATGTGAAACTCGGTTTCATTTGATCTTCTCTCTGCGAAGGATGAAGATATGACCATAAAATATTAAAAAGTTTTAAAATATTTGCATATATCAAAAAAAGTACTACCTTTGCAGCGGAAAACAAAATAACTCATTCCATTGAGTAAA
>CAMHGK010000115.1 GCA_946184695.1 uncultured Bacteroidales bacterium | reverse complement strand
CCATCCTTATATAGTTGGAATGTCAATTCGTATGTCAATGCTTTAGGTTCTTTTTTCAGTTTTAATTTTGAATTGTGATTTTCGCGATTATCCGTTTGTGTTTGGAGATGGGATAGTCCTGTATCTGAAACAATAACAGTATCTTGCAGTGGTGTATATGACTTATTTAAGTACTCGCAAATAGACATAACAAACCGTTCGCCGTATGACTCAATCTTTTTCTTGCCTACACCATTAACCTGCTCAAAAGCCGACAATGTTGTGGGTTTGTAAGTGGCTAATTCGTGTAATGTTTTATCAGAGAAAACTATATATGCCGGTACATTATCTTCTTTAGCAATTAGTAGGCGTAATTGACGCAATCGCTCAAACAGTTTTTTATCCTCTTGCTGTTCGTTGCTATTTGCTACTTTTGCCTCTTTAGTCTTATTCTTGACCGGTTTCCCAAACACCGATTGTGTCTGCATCGGCGTTGCCACGAATTTGCTTTTAGTCGTTAGATAAGCATCGGTGGTCGGTTCTTTGGCTACCGCCTGCATCAATGCGGCTTTCTGCGCAAGCATGAGGTACAGGTCGTTTATTATCGTATCAAAGTCAGAAGCATCGGCTTTGTTCTTGCACCTGCACGGATGTCGGCTTACAATATCTGCCCAATTCTGCACTCTCGGCGCAAAATATCCTGCCGCCGCCATCATCCGATGCTGAAGGTAGCCACTTGAAGCGCGGACGTCCCCGTCCGCATCACAAGAAGCATAAATATCATTTCTATCTGAATAAATGATTTTCGTCAGCTGCTTCTGAAACTTATCGCTCACATCCGCCATTTCAAGTATCTGCCGTTTCAACTCATCAAGGAAAGGCTGCGTCTCTGCATTGAACGACACACATTTAGCCACATGTCTCTGCAACTGCTCTACCATCGTTAGCAAGTTATTTACATCATATATCCCGGAGAAGAGTTGCAACTGATATTCTTTTGTTGCCGAACCAAGAATTGCCGCTGACTGCTCTATGGTAGGTTGCGAACTCACATAATTGAGTACCTGCCTATCGTTGCCAAGACTGACCTGTTGCAGTGGAGACGAAAGAATAATTCCCTCTAATGTGCGGCATCGCGACAACGCCACATACACCTGACCGGCAGCAAAGGCTCGTGCTGCATCTATAATCACTTTGTCAAATGTCAGTCCCTGACTCTTGTGTATCGTTATCGCCCACGCCAAGCGTAGCGGATATTGCTTGAATGTGCCGAGCAGTTCCTCCTCTATCTTGCCCGACTGTGCATTTTCTTTGTAGCGTATGTTCTCCCACGTCATCGGCTCCACTTCTATCTCGCCGTCCTCGCAACTGATTATGATTGCGTTGTCGCCAATATTTGCTACAATACCTAATTTGCCGTTATAGAACCGTCGTGGTTTTTGGTCATCGTTGCGAATGAACATCACGCGTGCGCCTTCTTTGAGCGTCAGTGTCTCCTCTGTCGGATAACTACTTTCAGGGAAGTTCTTCTTGACCTCTGCTTTAAAAGTATATTCTCGACCATCAAGTTCAGCCAAACGCCTATGATTCAAATCATCCGCCTGTTGGTTATGCGTCGTCAGTGTGATATGAAAGTCATCGTCAAAAGTGTCCTTGCTCCTTACTCCTTCAGCGTAGCGGTCTTTGTTCCCATAATTCGGCACATACCTCGCTGCCAACATCGCCCGACTCTGCGCCGACAAACTGTTCTCCCTCACCTCATTGAGTATTCTGACAAAATCTGCATTCTGCTGCCGAAACACATGGTCAAGCTCTATATAGACAGGTTTAACTTCTTGCATCACTTTGCTTTGGAAGAAGTACGGTCCCTCGTAATACCTTTCCAACACCTCTTGCTCATCGCCGTTGACCACAGGTTGCAACTGCATCAAGTCACCTATCATTACCACCTGCACGCCGCCGAAAGGCACATCGCGGCGGTAACGATAATGACGGAGCACGGCATCAATAGCGTCCAACACATCAGCGCGCACCATACTTATCTCGTCTATCACAAGCATCTCAAGGTGGTAGAGCATCTGCCGTTTGCGCTGCGTCAGACGTTGCTCGGCGAATATCTGTCGGTTCGATTGCGGAGTAGGAAGAAGTGTATGAATTGGCAGTTGGAAGAACGAGTGGATAGTCATTCCGCCGGCATTGATGGCAGCCACGCCGGTAGGTGCCACCACCGCTATGTTCTTAGGCGACACCTCCCGCAGTCTCTTCAAAAACGTAGTCTTCCCAGTCCCCGCCTTGCCGGTGATAAACAGACATCGGTTCGTCCTTTCTGAAAACTCCTCCGCAAGACGATAAGCTTCGGACTGATATGCTGCATCATCTCGTGGGGCGGTTTTTGGCGCTAACCGCATATCAATGATTCCGGCTAACAATTTATGGTGCACGCCATTCCACGGCTCAGCAGCTATGGATATGGTAAAATAAAATGTCTCGGTAGGAAACTCACCCGTTAAAGCAATCGGTGAATAAGACTCCATTCTACTAAGATATTCAGGAGCGGTGATAGGTAATTTGTATTCTATACCACAATAAACAAACTTTGCATAGTATTTTCGTTTCTGCTGTCCATCGTCTGTTTGTTTGTTTTCTGCAAGTATGGAGGTTTTTTCCGGTCGTATAAGCATCAACGAATGATTACCACGCTGATATTCGCTTTCTGTCAGAAAAGTGCGTGGCGAATTTAGCACTACGATTTCTTTAGAACACAATGGCAAGATGTGCTCGTTGTCGCATTTGAGATGTGAGATAATCTTCAGACTCTTAAAGTAAACATTCTCTCCTTGGCATCCTCCGCCACAAGCTTCACTCACTTCTATCTCTAAAATATCTAATAGCCTAATGTTTTGTGCCGTCTCAATGGCAATTGACTCATGCTCTGCACCTTTCTGCACCGGACGAATCCAACGTGGATTGCCGTCATCACGAAGCATGGGACGGTATTGCCTTCCATTAGCAGACAATTCTATCTCTATCCCTGCTAAGCAGCGACCACCATACTTATATGAATTGGCGAGACAGATAAAGTGCCGTTTCATGGTAACTGAAGGTTTGGGAGTATTACTATTTGAGATGCAGAATCCTCACCTCTTCCTTACTGTTTTGTCTCAGATACTCAGCTACTAATCGGCGATGACAGTGCTCAGGTGTGTCTTCGCTGCAAAGCAGGCAACAATCATTAAATTGCTTTGCCGTATATTTGTCCGCTACGTACCGTTTGTCTAACAACTGTTTGAACACTTGTTCGTAACCTAACCAGTCTATTTTCTTGTGCTGGTAGTCGGATAATAACTCTTTTGTCGGAGCAAAATCAGGCACCGCTTCATAGCCAATTGAGCAAATCTTATCTAAAAAATACTTTAAGTCAGGCATCTTGGCAAAACTCGCCAACTGACTGGTATTATTCAGCCTTATATCTACGATGCGCTTTACATTGTGTTTGCGCAGCAATTCAAAAAACTGCTCAGCAGTCTTTTTGGTGAAACCTATGGTATAGAGAGTAATCATAATCAGAGTTTATTAAATCCGTTAAATCTATCGGAAAACCTCCTACAAGTAAACGTCATTATCGGTTTCCTGCCGATAGCCTATTTCTTTGTTTTTTTGACGATAAGCGAGTTCTATCTGTTGCTCGGGAGTACATTCGTTTTCACCGAACATATCCGGAGGTTGTACTTGAGGAATCTTTTTCTTGCGCACATACTCAGCTACCATTTCATCCTGCAACTCTTTATGAGGACGAAGAATAGTATTGTGCTCAGCATCATGAACAATATGCTCCACATCTACACCATGTTCGTGGAACCACCGTGACACCATTGCAAACCTATGGCATTCAAGAGGATTGGCCTCTGAGCACATCAATGCAATCTTATATTCTTTTTCCAAACCATTCTTCACACGCTCCGTGCCATGTAAAAAAGCAGTAGTTTCAACTGCTTTTTCAAAATTCACTTTTCCGTCAGCGTCAAGGCAGTCTGTTCGTCGGGCTCCAAACTCCGCACCAAATGGTAGATAGGCAATGCCATTATGTTTCAACGCTGCCTGTAGAGGTTCGCGATTGAACTGCGGTGTATATTTACTCGCCGGCACCGACCTCACATCAGCCACAGCCTGAATTCCAATCGTCTGAAGCATCTCCAAAAAATCCTCAAACGACTGATTTGAATGTCCTATGGTATAAAGCGTATTATTCATATAACCTTGCAAAGGTACTGCTTTTCTCGCACTTATGCAACGGTATGCAACAGAAAACATCACCGCTTACTTAAAATTTCAATTATCTCCTTGTCTGCGGGGAGCCAACGGATGGTGTGAAGCTCAAACGGTGCAAGCCACTTGGCGGCTTCGTGCTCAAGGAGAGTAACGCGCCCCTGCAGTCTGCACATAAAACAATGCATCGTAAGATGAAAAGCAGGATAGTCGTAGTTGACAGTGTGCAGGAGTTCGCCCACTTCTATTTCGGCAGCAAGTTCCTCGCGTATCTCGCGGCGGAGAGCCTGCTCGGGTGTCTCGCCAACTTCCATCTTACCGCCCGGGAACTCCCACCAGTCTTTCCACTCGCCATACCCGCGCTGCGTGGCAAACACCCGCCCCGCCTCGTCAATGATTATAGCAGCTACTACCTCAATTGTTTTCATATTATTAGCTCGTTTTTACTTATCAACCCGCCCCCCATCTAATCCTAATATTAAATATCTAATCTTGCTATTCTGTCTGGGCTCATCAACAGTTTACTATATCAGTTCATTGTTAACAGGTCTAAAAGATATATTCTAATGCCCTGTCTAATGGCTCGTTACTTTTTTTGGTAGATAGCCAGCAGATTTCGGCTGAGTAGAATAGAAACTTGCTGCATGGTGGGTTCTGTTTTGTCTTTGGTGAGGTTGCATGCCCAGATGACGATTACCTGCCATCCGGCGTCAAACAGTAACTGGTAGTTCTGTCGGTCCCGTTCGCGGTTGCGGTCAATCTTCGCCTGCCAGAAGGCGGTGTTGGTCTTGGGCAGTACGAACTGTCTGCATCCCTCATGTCCGTGCCAGAAACAGCCGTTGACGAAAATCGCCGTTCTGTATCTGCGCATCACGATGTCCGGCTTGCCCGGCACGCTCTTCACGTTCAGCCTGTATCGGTATCCGTGCGCCCACAGCCATTTCCGGACCGTTATCTCCGGTTTTGTCGCCTTGTTGCGTATATGTGACATGCAGCAGTGGCGTTGGGCAGGTGTCAGGACATCGGGCATGAGTTATTGTGCTATCTTTTTGTACTCGACGAATTGCGCATCGTATCGGGTCTCTTTAGAATAAGGGATTGTCGTATTGTCACAATTCAATAACGGAGATTCCGGTAATTCGCTATTTGTATCATAACTCAGAAGCAAATATCGTTTTATCGGTTCTTTGGTAGATTTTGGAATGCGATACAAGTCTTCAGAAAGTTCATCATACTTAACCACCTTTGGCATCTCTTTTAACCGGAATAAATGCTGATTGACAGCAGGATGATTACCTTCCCTTGTATGGAACAATACATAACGGACGTAATGGGCATTCTCCAGTATCTCCATACCCCAATCAGTCATCTTTATTCCAATAGCCAATTTGCCATCGCTGAAATTCTTCGCTTTGTCAGCATAGTTCTCCATCATTACCATAAGAACGCCTTCTTCACCCAACGGCATATATTGCAAACCACGTTGCGGAATAGAATCTTCTATTTGCTCAAGTGGCGTGCGGTGGTTGAGTATCTGGTCAAGATGGAAACGAAGTAACAAACCACTGTTTTCATTGGGCAGTAATGGGAAAGCACCGATATTTACTTCAAAGATTGAGCGCAGGTAGTATGGTAATTCCTTGTACCTGTCTGGATTGTATTGAGCCAGCGTTTTTTTCTCATCCAAACGTCCTGGGAACAAGATATAACCACCGATAACCTCTTTGGAGAAATGATAATCAGCGCGTTGCCCGTAGTAAATGGCATCGCGGTAGCGGTGCATTTGGTTAATTGTCTTGGGCACAGGCTCATCCAATACATGTTCTTGTTTCTGCGGATCATCGTCTCCTAAGACACGGTACTTGGCATCGTATAAATATGTAAGTATTTTTCCGTCTTTTTTTCTTATGTGCAGAACAATATCCGGTTTTTGTTCTACAGTCATAGAAGAGAAATGGTCTTTATCATTACGATTGTATGGCTTGAATATGTATTGATATCCAACTTCCACTTCATCGCCATTTGTCTTATTGACGAATATCGTTTTTCCTGACATGTCTCCTCCAGAGAACGGATCGAAAGCAACTTTTGAGTTATCTTTTATCAGTTTGGCCTCTTCAGGGCGTTCTAAAGGATTGATGTCCAATAACTCCATGATATACTTTTTTATCTTCAGGAAACACCATAATTCATATAGTTTCCAAATCGGTTGAACTCCAACGGACGTGTCTCCGTCTATCAGGTTCAGGCCATTTTGCAGCAACAGCCAATACCGATAGATTTGCTGATACCCGCTTCGCTGCTGCAAAACCATACTTTCTTGCCGGAAGCCTTCGAATCTGCCAATGGTTCGGAATAGCGAATTATGGCTGATAATATCTAAATCTTTTGCGATTGACGTTAACTCTTCGTATTCGACATCAGATGTAGTTTCTTTTAATCTGTGCAATAAACGGTTCAGCCGTTCAGATATACGCTCAATAGTGTATTTTACAAAACGGTTTTCTTGTGTGTCAATCGTTGATGTAAGCTGTTCGGTCCTGTAGTATGTGTACCTTGCTTTGGAAGGATTTCTTTTCTCGTCATTTTTGTAAGCCTGAGCGAGTGTGTTGGTCCAATGCTTGATATGGTCTGGACGCAGATATTCCTCTTGTATGATAACTTTGTTGTGCGGAGCGTTGAGTATATAACGGATTGCGCGTAGGTACCCGTGTATGATTTGTTTGAATACGGATAGCCAAATAATATCATTATT
>CAMHGK010000114.1 GCA_946184695.1 uncultured Bacteroidales bacterium | reverse complement strand
ATTATTCTCTTTATTATTATTCTCGTTTCTATTCCCCCGCAGATTCTATCTGCGGATTTTTGATTATTCTTTTTATTATTATTCTCGTTACTATTCCCCCGCAGATTTTATCTGCGGCTTTTTCTTTCCCTCTGCCTCTATTATCCGCTTTGCCACTTCCTCGGGATGGTCGATAAGGAGCTGACCGTGGTTCATGCCTTGGAAGACCTCGATGTGTGCCTCAGGACAGAGCGACAGCAGGTGCCTGACCTGCGGCTTGGCGACGAAGGCCTCTTTCGTGCCGTACCAGAAATGGATGTCAGTGCCATAGATGGCGTTCAAGCGATTAGTATAGACCGACTTATAACCGTCCACTACTGCCCTACTCCCACCCCATGGCCATGTTTTCTTACATTCGCTGAGCAGCACATCGAAATAATGCGAGCGGAACACTGCTTTCCAGAAGCCGGTCCAGTGGTAGCATGTCCATACATTGGCTGCCTGATAATAGCGTAGCGGATTGACGAGCCACCGCGGCAACGGCAGCAACGGCGCAGCATCGAGGATGGCATGGTCGATGGTCAGTTCGTTGCGCTCCAAGATACGCGACAGTATCTTTCCGCCAAGCGACAGACCGTAAGCGCAGTCTAAATGGCCGCCGTAATGTTCTGTAACGTATGCTATCACTTGCGCTGCTTGGTCATCAATGGACGTGAAACGCGTATGCCTGCCGAGCGTGAAACCGTCCACTTCTGCAGCGATGATACGGAACCTGTCTTCCACCAGACGAATAAGCGGAAGGAAAATCTCGTACGACACTCCCAACCCGGGAATGAGCAGCAAAGTCGGGGCTGTTTCGTTGCCAAAGAGTCTGAAATTCATAATGCTATAGCACTGATGTTTCCATTAGAGGTGAGATAAACTTAAGTATTGCTAACTAATTATCCATCTGTGAATGAGTTCGAAGAAACATTCTTTGGTGGCGGTTATATCTGCTAAAGCATCATGGGCTCCGGAGAAATCACAACCGAACAGTTTGCGGTACAATTCCTGCAACGAAGGCCATTTATAGCCACCAAAATACGATTGTGTACTTGGTATTGCACAAAAGTCAGTAGATGATTTCATCGTACAGATACTCGGCTTGTCCATTAGGAGGTTATAGTCCATTCCCAAACGATAAAGTTCTGCTTCTACGATATGCAGGTCGAAGTAGATATTATGCCCGACTACTTGTTTGGCGATAGATATGTCGAAATAAAACTCCTCCAAGACCTCTTTTAGCGGTAACCCTTCCTGCTTTGCCTTTTCTGTGGTAATACCGTGAATAGCAGAAACATTATTGGGGATAACAAATCCGTCCGGTTTGATGATTACTGATTTGCGCTTTAATATATTGCCTTTGTCATCAGCCATAATCCACGCTAATTGCACTAATCGGGGCCAGTTGGACGAATCTGAAACCGGCGCATTGTAGTTGCGCGGTGTGCCCGTTGTTTCAGTGTCGAAAAAGAGTGTTGAACCTTGCCTCATTTCTTGCATCTGCTGTTCCATTAGACATTGTTGCATTTATTCTTCATGCCGACGTTGTATTTTCTCTGGCGTCTTACGAATAATATCTGCAATTTTATTATCACTGACCATATTGCAAAACCGCTCTTCCTGACCTAACGGGACAATTATTTCAGAGAGGTTCTCGCAATCTCCGAAAGCATACTCTCCAATGCTTGTTACACTATCGGGGATTGCTATAGACGTCAAACCGGTGCAACCAAGGAAAGCCCTTTCTCCAATGCTTGTTACGCTATCGGGGATTACGATAGACGTCAAACCGGTGCAACCTTCGAAAGCATACTTCCCAATGCTTGTTACGCTATCGGGGATTGTTATAGACGTCAAACCGGTGCAACCATAGAAAGCACTATCTCCAATGCTTGTTACGCTGTCGGGAATAGTTATAGACGTCAAACCAGTGCAACCATAGAAAGCCTCACGTTCAATGCTTGTTACGCTATTGGGAATAGTTATATACGTCAAACCAGTGCAACCATAGAAAGCCTCACGTTCAATGCTTGTTACGCTATCGGGAATTGTTATAGACATCAAACCGATGCAACCATTGAAGACATTCCAATCAATTCTTGTTACGCTACCGGGGATTGTTATAGACGTCAAACCTGTGCAACCTTTGAAAGCATGCTCTCTAATGCTTGTTACGCCGGCGGGAATAGTTATAGACGTCAAACCGGTGCAACCTTCGAAAGCACAAGCTCTAATGCTTGTTACGCTGTCGGGGATTGTTATAGACGTCAAACCGGTGCAACCTGAGAAAGCCAAACCTTCAATGCTTGTTACGCTGTCGGGGATTATCGTGGTTTTACATCCTGCTATAAGGGTATTGTCAGCTGTCTGAATAATCGCATTGCAGTTATTACGACTGTCATATACCGAGTTTCCGCTTTCAACAACAATAGACGTCAAACCGGTGCAACCTGAGAAAGCCCCATATTCAATGCTTGTTACACTGTCAGGGATTGTTATAGACGTCAAACCGGTGCAACCTTCGAAAGCCAAACCTCCAATGCTTGTTACGCTGTCGGGGATTGTTATAGACGTCAAACCGGTGCAACCTTCGAAAGCATTCCAGCCAATGCTTGTTACACTGTCGGGGATTGTTATAGACGTCAAACCGGTGCAACCAAGGAATGCACTATATTCAATGCTTGTTACACTGTCGGGGATAATATACTCACCCTGAAAATCTTGAGGACAATGTTCAAGACTCTTTCTATCATAGGAGAATTTTACTCCATATTTATCAATATTTGCCATGATATTGAATGTTTTTATTGGTATAATTGTTTATTTATGAGATATACAAATTTGCGTTGTTAGACATTATTGTAATGATATCCTAAGGTATCGAAGCAAAACATATATTTGCAAAACATTTTACTAATCACCAAACCAGCGGAATGACTTTATAACACACTTTCTGTTTGTATTCTTTGTAGCCTTTCAGGTCACGTTCGAGCACTTGCTCTTCGTTGCGGATGCGGAGTGCGATAATAGGCACATACAGCAGCATGACCAAGAACGCCCACGGCGAACCGAGCACAAGCGGCATGTTCAGAAACAGCAGAAGAGTAGCGGCATACATCGGGTGGCGCACAATACCGTAAAGACCTGTGCTGACCACCTGCTGGTCTTGCTGCACCTCTATCGTCCGTGAGAGCCATACGTTCTCGCGCAGCACCTCGGCATACAGCGCATAGCCCGCTACAAAAAGCACGGCAGCAGGATATATAGTCCACTCCGGCAACATGTACCAACCGAAGCGACGACCCAATCCGGCAACCACAAACATTACGACAAAAATCATGCCGCTCAGAGCCACTACCCGTTTCTGCTCTTTTTGCTCTTCCTTGGCGTTCAAGCGTCGGCGCAGCAGTTCGGGCTGATTGATCATAAGCCAGACACCGGCAATCAGCATCGGCACAAACAGAAGACCGAGAAGCCACCATGCCTGCGCGTAATCGAGCGTACCTGCAGGCACAAACAGCAGGCAGCCTACCACAACCAGCCCGACCACAAACTTGGTCAATGCCTGAAACAGAAGGCTGACTTTGCGAGATTTAATTTCTTTGGTTTGCATTTTTTATTGAATAACATAAGTATAGTATCACCTATTCACATACCCGTGCGTACCGTAGTCTATGCCGGCTTTATGTGCTTGCCGCATGGCGGTATGGTGGTCGAGCAGGTATGTCCGCCCGTCCTTGACAAAGCGTCTGCCGGTCTGCTTGAACATAAAAGCGATGTTATTGGCGATGCACTGCTCGCGGATATGCAGCACCCACTCGTAGCGACATTCGCGTGCTTCCATGCCGGACTCGCCGCCTACTGTCACCTGTTCAAGCCAGTCGCCTTGCAGCCACTCGCCGAAGTCGATATCTGTCAGCAGCGGCTCGCAGATAAGGTGCTTATGCTTGAGCGGCAAAGCCTTGAAAACAGGCATACGCTCGTCTGTTCGCACTTGGTTCTCCATCGTGCAGCAGATAATGACATTCTCCCACCCTTCGCCCCAGTCGTCGGGAAGGCAGGCTGCGATGCGTTCCGGTCGTTTGGTGACGATATAAAAGACAAGGTCAGGTCGCAACCGCATCATCCGCCATGCGTCCTCGCGCCACGGGTCAGCCTCTTCGATGAAGAAATCCGAAGAGAAGCAGGTGAACACCATGGTGCCGGATGGTATCTTGTATTCGTGTTGCCTGTTACGCTGAATAGGCAGGCGAAAAGCTGCCGTCTTGCGGACTACATTGCTGTCGATATCATGCTGACTGTCGCGGCGATAGACGTAGCAGTAGCGGCAGCCTTCGCTTTTGCGGTGGCACCCATGCCAGCAGTTCCATAACGTAAGAGACATAAATTAGGTCTTTCATTAAGTGGTCAAAAATTGCCAAAAATTATTCAAAATTAATTTTTCCTTCTCCATTAAGCGAGCAAGATATACGCAAATATCCATGAAAAATTCGGTGATTTGAGAATGTTTTATTCGATGATTGTAGTATATCGTAAAAGTGGACTTTATCAGCAGGTTTGCGTCTTTTTCAGTTGCTCTTTTCGTGCCGACGGGATAATCTCCTCATGGTAGAAATAATTAGTAACCACCGGCAACTCGCCATGCTTGGCACGAACCGTATCATCATTACGGACATAGCGGAAACCGTTTAACTCACAGTATGACCGCAGTTGGCCGTCTAACTCGCTCCAATAAGTGCGGTCTTTCTTCGTGTAAATCTGGCGGTAGAGGTCGTCCAACTCAGGGTGGTGCTCATGAACCCATGTCAGGATACGCCCCTTATAATCGCCACGAAGATTGAGATTCTCAAGCCACACGAGATTGCATTGGTGCTTCACACGCTCTATAATAGCCTCGACATCAGTTATTCCGGGGAATATAGGCGAGATAAAACATGTAGTGTCAACACCCGCCTCATAAAACTGCCGCATAGCCTCCAAGCGGCGTTCAATACTCACGGCACGGTCCATCTCAGAGCGGAAATCCTCGTCTAACGTGTTTATCGACCAACTGACGCGAGCGTACGGAAACGACTTGATTAAATCGAGGTCGCGTAAAATAAGGTCCGACTTGGTTGATATACTTATCTTTATTCCCGTACCCTGCAACTGCTCTAACACGGCACGCGTGCGTTTGAACCGTGCCTCATGCGGCTGATACGGGTCGGTCACCGAGCAGAAAAAAGCCTCCTTGCCGGCGAACTGACCGCGGTCGCGGATGGGAGTCCAGTTCTTCACATCAATAAACTCGCCCCACGGCTCCGGGTGGTTGGTAAAACGCTTCATAAACGAAGCATAACAATACTTGCAGGCATGATAGCAGCCCACGTAAGGATTAACGGCAAAGTCGCCAATCGGCAAATTTGTCTTACTCATTATCTCCTTAACATCGATCTCTTTAATTGCAAAATCCATAAATTGTAGATATCAAGTTTGTAGTTCTTTTATATATTCATGATAGGCACATGTCGTGCCATGCATCAGGCTTGTTTTCCTAATTTCCACAAAATATCTCAAAACCTCCCAAAATCTCCACAAAGGTACATAATTCTCTCGACTCCACCAAATAAAGCGACAAAAGCATTGCCTAACTCAAACGCATCTGTCCACCTTAAGAATGTTCGAGCAAAGCGAAATAACAGGTATGTCTCCCCTCCCTCCACCAAAAAACAAGCACCCCGATATGAGGTGCTTGTTTTTCAATGCCATTCGCATTTGTAGCCTAAACCTTACCTTACTTCCGCGCCGAGGGCGTTGTATGTCTTGCCGTCGCGGATGATAAGCAGCTGACCGTTGCGGATAATCTTTTGAGGTTCATCAGCTTCTGTCTCGATATTAAGAACGGCTGATTCAATCTCTCTGAAGGTGCAACTGATGCTCACATTCTCTTTTACTACAAGCGAGCCGTCAGCATTGCAACCTTGCCATGCCTCGAACTCATAACCCTCAGCCGGTATGGCTGCAAAATGCAGTTCAGTGCCATCGGGCACTTTGTCAAGAGCTATGTCCTCAACCACGCTTATCGTTCCGTGGTCAGGCTGTGTGAGCGTAACTTGCCATACGGGAATTATCGTGAGGTGTAGAATAGCAGTGCTGTCGCAACCGGCGGCAGTGGTGCCCACAAACTCATAATCGCCGCTTTCGGTGTAGGTCTTGCCGTTCCAAGTGTAACTCTCAAGTTCGCTGACAATAGTTTCTGTTTTGAAACTGTGGTTGATGGTCAGATGCAGAACAACGATGCTGTCGAGTCCGTTGACTGCTACATACTCCTTCACTTTGTCGCCGCTCTCGTAGTAGGTGGTGCCGTCCCATGTATATTCGTCGCAAGCCGTCTCTGTAAACTCATGGTGTATCGGTTCCATACCTATGCGGTTGAGAAAATCTTTCCATACCGTTGCATTAGCATATAACTCAAGCGATACCGTGGGAACATAGAGTTTGCAGGTCTGTTTGTTCACGTTATATACCGAACGCTCTACTATTGTCGGCGGTGTCTTGGCATACGAATAAATCTCTTTCATACCCGAGCAACCATAGAACGCGTCTTGACTGATGGTAGTCAAAGTGGCAGGCAATTCGATTTTCTCCAACGAAGTGCAACCTTCAAAGAAGTGAGCAGGCAATGTCTTTTGCGTTTTTGGCAGGTTGATGGATTTGAGTGATGTGCAATACATGAAAGCCGCTTGTCCGAGTCTGCTGACCGAAGCCGGAAGTACGATGGTGGCTAATTTGCTCATGTTTTTGCATATATACGCAGGCACCACTTCTACACCATCTGCAAAAGTGAACGAAGTCACTTGTGAACTTGTGCTGTAGAACGGCGCGTCGCTGTCTGTTCCGATAGAGCAGTCTGCCGGTTTCCACACAATCGTGGTCGTCGGATTCCCTTTAAAAGCCGCATTGCCGATAGAGGTAACCGTACTCGGAATAGTAATCTCTGTCAGTGCGCAGTTATAGAATGCACGCAGGTT
>CAMHGK010000113.1 GCA_946184695.1 uncultured Bacteroidales bacterium | reverse complement strand
GGCTGCAACTACTTCACCTTCAACATACCCAACACCATTTGCAACGACTGCGGACACATCGACAAGCGCTATCTGAAGAAATGTCCGCATTGCGGCAGCGAGAACGTGGACTACCTGACACGTATCATAGGCTACATGAAGCGCGTAAGCAACTTCAGCGCAGCCCGTCAGGTGGAAGCATCGAAGCGCTACTACGCCAACGCAGACAGCGTGAGGGCATGAAGTTTGCTTCGTACGACATAGTGTTTCAGGAGGTGCCGGATGAGGTCAGTTTGGCACTGAATATCACAGGTTGTCCTCTTCACTGCAAGGGGTGCCATAGTCCGCATTTATGGGAGGACATCGGCGAGGTGCTTGACGAGCAAGCCATCGACAGCCTGATAGCCACCTACAGCGGCGATATTACATGTGTGGCGCTGATGGGCGGCGATGCCGACCCGAAAACCGTCGAGCGTCTGGTTCGCTTCGTCAAACTCAGGGGACTGAAGACGGCATGGTACAGCGGCCGACAGGCGCTGCCCGATGGGTTTGATGTGAGACTACTTGACTATCTGAAGCTCGGTCCTTACGTCGAAGCGTTAGGCGGACTTAAGAGCAAGACTACCAATCAGAGGCTGTACAGAGTGGAGAGCGACGGGAGCCTGAAAGACATCACTTATCGCCTGCAACCGAGCCGCTGAAGCGAGACGGGACATCCCGCCGATAGGGATTGTGAGAAATGCCGTTCCGGTAGTAGGAACGGCATTTCTCGTGTATATTTTTCAGAAATAAGAGCATTTTTTTTGCGTATTCAAAAAAATAACTCTACCTTTGCGAGCTATTTGGTTTTTTGGGTTATTATGGACGAAGCACGCGAGACAGTGTCTCGGCTTCCCGAAAGCGCCCTACATAGACATTAGTGAAACGCACACGGGTCATAGTTATGCTCTTGCTGGCTGCAGCCATGAGGTTGTCGGCGGGTACGCCTGTATATCTGCTTGAAATGGGCATTCAGGGCGGTACGGCATACTATGTAGGTGATGTACACCAGCATATATTTATGAGTCCGCGTTATGCTTTCGGAGCGCATTTGAGCTATAAGTTAGACCGTCGCTGGACGTTCACCGCGAAGTCGGAATACAGCAGATTAGCCTTTAAGCCCGAGACCTTGCTGGATGATAATCATCTGATTAGCACCGACCTGACGGCAGAGTACAACTTCTTCAGGTTTGATGTTCGCCAATATGACCCGCGCATTAAGCCCATAACGCCGTATATAGCATTGGGTTTGGGATTGGGAGTATTTGGCAGAAACGATGAGGACAAGAAGTATTTTTACAATACGGCCATGTATATCCCTTTCGTATTGGGCTTCAAATGGAAGCTTTCGCCTCGCTGGGCGATGAAGGTGGCATGGCAGCACCAGCTTTTCTTGTTCAAGGATGCTGACCGCCTTGAGAATCACGACGGCTACAACAACACATACGGCATGAACGGTTCCAACATCTTGCGCAACGACCTGACGGGTACGCTGACGGTGAGTGTGTCGTGTTCGTTTGCCCGCAAGAAAGAGGGCTGTATGCTATGTAACAATGAGGGTCCGAGTAGGTCGGTTTGGACCGGCGGTGGCAGGATAGACATGGACATGAGTAAGCCTAAGCGCTCTTCTCGCAGAAGCAGAGGCGGGCATGTAATAGCAAATTAAGAGAGCAACAGTATGTCATTAAGGGAACAGATAGATACGGCGCGTTTGCCCCGTCATATAGCAGTCATCATGGACGGCAACGGCCGTTGGGCACAGCAGCGCGGCGAGGAGCGCATTTTCGGTCACCGCCACGGAGTACAGTCGGTTGATGATGTGACGGAAGCTGCTGTAGAGTTGGGCATTGACTATCTGACTCTGTATGCCTTCTCGACAGAGAACTGGAATCGTCCGAAGGAAGAGGTGGATGCGCTGATGGAGCTGCTTGTGGATACGATAGAAAAGCAGACGCCGAAGCTCAACCGCAACAACGTGAGACTGCTGATGATAGGTGACCGAGAGCGGTTGTCAGAGTATTCGCGCCTGAAGTTGCAGGCTTGCATTGACTCTACCGCCGCCAATACGGGCATGAGTTTGGTGCTTGCAATATCATATTCAGCCCGCTGGGAGCTGACGAAAGCGATGCGCGACATAGCCAAGATGGCGAGCTACGGAGGTGTGAAGCCCGAGGACATCGACGAGCAGTTTGTATCACAGCAGCTCACCACCCGCATGATACCCGACCCTGACCTGCTGATACGTACGAGCGGCGAACTCAGGATAAGCAATTTCCTGCTTTGGCAGATAGCTTACGCGGAGCTTTACTTCACCGACGTTTGCTGGCCGGATTTCGGCAAGGAAGAGTTTTACAAGGCGGTGCTCGACTACCAGCACCGTGAGCGCCGTTACGGCAAGACCACAGAACAGATACACCATCAATAATACATTGCATTGAAACGACTTGCATACATATTACTTTGCCTTTTGTGCCTGATGCCGGTGACGGGTCAGCAGACGGACAGCATTGCCGCGCCTGACACTACTGCCATGCAGCTGATGGAATACACTTCGCAGCGCAAGACATACGAGATAGCCGACATCACGGTGAGCGGTGCAGACAACTACGAGGACTTTGTGCTGATAGGGTTCTCAGGGCTGGCTGTAGGCGACAAGATAGAGGTACCCGGCGATCAGATATCAAAGGCTATCAAGAAATTCTGGAAGCAGGGGTTGTTTTCGGATGTGCGCATCGAAGCAACAAAGACAGAGGGTCAGAAGATATGGCTGAACATAGCCTTCAAGCAGCGTGCGCGCATTTCCGACATGAAGCTCAACGGAGCCAAGAAGTCGGAGGTGGAGGACCTGACACCTAAGATAGCCCTGCAGAAAGGCGGTCAGCTGACGCCCAACGCGATAGACAACACCCAGAAGGTGATAAAGAAATACTACGCAGAGAAAGGGTTTCACAACGCAGAGGTCAAAGTGATTGAGTTTCCTGACGAAGAGCACCCGGGCTACTCGAAAGTGGCGGTCAACATCGACAAGAAAGCCAAGACGCGCGTTGCCAACCTCTACATAACGGGCAATAAGGCACTGACGCATACGCAGATCAACCATGCGATGAAGAAGACCAACGACAGCCATATCACCAACCTGTTCCGCACCAAGAAGTTCGTGACCGAGGAGTATGAGAAAGACAAGATAGCGGTGATAGAGAAATACAACGAGAAGGGTTATCGCGATGCGCATATAGTAGCCGACTCGGTGGTTGTCAACCCTGAAGACCCGACTAAGGTGGACGTCTATATGACCATTGACGAGGGTCAGAAATACTACGTGCGCGACATACACTGGGTGGGCAACACCATATATCCGTACGACTACCTGAATGCCGTTCTTGGCATCAACCGCGGTGACACCTACAACCTCAAGGAACTCAACAAGCGCTTGCAGGAGGACGACGATGCCGTTGCCAAACTCTACACCGACCGCGGCTACCTTTTCTTCAACGTGGACCCTGTGGAGATAAAGATTGACAACGACTCCATCGACTTTGAGATGCGCGTGTATGAGGGTAAGCCTGCGACGATAAACGAAGTGAACATAGTGGGTAACACTCGCGTGTATGAGCACGTGGTTCGCCGTGAGCTATATACGAAACCCGGTCAGCTCTATTCACAGTCAGACATCATGCGTTCACTGCGTGAACTTGCCCAGATGGGTCACTTCGATCAGGAGAAATTGGTGCCAGACATACAGCCTAATCCCGAAGAAGGTACGGTGGACATCACGTATCAGCTTGAGACAAAGTCGTCAGACCAGCTGGAGTTCTCGCTCGGTTGGGGTGCAACGGGTTTGGTAGGTTCGGTAGGCGTGAAGTTTACCAACTTTGCCATTCAGAATTTGTTTAAGCCCAAGACCTACCGCATAGTACCTCAGGGCGAGGGACAGACGTTCTCCATCAATGCCCGCACCAACGGCTACTACTACACCTCCGCGCAAGTGTCGTTCTTGGAGCCGTGGCTTGGCGGGAAGCGCCCCAACTCGCTATCGGTGAGCATATATTTTGCATCGCAGCACGGCTATTCCAACCGTTATTATCAGGCATATCAGAACCTGTATAACTCCTACTCGTCGTATTACCTATACAACAACAGCTACTCCAACTATGCACAGCAGTTGCAGCAGGCAGAGTCAGACCCTGACAAGTACCTGCGGACCTTTGGTGCCTCAATCGGTTACGGCAAGCGTCTGAAATGGCCTGACGACTACTTCACGTTCTACGGCGAGTTGTCGTATCAGATGTACAGCATGAAAGACTGGCCATATCTGCTGATAACGAATGGCGTGGCGCATAACTTCTCGCTCAACCTGGTGCTGAGCCGCAACAGTATCGACAACCCGATATATACACGTCGCGGTTCGACCTTCACGCTGGGCCTGAAGATCACCCCGCCCTATTCTCTGATGAACGGCAAGGACTACTCACAGATGACCGATGCCGAACGCTACAAGCTGATAGAGTATCACAAATGGCGCTTCTCGGGCAAGGTGTTCACCCCGCTGACAAGAGACTCGAAGCTTGTGCTGATGGCAAGGGCTGAGTTCGGCTACTTAGGATACTTCAACAAATACGCCAAGTCGCCGTTTGAAAGCTACTTCATGGGAGGTGACGGAATGTCGTCATATACGTCGTATTCTACCGAGTATGTGGCAATGCGCGGTTATTCGTCGGGTTCGCTCACCCCTTATGACCCGACCACCGGCAGAAACTTAGGATACGTATATAATAAGTACACATTAGAGCTACGCTACCCTATTTCGCTTGAGCAGAACGCCACCATCTGGGCGCATGTGTTTGCAGAAGCCGGCAACTGCTTTGCCGACATCACCAAATACAACCCGTTTGACCTGAAGCGCTCGCTTGGTTTGGGTGTGAGAATCTACCTGCCTATGTTCGGTCTGATGGGTATAGACTGGGGCTGGGGCTTTGACCAGATCAACGGTTCGAGACAATACGGCGGCAGCCAGTTCCACTTCGTCCTCGGACAGGAGTTGTAAGAGTCCGGGATGCCGGAATTACGGGATGCCGGAATCACGGGACGTCGGGATTACGGGATGCCGGGATTACGGGATGCCGAAATAACAAAACAAACAAGATAAAAGAAAAAGCAAGAGATATGAGTACAAGAGTTAAGATATTTGTTATCTGCTTATTGGCAATCGTGTCGGCAGGAAGTGCAACGGCCCAGAAGATTGCGTTTGTGGATATGGCATACATTTTGAAGAACCTACCGCAGTACGAGACTGCCAATGAGCAGCTGTCGATGGTAACCCGCCGCTGGCAAAAGGAGATAGAGACCGCTCAGCGCGAGGCAGAGGTACTGGATGCCAACTATCGCTCGGAGCAGATTTTCCTATCGCCTGAGCTGAAAGAGAAGCGCGAGGCAGAGATTCTTGCCAAAGAGCAGGAGGTGCTTGAACTCAAGCGCAAATACTTCGGTGCTGAGGGCGAGCTTTTCAAGAAACGTGAGAGCCTGATAAAACCCATTCAGGACGAGATTTATGCAGCCATACAGGAGATAGCTCAAGAGAAACGCTACGAGGTGGTGAAAGACAAATCGGCCGATCCGACAATGATATTCATGTCAACCAAACTCGACATCTCTGACCTTGTATTGCAAAAATTAGGAGCCAAGTAATTAGCTCTACAGAAAAAGAATATTAACAACAAACATAACGACAATGAAAAAACTATTATTATCGCTTGCATTAGTTCTTCCGCTGGTAGCTAATGCACAGAAATTCGGACACGTCAACTCACAGGAAATCTTTGCTTCGATGCCTGAGCTGAAGGCAGTACAGGCTAAGATGGACTCTATACAGAGCAGCTACGAAAATCAGTTTGTGACGATGCGCGAGGAGTTCAACAAACTGGTAGAAGACTATCAGAAAAACGAAGCTACCATGTCGGAGTCGATAAAGCAGTTCCGTCAGCAGGAGCTGAGCGACAAGCAGCAGCGTATAGAACTCTTTGCCCAGACCATACAGCAGGATTTGCAAAAGAAGCAGCAGGAGCTGATAGCACCCATACAGGAACGCATGGTAAAGGCTATCCAGAAGGTAGGCTCTGACAACGGCTACACCTACATATTCGACTCGACGGTGATGCTGTATATCTCTCAGGACA
The DNA here is from genome assembly GCA_946184695.1 of uncultured Bacteroidales bacterium. Lineage (GTDB taxonomy): Bacteria > Bacteroidota > Bacteroidia > Bacteroidales > Paludibacteraceae > Colicola. The sequence goes on along the minus strand of CAMHGK010000113.1, from coordinate 925 downwards.
GCAACGATGTGTCGGCTCTTGTAAAGCAGGAGTTGGGTATCAAATAATAGCCATACAAGAAAACACATATAGGTCAAGCAGATGGCTGACAACTATTTAGAGAAGAAGCAGCAAGCATACGAGCAGCAGAAGCGCGAATGGCTCAGGCGGAATCGTCGCGGTCCATCGGCAGATGAGCGTGACCCGTGGAACGACAGATGACAGTCAGAGTAAGCTTAAACGTAACTTGATTTGCAGTTGCCCGCTTCATATTAAACAAACCTCTTAACAACCAATCTATATGACACAACAGATACAACAATTACTCCGCGACAAGGCGTGGGCACGATGGACCGTTTTGGTGCTTGTTGCCTCGATGATGTTCTTCGCATATATGTTCGTTGACATCCTCTCACCGCTTGCCTCGCTGCTGAATCAGACTCGCGGCTGGGACCAAGGCGTGTTTGGAACGTATGCCGCAGGCGAGTACCTGCTTAACGTGTTCGGCTTTCTGATAATAGCCGGCATCATCCTCGACAAGATGGGCGTCCGTTTCACCGGTTTGCTATCGGCATCGCTGATGGTTATAGGTGCGGCTATCAAATACATAGGCGTGTCAGATTGGTTTGATGCCAACAACCTGAGTTGGCTCAACTCATGGTGGACGACCATGCCGGGTTCTGCCAAGATGGCGATGTTTGGCTTTATGATATTCGGTTGCGGCTGCGAGATGGCAGGAACAACCGTGAGCAAGATACTCGCCAAATGGTTCAAGGGCAAAGAGATGGCTCTTGCCATGGGTCTTGAGATGGCGATAGCACGTTTAGGTGTGTTTGCAGCCATGTGGCTCTCGCCGATAATCAGCGAACATTATGCCATTGCCGGCGTTAACAGCGTAACGGCACCTCTGCTATTTGCATCACTGCTATTAGTAATCGGACTGCTA
>CAMHGK010000112.1 GCA_946184695.1 uncultured Bacteroidales bacterium | reverse complement strand
TATTTATATAGGTCAACAATTAAAGAAAATTATCAACAATTATTGATATAAAGAGAGGGTGTGCCAATAGTTTTGACACACCCTCTCTTTGTTTGAAATGATACCAAGTACTTTTACTTAATCATCCTCGCTATTGGAGAATAATTCTAAGTATTCAGACTTAGTTGTTTATTGCTTGTATTCGTTTAGCGAATTGTTCTGAAAGCGTTAACGGCAATGCGGGCAGTTCTATTGGCACCGTTGTTAAGGATACTGCGTACTTGTGCAGGCTCCTCACCACCGGGCTCCTCGCCACCGGGTTCCTCGCCTCCGGGCTCCTCGCCTGAGATGGCAGGCTCCTCGTCGGTAGGCTCGATTGAGTCAATAACGAATCCATCGCCGTATTTTACATCGTTTTTGTCGCTAATATTCTGATAAACAATTATAAATCCATCTGCAGCTGATGTCTCGTGAATGGCAAGGCTACCATCTTCTTGCAGAGCTAAAGAGAGTGATGCTGCTGTTGATTTAGCTTCAGATGCAAGGGGATAGAATATGGCTTGATAGGTGTTGCCTTCTAATTCTACTTGAACGCCGCGTGAAGGATCAAACACGAAGGTGTGGATATCAGCATCGAAGTGACCATATATCTCGGGAGCATCTTCGTGTATGCCCTTGATAATATAGTACTGACCGTCCTCATCCTCGTCGGTAGCAACGGAGATAACAACATCGTCAGCTGCTGTTTCGGGCTCCCAGAAGTCGGTTCTCTTGATCTTCCAGTTGCCGGTGTATGACTCAACCTCTGCATTGACGGGCTCTATCTGTACTTGGTCGTTGAGGAATGCATCAACATTGAAGTAGAACGAGAAACCTGCGTAGCCGTATGCGTCGCCACCTAATCTTAAAACAAGAGTCTTATTTGCGGCATCGAATTTAACTTTGTCGTTAAGAGTACCAATACCAGTAGCCGTTGCTTTATAGTTGGTGATAGTCATAGGTCCTTCTTCGCTCCAAACAATTCCGAGGTTGAAGTCTGAAATAGTGGCTACACCATCTTTGTCAACAACTATTTCGATGTTGTAGTTGTCTTCTGCAAGAAGGTCGGCCTCTTCGTTGAACGGGAAGTAAGGATATATTCCATTCTCGTCAGCTTCTTCCTCACCTGTTGCTGCTATATAGAACGGGTTGAGAATACGCAGGTTGAACGAACCGTCAGGCAGTGCGTCGTACTGATAGTTAACGAAGAAAGGTTCGACTGGAAGATTAGTATACACATTAGCTATAGAGTAGTCAATAAAGATACCCTTCTGAGGAGCTGACCAGTTGGTCAGAATCACTGAATAAGTATGAGTGGCTGTACCGGTTGAATACGGGTGCTGCAATTTCTCAGGAATAGCTATTGTGAACGACAGTTTCTTGTGATCTTCAGCCTCAGCGAAGGTAACAATGATAGATGTTGTCTTCTGACCAGCCTCAAACTTAGCCTCTGAGGGGATAACGAAACCCGGGTCAGCACTTACTATCTCGATAGGTACAGTAGCGGCAGCGTCGATGTTGGTAGTACGAACCAATACGACTTCGTGCTGCAACGGATCATTGAGCTTGTCGAGCTCAGCGGATGCACCGCTGGTCTGGAAAGCAACAGCGTCCACGGGAGCTTCGGGCGAAGGATCGCGCTCCACCTTCTTCTCGCACGAGGTAAGGCAAAGGGCTGCTGCCATCACGAAGAATAAATATTTACTTATTGTTTTCATATCTTACAATTTGTTTATTTGTTTATTATCTCTTTTGGCACTTAGGAGCTGCCGCGCGGGCAGTCCCAAGTTGCCAAAGGCAGGTTATTACAATGCTACAAACGGGTTGTTATCGCTGTCGCTGATACCCGGGTTCGATTCAATTTCAGACTTCGGAATTCTCCAAAGCAGTACGCCGTGGTTAGCAGGAACGCCAAGCTTCCAAGCATCGGGCCAGTTGGTAGCGTTAGAGCGGTCGATAGGCTTCTCAAGACGCATGATGTCGTTGAATGCGAAGCCTTCGCCCCAGAGCTCTACTCGACGCTGCCACCAGATCTCGTCCTCAACGCTCAGTCCGTGACCGTTGATGTTGTAGTTAGGATCGCGATAGTTGGTAACGAAGTCGCTCAGAACGCTTGCGCCGTCCTCACCTGCGCGAGCCAGACCTTCAGCCTTGATGAGCAAGAGCTCCTCTGCACGCATCAGAATCCAGTCGCCGGCAGCTGCACCAAGACCTGTCACAGTACCATCACCTGTACCGAACTTCACGTTGGTGTAGGCAGGATAGTAGTCGGCAGAACCTTGGATGGTAGATTTGAGCTCGCGGTAGCCTGTAGCGTCAAGAAGGGGAGACTGTCTGCTCTCGTTGAGCCACCAGCCCTTACGTACGTCGGTTGAAGCAATCTGAGCATAGAGGTCAGATGCGATCCAGCGGGTAGCACCTACACCGGTGTAGCCGTCGCCATAGAAGGACGACATGTGGCTAACCCAGTTGCATATACCTGATTGAACGACGTCGTTGTTCTCGACGATGATGTTAGCCCAAAGTACGTTGTGAGCTGAAGCTGAAGCAAAGCCCGGAACGGCAGCCTCTTCTATGGTCAGAGGCAGAGCACCTGAGAGCTGCAGAGCCTTGTCTGCATCGTCAGCAGCTGCTTTCCAGTTTTTCATCACGAGGTTGGCGCGAGCACGCAGACCGTAAGCAACGGCCTGGTCAACATAACCTTTGTCGGCGCGACCGTAACCCTCAAGCGAGTCGCAAGCGTAGTTGAGGTCAGCCATGATGAAGCGGAATACAGAGTCAACCGTTACACGTGGAATAGCCTCGGTCTGCTCAGCTGTCATGCGGTCTTTTACTACGGGCACGCACTTGAAATCCTTGGTGTCATCACCATAGGTGAACTGATAGAGCTGAGCTAACTGCAGGTAGCAGAATGCACGTACTGCAAGAGCTTGTGAGAGCACGCCGCGGGCAAGACCCGGGTTCTCGCTGTCAACACCTTCGATAACCACATTGCAGGCACGAATAATCTTATAGTACTCGTTCCAAACGAGGTGGCAGATCAGACCGTCGGTGGTCTGCAGGGTGTTGTCGCGGATGTTTTTCCAGTCAGAGAATCCAAACCAGTTGTAACCGATGTTGGGGCTTACGAAGTCGTTGGTCTGAGCGTCCATAAACATACAGATAGCTGCATAACCAAAGTCGTTGTGACGAGAGTAACCGAGGTCGCCAAGACCCGAGTAGAGCTGAATGAACTGTGCATACACAGCCGACAGGTTAGCTGCGGCAGCAGCCTCGTTTTGTGCTGCTGCATCTGCCAACTGAGTGGTGGTCTTGGTAGCACCTTGCGGACCTTCGTTCATCCATTCGTTGCAAGATGTGAATGCAACGGCAAGAACTATAAATGCTATGTATTTTGTTAAACGTTTCATAATATATGTCTCCTTTCCTATTAGAATGTAATGCTAAGACCACCTGAGATGGTGCGCATAGGTGAGTAGTAGAGCTGGTGAGAAGAACCATAACCTTGACGCGGGTCAAGACCCTTGCGTGCTGCAAACAGAGCTACATTGTCAGCTACTGCATAGATGCGCAGTTTCTCAATGTGAGCTTTCTTCAGAAGTTTCGAGGGGAACGTATAACCGAGGGTGATGTTCTGCAGAGTCAGATAGTTGCTCGAAACGAGCCAGCGGTCTGATGTGGCGTTGATGTAGCGGTCATCTGCATTCAGAGCAGGAACGTCGGTGTTCTTGTTGTCCTCGGTCCATGCGTTGAGGATATCCATGTGCCAGTTCTGACCGGCTGACGATGAATAGCCACCGTGCATCAGCTGAGAATAACCTGTGTCGTAAACACGACCACCAAGCTGATAGTTGAACGCGATAGATAGGTCAACACCATAGGTTGACAGAGAGGTTCCGAAACCACCATATACCTTGGGCAGGATGTCGCCGGTCTCATACTGAGTGGCACTTCCGTATTCGGTAGTGGTGACGCGCTTGATGTTGCCCTTGTCGTCTTCCTCGTCCATCCACCAGAGCGACTTACCGGTCTCTGAATCAACGCCTGCATAGCTCTTCAGGTAGCGGTTGTACATCGACTCGCCCTCTTTATACATATAGGTACCGTCGATCCACTGACCATTCAACTCGGGTGAGAGTTTGAGGATTCTGTTCTTGAAGTACGACATGTTCAGGTAGAGCGACCATGTTACGTTGTTGGTCTTGATGACATCTCCGTGGAGCTCAACGTCCAAACCGCCGTTGCTTACTGAACCGATGTTGACGGGCAGGTAAGCATAACCGAGTGAGTTAGGCACCGGACGATAGTAGAGCATGTCCTCGGTGCGACGACGCCAGCCCTCGATGGTACCGGTCAGACGGTTGTTGAAGAAACCGAAGTCGATACCGCCGTTGAAGTTGTATGAAGTCTCCCAAGTCAGGTCGGGGTTACCTTTGTATGCAAGAGTGGTAGCGAAAGTACCGTTGTTCTCTGATACGGTGTAGAGGTCTGACCATACATGGTAGTTGTCGAGGCCGTCGTTACCTTGCGAACCGTAGCTCACTTTCAGCTTCAGAAGGTCGATCTTGTCGTAAGCGTCCATGAACGACTCCGACTTGATGTCCCATGCTGCACCTACCGACCAGAAGTTACCCCAGCGATGCTCGGGTGCGAAACGCGATGAAGCGTCGCGACGATACGAACCGCTGATGTAGTAGCGACTTGCGAAGTCGTACTTAGCCTGGAAGAGGATACCTTGGTGAGTATATGAGTCGGTCGAAGATGCTGCACTCGGCGACAGAATGGCGTTGGAGATTTCAGCTATGTCGGGGTTGAACAGCTTCTGTTGTGAACCTGAGATGCTTGAACCGATATAGCGGAAGTTCTCATAACCTGCCAACAGGTCAACGTTGTGCTCGCCGAACTTGCGAACGTAGGTCAACAGGTACTGTTGGTCAATACGCATCGAGCGGCTCTGAGATACGTATGCATAACCACCCGACGATGCAAACTGACCGTAGAAGGGGTTAGCGGTGTACTGATAGCGTGTACCGCTGTAGTTGATACCGAGGTTGGCAGTAGCCTTCAGACCCTTGACGGGCTCTACCTGTACGAACCACTTGCCGGTGAAGATGTCGGTCTTATAGAGCGACTTGTTGAGCTCGATGGCAGAAGCGGGGTTCGACTGGTTCATGAATGCACGTGTCTCACCGATAACGGTTGCGTCACCGAAGTCATATACGGTGTAGCCGTTTTTGTCTTTGAGGATGTTGCCCTCGCCGTCACGTACGTACAGAGGATAGATAGGAGCAATGAAGTTAGATACGTAGAAGATGTTACCCGATGAGTAGCTTCCGTATTCGTCGTCTTCAGGATACTTCTGGTCAGCGTGGCTGTAGCTCATGTTGGTACCTACCTTCAACCACTTCTTTGCCTGATAGTCAACGTTCAAACGGGCGGTAGCACGACGGAAACTCGAGTTCTTGATGATACCGGTATCATCGAGGAAGCTTGCCGACGAGAAATAGGTCAGTTTGTCTGACGAACCACTGATGCTGATGTTGTATTCCTGGCGCAGGTTGTTCGACTGGAACAGCTCGTTGTACCAGTTATCAGGAGTCAGCCAATAGCCCTTAGGATCAAGGAAACCAAGAGTAGCCTTAGGATTGAGTTTGCCGTTGGTACCTACGAGGCGCTCGCCTTCAGGAATGGTATATACCTGATAACCAAGACCACCTTGCATTGCGTTCAGAAGGTTGGCATTTGCCTTTTCGTGGCTGCCGGTCTGTGCATACAATGCCTGATAGAAAGTCTCATAGTACATTCCGGGGTCGGTCATTACATCGTAGGTAGGAACACCACGCTGGTTAACACCCCACTTGGCATCTATCTTCACCTGAGCGTCTTTGGTCGAACCGCGCTTGGTGGTGATAAGCACAACACCATTGGCACCGCGTGCACCATAAAGAGCATTCGAGGTTGCGTCTTTCAAAACCGTTACAGACTCGATATCGCTGTTCGACAAGGTCGAGATAGCGTCTGAACCTGCAGGAATACCGTCAATCACATACAGAGGAGCGTTGCTGGCGTTCATCGAACCGATACCACGGATGCGGATGTTCGATACCTCACCGGGCTGACCGCTCGTGCTGAAACCTTGCACACCTGCTATCTGACCTGCAAGAGCGTCGGTCACGTTGCTCGTCTGACGCTTTGTGATGTCGTCCGACTTAACAACCGAAGCAGATCCTGTAAACGACTTACGTGTGGTCGTACCGAAGGCAACTACCATCACCTCGTCCAACTCCTCAGAGTCTTCACGGAGACGGATAACGATGCCGTTGGCGGCCTTCACTTCCTGTGTTGCCATACCGATGAACGATACAACGAGGATGTCGTCAGGCTTCACTGTGATTGAAAACTTACCATCTACGTCAGTGATGGTACCGTGTGAAGTTCCTTTTACCATAACTGATGCACCTACTACAGGCTCATCATCTGCGGCATAAAGGACTGTTCCTTTTACAGTCTGAGACTGTGCCCAGACTTGCCCGAGTGTTAACAGACAAACGGACAATAGAAGTAAAAATTTCTTCATACCATAAATAAATAAATTAGATAACTAATAGTTTGTTTGTGATATTGTGTGCACCACTCTCTTTTGGAAAGCAATGCTTTTTTTCAAAAAAATGCAAGAGCGTTTGTAACTTTGGCATTGTTTTTGTTTAGATATTTCTGAGAGTCATCAGTGTTCACTTGCTCATTTTAATGCGACTCTCAGGGTAGCGGGTGCAATTAAATGTAAAAAATCAATCCTTCACTTAGCGCTGTGCTGAGTGAAAGACGAGATATAATATCTCTTTTGTACCTCTAACAAACTTACACCTTATTATATATACTTTGCTGCTACGCTCGAAAAATGTGTTTTTCGGGCTGCTTTCTTACTATGCAAAGCCAAAATCGGTTGCAAAAGTATAACTTTTGTTTCAATTGAGCAAATTTTCTTGAAAAAAATGTAATTAAATCTTTCTTTTTTCTGACGATTTGTGAATTTTAGTTGCCAAAAGGCTTATTTTGTCAAAAAGAAATCCGTTTTTTCTTTCAAAACGAAAGTTCTCCGCCTCG
>CAMHGK010000111.1 GCA_946184695.1 uncultured Bacteroidales bacterium | reverse complement strand
ACGAAACGCACTCGTTTCCGTTAGCGGGTGCAAAAGTAGAGCTTTCCCACAATACTGCCAAATCTTTTCTCACTTTTTTCCCATTTTTTAGTACTAAGTAGCTTTTTTGTTATCTCTAACTTGCAAAATACACCCTTTCGACACCTTTCGACTAACATTTGAAAGACGAAAGTAGAAATCCATCCGTCCCCTACCCCCTCCCTCAAGTGCGTGGGAGACGATGCCGATAGAATTCAGCGTAAAAAGGAGAAATGAAAAAGCAGTAAGCATATCGATACTTCTAAGCGGAGTAAGCGGTGCCAATACATTACATGCTGCTATATTTATATATGTTGCTATATATAAGGTACCTTTATGATAAGACATATCCTGACAAACTATCAAATATTTTGGCTGCTTCAGCGGAAAATGTTACATTTGCACCAAATTCAAATCGCTTATGAAGAAAATTGGACTTCTTACATTAGCTATATTGCTCAGTCAAATACTATTAGCGGATGTTTTCCAGCATAATGGTGTTGACTCTGTCGGGTCTGACTTTTTTCGCAATTGGTATCATCAACCCAACTTAGTACACTGGCTTGAGAATAAAGCCGACTTTGCAGTATATCTGACAGAAACGACAGGCAATTGGCAATTACCTGACCAATTAGTTTTTTCTATCGAAGGCAATCCACACCGTCAAAACCACTATTACCTCAATGGGTTTCGTACAGACAGCCGCTTTCATTCCGGTTCAACTATGTATTTTCCTAATATGGAGCAGCACTCGCTTCTGACCGATACTTACCAATCGAGACTTTATTTTAGGCAAGACTCTTTGCAAGCAGATTTTGTCCGAATTAATGGGAATGCAGGTGGATTAGGCGGTGTAAGTCCGACCACCATATACCTCATTAGTCTTAATCATAATTCTGCTCGTGAGCGTTTCTATTATGAGACTGACCTGTCTCATCCACATAACGGCAAATCAACAGGGTTGTTTCCGGAAGCCCACCGCCAGCACATACTCGGTTCGGGGCAGCTTGAGGCACAATATTCGATTAGGACTCGAACAAACAAAGCACTAACACAGCATATATATGCAGATTTTGGTTGGCGCACTATGCCGGAATACAGAGCAAGCGGAATAGAAGGAAGTTATGTCAAACCATGGTATAAGTTTCAAGCTAATGGTGAGTTGCCCATGCCAGACAAAATAGATCTGCCCTCTCTGCATTATTTACTCAACATCTCAGGAAGGGGCACCATGGGGCAGGAATTCTTATACAACCGCGATGAGATAGTGCAAAACGACACATGGTCGGCATCTGTGTATCTGCAATCGCAAAAAAATACTCAACATACACAATGGACAGCAGGACTGACATGGGCAACAAATCGCACAGTGCATGACAATCTTCAGTTCGAAAGAAACATAGTTGACCAAGATGGAGAAGCATTTGAGCCTTGGCTGACCGATGGTATGGTGCATGAACTTACCGCCGCTGCCACGCTTAAGCATAAGTTTAACCACTGGCTTAGCATTTCTTACGACGGTGCCAACTCGCTTCTTCACTTTGCACCATCAACTCGCACATGGTCAAATAAAGTTATATGGAAATCGATGTTTGGCAGTGAGAACTATGAACTCTACTCTATCAATTGGGAAGCCGAAGATTTTACGGCAGGACTTTTAGAGAACACCGTATCTATAACTGCTGAACATAGCCCCGTGAATTGGTTCTCTGTAAAAGGGTCAGTTGACTTCACGCTTGACGGAGTGCTTCTGTCAGGTAAAAAATCGTTTATACGCCCTAATTGGCAAGCTAACTTGTCTTTGCAGTTTCAGCCATGTCAATGGTTCGCGGCCGACCTCAACATAGGCGACTATAGAATGACATTCGACATTGAACACGTGCGATTTTTCTCAGACAACTACATGAACGGCAACATAATGCAAGGCGACGTACTTTTTGGCACTACCGGAGGCAAATATCACCGGCTGAGTCCAAAACAATGGCAGCCGCGCTATTTTTTGATTGCTGTCCCACTTCGCTTCGACATTGGACGGCATGAGATAACTATTATATCATCGTTCCGCAAATATCATGACCTATGGGATATCTCGCTTGATGGCGGTGCCGAAAAATATGGTTACTTTACCACAGCCACACCTGCTACCGGATACAATGGACAAGTGTTTTTCTTCAATCCGACAGTCAGATACTACACCACCACTGCAGCACCGGCTATGGGTAATAACATATTCAGCAACACGCCTTTCTATGCTTCCAACTTAGTCAAATATGCATACAACGGCAATAAGTGGTATGTTTCGCTGAGTTGGCAAAGCTTCATTATGACCTCCACAAGCGCTTTTGGCAACGGTCCTTTAGCCAACGATGTAAACATTCTGTCGGAGACACTCGCGAACCCCAACAGCAGAATAGTAACGGACAATAAAACAGAGTTTGCACATGTAGGTCGCGCTAACCAGGACAGAGCATATATAGCCCGATTTATGTTAGCGTATAATATCAACAAGAATTGGCAATTAGGCATGACCTTTAAGTTTGAAGACGGGCAACCGTTCTCCAACTATAGCTACATGTTCACCAACGACAGAGCCGGCAACACACAAGTGGCGGTTTGGAATCACCGAAGCAGGGGTATCAATCCCACTAACGGGAACTTCGGTTCAAGAAAAGATGCCTTCTTCAATTTGGATATCAATGCCACATATAAAGCATATTTCAAGAACAACAGTTGCCTCGCGGTGCAACTGCTCGGCTATAATCTATACGATTTCGGTACGGAGCTGACAGAATTTACCTTCGAGGAAAACAACGAAAACAACAGGTATGCAATGTCGCTATGCATACCCAGAGGATTGATGGTACAGATAAAATATGATTTCTGATAACTCAACGGAATGTGAATAGATAGTTCATACTGAAATTCCACAGAGTAACGCAAACGATTGCGATTATCTTCGACAAATAGAAATTCAGGTGCAACTTACCATGCAACAGAAAAATGATGAGGTTATTGAGTCCTAAGCCGATAGTAGATATCAGCAAAAAACTGCTCCACTGACGAGTTATATTTGAATCAACACTACTAAAAGTCCACAAACGATTCCACAGATAGTTGTTTGAAGCTGCAAGTATAAAACCCAGAGAGTTCGACAGATACTTATTCCAACGAAGTTTCTCTTTGCATAGCCAGGTGGCTCCGAAGTCAACTATCATTCCGCTGAATCCTACCACACAAAACTTCACAAGTTTAAGTAATATCGGCAATAAATTTTCCATCACTGAATTATCCAATTATCTTAAATGGTTTGCTATTCTGGCTCGTTATCCATGAGTTTCTGAGGCACACGACCAATTCTATTTCATTATTCTTTTTGTCCCATTCAGCACACTTACATGCTAAATAATAAGTTTCATCTCTGCGAGCAGGAATTATTTTAGGACCAACAACTGTACATTTACTTGGTAATACAATACCATCAGCTTGCCCTACTATGAATACACTTATTGGAAACTCTTCGTGGTCGAAATCAAAATCCACATCGTAACTATTGCTCATCTGCACCTTAAGATATAAGCTATCACCCTGCGTGGTAACTTCAGCAATCTCTACACCTATCCTATTGGCAGCCTGCAGGGCTTTGGCGTTATAGCAATAGAAGCTTCCTGACTGATATTCATAACATTTGGCATCGTGCACTTGCGCCATAACACATACCGGCTGACCCTGCATAGTATGTTCTGCTGCCAATATATCGTACTGAGTGCGACGTGAATGAAGCTCACTAAGCACTGTAGCTTGCCCTCCCTCAAAGTACATATACAACGACGGATCTTGAAACGAACCTGCAAATACCACAGGCTTGTCGCCACACACCTCATGCATTTTATCATAGCGTTCCCGTTTGCCGGCCAAGCCGAATCTTTCAGGTAATACATTCAAAGCCAATACTATGCGAGCGATTAAGAGTATCGCAAACATCAGCGCCGATAGTTTCCACAGCAAGGATTCATTTTTGAGAGTCAGATCCGACTGAACATACCATTTGGTAAGCAACAATAATGCCGGCACGCTTGCTGCCACTGTCCAATGAGGTTCCACATGTCCACGAAACGAGCTAAACAGAAAAAAAACTATAAAACCTATTATACACCATGATAATGATCGCGTGAAGTAATCATGGGTAAAGCGTTGCCGCCATGCCGCGTACAACATCAGACAAAATACCAACGGATTGAATACCAACAACTGGTTTGGCAGATATTCAACAAAATAGAGAAAGTTCATGCCTGTACTTCTGCCCACCAGATGATAACTGAACGATGGGAAATCATTGGCGTACTGCCAGCACAAATGCGGGATAAAAAGTCCTATTCCTATTAACAATGCCACCCACATTTTCTTGTCGGCAACTAAACTCAGATTACTCAATATTGTGAAAATCACAATCAGCACACCCATGTATTTACTGAGCATCATACACCCGACCGACAATCCTATCAGAAGAGCATATAACCATTGTGCTCCACTATTATTGCTCTGCAAATACCTTTTATAAACATAGAAGAATAGAGCAGTAAAGAACAGCAACGGAACATCCGGGGTAGTCATAAACCCATATACACAAAACATGGTCATTGACATGCCCGTCAAGAAAAACCATAGCAGACCTTTTTTATTGTCATTTTCAAGGTCAGTAGTTTTGTATATCAGAAATACAGTCGCCGTATGCAACAGCACCGTCATCAACCTCACCGACAGACAACCTCCAAAGGACCATAATTTTGACGAGAGCCAGACGAGAAGTGCCACCATAGGCGGATGGTCGTAATAACCCCATGCAAGGTGCGAGCCATATAAGACATAATAAGCCTCATCTGCATGAATCTCAGTGAAAAATGCCTGAAGAAGATTCAGCAAAAACCAGAAGAAGAATAGCAGGCGACGTAACTTCGCAGCTGAAATATGGTCAATATAACTTACTAATCGGCTCACTTGGATATGAATATACTAAGGTTTCGGCATGTCATTGCCAACTAAGACATCAGGGAAAGCAATGTGGCACGGTCAAGGTTTACGAGGTCGAGTTGCACCGGTTCTAAAGCATTTGTTTTGCTATCGCTGACAGGTTGCGGTTCATGAAAACCGGCCTTGCGCAGTATAGTCTCAAGGTCGATGAAGCAGTTTGTCCGACGACGCATTGACTCAAAGAGTTCAGGATTAGCAAAGGAGACACGACCATTACCCATAGTAAATTCCATAAGTGTCAATTTATTATCGAATATAAGACCAACGGGCTGCTGGCGGTCGGTGGAAGATTCAAGATCAACAGTGAGCTTCACCGAATCGGGACTTACCATATAGTTACGAGTAAGACCGGAGATATGCTCTTGCCCTACATATAGCTTATACTTGCTGCCTTGCATCCCGTTGTATCTATTCACGTATATCATGCCGTAAGGACAACCTTTAGCAAAATAGAACACTTCGCTCGCTTCGGGATTGGCAGATGTCATATCGCCGGAAAATACGACATCGAATCCACCGTTTTCAGTTTTGCGATAATAGTCTGCATTCCACCCATATTTACGTCCGGACTGGTCAACAATAGACAGGTCGAAATCGCGAGTACCCCACTCTTCGCGCCAATATATTCCTATGTAATTATACTCATCAAGCAGGAAAGATGTTCCAAATGGCATGTTGCCAACAAAAGTCTTTTCAGTCGAAGGCATTGCAAGTTTATAGTTCTCAGGGAATCGTGTAGCACAAGCTTTCTTACTGAGCGAACTGACCAAATGCTCCTCAAGCATATCATAAAGGTCTGCAAGATAAACCAGCTGAGCGCGTTGCGGGTGAGATTCATAATGTCTGAGAAAGAGTTTTTTGTTGCGGACAACAAAGAGTCTGTCGAGTGCATCTTCTGAAATTTCAAGCATACGAAGTTTGCACATCTGCATAAGCGATACTACCTTGAACAGAGTTAACTGAGTAAGTCGCTGACTTAGGACATTCAGAGCAGGTTGCTGGGTCGTAATATTCGTCCAGAACTGCGGCGGCATAGGCTTATGCAGCCGACGAGCAAGTTTTCGTAAACGATTTATCACAGTAGCGTTAGCTGATAGCACAGTTTCATACTGACGCGTTTTACGATTATAAGTCTGATGATGCTTAAAAGCGAGAAACAGAGGTTTAAATCGCAGAAAGATAGAGGCAAGTCCACTGAGTTGCTCATCATTGAGTTTGGTAAAATCGACCTGCTTCTCTGACTGCATGATTGCAGAGCAAAGTTGTCGGTTTTTAATAAGTAGAGTGGAGCCCGTGGTCTTGAATATAATATATCTTAGAAGAGCAGATTTTTCAGCAGGCATGATGCCGAGTTTATCACACAGATACGTCTGTGCCTCACGATTCCTGACTGCATCAACATCTATCGGTATTTGCTGGGAAATCACGAAATCAGCACATGCCTGCATTGTGCTCTGCTTTAGAGCTGCTCCTGAAAGCAATATACTGACGCACTTTTCAGCAAGCTCGTCTCGCGATATTGGAAGTATGGTTTTATATTCGCTGAAAGGCACTACTTCGGTTGCATCGTTGGGTACGTATCCGTTGCCTAAAGCATAGTCGGTACCATAAGTCGAAAAATAATGCAGCAACTGATCGACAAACAATTCCAATCGAGATTTCTCTGTCACATCTTGCCAACGGCGATAGAATGTTGCATTAACATTTATCGTCTGCTGTTTTATAAAGTCGAGAACACTTTGATTGCACACTTTCGGATGAACCAAATAGCCGCGCTTCATAGCCTCCTCGTTAACTAAGGCAGGACTAAGTAGCGGTTGCTCTTCAAGCGCACAAGAGAAAAGTTTTATAAGTTCGATATCCATAGTATTAGTCTATAGCAAATTATAATGTGATTTGACAAATCTCTAAGATTATGGTAAACGAATAAAAAAGGATGGCGGATAGTAAAAAAACTTAAACCTCAATGGCCTATGTTGAAACAGGAACTATCTATGCCATCCTTTTTTATAAAAGGGACGGATGGTAAAAAAAAATGTAAATTACATTCGAGAATAGGAACCATCTATGTCCCTTGCGTTTTGAACTTTATTCAAGACAATCGTTCAATGCATCAGCAATTGCCTTCTTATCAAGATTCTGCCCGATAAACACGAGCTTCTGCATGCGGTCGCCATATTGCTCGTCCCAGTCTGCCCTGAGTTGCGGTTCACGCTCAAGCAAGAGTTCCAAATCTAATTTTGGCAT
>CAMHGK010000110.1 GCA_946184695.1 uncultured Bacteroidales bacterium | reverse complement strand
TTGACCAATTGCTTTGCGAGGTCGTGGACGTTTCCTATTTAACCAATTGCTTGGCGAGGTCGTGGACGTTTCCTATTTGACCAAGCTCTTTGCGAGGTCGTGGACGTTTCCTATTTGACCAATTGCTTTGCGAGGTCGTGGACGTTTCCTATTTAACCAATTGCTTGGCAAGGTCGTGGACGTTTCCTATTTGACCAATTGCTTTGGCAAGGTCGTGGACGTTTCCTATTTGACCAATTGCTTTGCGAGGTCGTGGACGTTTTGTGCGGTGAAGCCGAGTTTCTCGTCGAGTACCTTATATGGTGCCGAGAAACCGAAGGAACTGAGTCCCCAGATTTTGCCGTTGGCACCTACGAGTCCTTCGAGAGTGACGGGCAGTCCGGCCGTCATGCCGAAGCGCGGAGTGTCAGGCGGCAGCACCTCGTCCTGATAAGCCTTGCTCTGCGAGCGGAAAAGTCCCTCAGACGGTACGCTGACAACGCGAGTACGGATGCCGTCTTGGCGGAGCAGCTCGGCACCGGCGAGCAGAGTGGAGACCTCTGAGCCTGAGGCAAGCAGCACCACTTGCGGGTCTTGGTCTGACTCAACGATATATGCGCCATGGCTGAAGCCCTCGAAGTTCTGCACGGGCAGAGCAGGTATATCCTGGCGCGAAAGGATGAGAGCCGACGGGGTGCATGTATTCTCGAGTGCGAGTCGCCATGCCATTGTTGTCTCCTCGGCGTCGGCAGGACGAAGCACAAGCATAGAGTTGCGACCGTGGTGGTTTTGCAACTTCTCCATCAGACGTATCTGTGCCTCTTGCTCTACAGGCTCGTGGGTAGGTCCGTCTTCACCTACGCGGAAAGCGTCGTGCGACCAGATGAAGATGACTGGCACCTCCATGAGTGCTGCCATACGTACAGCAGGTTTCATATAGTCGGAGAATACAAAGAACGTTCCGCATGCAGGAATGACTCCTCCGTGGAGCGACATACCGATGCATATACATGCCATCGTCAGTTCGCTCACACCTGCTTGCAGGAAGGCTCCTGAGAAGTCGTCGCGGGTGAAGGCATGAGTCTTCTTGAGGAAGCCGTCGGTCTTGTCGGAGTTGCTCAGGTCGGCACTCGACACCACCATGTTGCCCACCTGCTCGGCGAGCGACGAAAGGACGGTAGCAGAAGCGCCACGGGTGGCACTGCCTGCCTTCTGCTGTATCTTCGACCAGTCAACCTCAGGTGCTTCACCCGAGAAGTACTTGTCGTAGAGTGCAGCGAGTCCGGGGTTGGCATTGCGCCATTCGCGCAATTCGGCATAGCGCTCGTTGGTTATACCCTTGAGTTCAGCTGCACGCTGTTCGTAGAGCTTGCGTACGTCGTCGAAGATGACAAACGGATTCTCAGGGTCGCCGCCGAGGTTTCTGACTGTAGCCTCGAACGAAGCGCCCGACTTGGAGAGCGGCTGACCATGGGTGGAGCACTTGCCCTCAAACGACTCGCCTTCGGCAGTCACGGCGCCCTTACCCATAGCTGTATGACCGATGATGAGCGAGGGACGATGTTTCTCAGCCTTGGCAGCATTGAGTGCTACGCGGATCTCCACAACATCGTTGCCGTTGATTTCCTGAACAAACCATCCCCATGCCTCGTATTTCTTCCTTACATCTTCCGAAGATACGGCGTCGCACATTGTAGAGAGCTGGACGGTATTGGAGTCGTAGAACATGATGAGGTTGTCGAGTCCGAGGTGACCTGCTATACGTCCGGCGCCTTGCGATATCTCCTCTTGCACACCGCCATCGGAGATAAAGGCATAGATTGTCTGCGACATCACCTTACCGAAACGTGCAGCAAGGAACTTGGCAGCTATGGCAGCACCTACGGCAAAGACATGTCCTTGTCCGAGCGGACCTGATGTATTCTCGATGCCCCGCTTGACGCAGCGCTCGGGATGTCCGGGAGTCACACTACCCCACTGACGCAGGTTCTTGAGGTCTTCCACAGAGAAGAAGCCTGCAAGAGTGAGTTGCGAATAGAGCATAGGAGCCATGTGACCAGGGTCGAGGAAGAAGCGGTCGCGACCCTCCCATTCGGGATTCTCGGGATCATAAACGAGATACTCGGAATAGAGTACGTTGATAAAGTCGGCACCACCCATAGCCCCACCCGGGTGACCTGACTTAGCTTTTTCTACTGCTGCTGCCGCAAGTATACGGATGTTGTCGGCAGCACGATTCATTAGTTGTGTTGAGTTCATAGTAATGAGTATTTTTGGTTTTATGTTTTTTGATGCTTTAGATATTTTAGAAGCCTTAGAGGCTTTAGATATTTTTAGATTTTGAAGCCTAAGTAGTAGTTGAACGAGAAGCCGGAATCGTCCTTATAACCGAAACCCGGGATGTAGTATGCAGTGACGGCACCTGCTGCGCCACGCGAAAAGAGTATCTTATAGCGCACATACCATCCCATGTGAAAATCTTTGTGCACCTGCACCTGCACCCCTGCCGTCACCTCGCCCCAAACGTCAGCACGTACACGGTTGACAAAGTTGACCGTATAATAGCCCCAGTAGCCGTTGCCAAGAAGCACATCGCGCGTTGAGCAGCCTTGCACCGCCGTTCCTAAGCGTATGCCCACGAGCAGCATGTTGTTGCCACGGCTCTTGCGGAGTGCTGACAAGTCAACTCCGAGTCGCATGAAGCCGCCCTTGCCGCGAAACGATCCGCTTTCGGCTGAAAGGTCAGCCTGAGAATAGCCAATCTCTGCCGTCGGGAAATAGCGATGAAGCAGGTCAACATTGACCGCTGCCTCGTAGCTCTGTATCTTTCCAAAAGAGCGGGCAGGTTCAAAGATCGAATTGGCAATATCAAGTTTGACGTTCACCCCCTGATATATCACACTGTCGGGGTGCTCAAGAGCCAACGCCGCCACCGGCAGCAGCAGAAACATCAATATGTAGCTTACTCTTGACAAATGCTGGTTGTTTGGATGTCAGCTTACAGATGCACGTAAAGCCTGACGTTATCTTGCTTATAGTTTTCGATTGTGGCATTGAGCATCTCGATAGAGTCGATGAGTCCGCCGCGGTTATTGAGCGAGTTGAGCGTATGAAACACGAAGCAGCCACAAGCCAGCGAGACGAACACTTGGTTGTTGTCGTGCGATATATATAAGGTGTCGCGCCGGTTGTATGCACTCAGCGCATAGCTGGTCAGGTTGGTGTCGGTTCTGAGTGGCAGGAAAATGGACGACACAGCCTTCTGATTGTCGTAGAGCACGGAGTCGTTACCCACGCCCTGCACCGTGAGAGAATCGAAGCGCGAGAAGCTGACCAGTGCAGTATCGCCGCGCATAGAGTCGAGCGCAAACACCACCTGCATACCGATATTGTTGGCGGTGCGACATTCGGTGTCCGGGCTGCAAGCCGACATCAACCAACACAGCAACGGCAGAGACAATATGAAAAGTTTGAACCTCACAACGGGCATTTTTCGGATATAGTCATAAGAGCTTGGACGAGCATCAGTAAAGTCGGCGTGCTTCCTGCTTGAGCATGCGCAGAGCCTGCTGCAGGGGAGTCTCGCCATTGAGCGTATAGGCCTCTATCATCATGTTGGCATACTGCAGCGAGGTAGCATCTTTGGGCAGGTGTGAGGCACATTCTGACACGAACCTCAGGGTTTCCTCTTTGGCTATCACCACAGCCGCCCATACATCGTCCGACACATACACCTGCTGCGAGACGTTATGGTCGAACTCGGCACGAATAGTGGTGAGCATATAGCGCTGCAGCTCCACGACCGACATCTGTTGCAGGTCGCAGTTGAGCAGCAGGTGCTCGGGCGTTATCCGCTCCAAGAGCAGAGCAAGCCGCTCGTAGCCACGCAGCATGATAGGCACCGTGAGGGAGCGGTCTTGCTTGCGCAGTTCCAAGTTTCTGCGCTCGCGTTCTTCCCTGAGCATCTGATGAAGAACAAGCCATGTGGCAAGTAGCACTATGAGTGCCGGAAGGGTGTATTTGAGAACCTCAATCATAGTAAAAATACATTTCGGGGCAAAGATACGAAAAATTCCTGAAACAGCCAAACGCCGATCTACTCAACCGCAGCGCTCCGATAGACATCAGCTTGCAGCGTGTCGCCTTGCTGCAGATAGTGGTCAGCGAGTTGGAGGTAGAGAGTACGGACGGCAGAGCGGACATCCGCTTGCAGTTGCCTTATATCGTCCTGCGAGTCATCGAGGGTAAGACTGAGCTGCGTAAGCTCGTCGGCGAAGAGCAGGTCGTTGAGCAGCCGGCGCCGGCGGCGCAGTTCTTCATCGGAAAGCTGCAGAGAATCGGCTGCTGCCAACTTGTCTTTTGCTGCCGCCACTTCGGCGAGGCGTTTGTTGCAGTCGGCAAGCAGCAGCCGGCGGTTGCTTTCGCGCTCGTCGTCGAAGAGCAGGTTGGTCGAGAGAAGCCGGTCGTAGCAGAGTCGGAGTTGGTCGGCATCGTAGCTGCGGAGGGCTTGGCTTGCCTGTTCACGCAGCAGACGGGAGAGGTTGAGCCGCTCCGACTGGTAGGTGCCGGCAGTATAGAGCATCTCAGGCTGCCACTGCCAGCCGTTGCCGCGCAGGGGCATAGTCACTGAGTTGATATTGCGCTCCACCTCGGCAAGTTGGCTGTAGGCGTTAGTTCGTGCAACACACTGCTCCACATCTGCCATATCGCTATTTTGAGCGACGATGTCGTCCACCTGCTGCATCATAGCACCCCAGTTGTCGTGTACGAAATTCTTGGCGAAGCTATTATTCTCGTCTTGCGTAAGCAGCAGAGTGGCGCTGACCATAGCGGACAAGTAGTCGTGGTGGCGCTTGGCGTGCTGAGTGAGCCGTACGAGTTCAGCTTTGCTTGCAGGCTTAGCTGCCTGTTGGGCATGAAGCGCCGGCAACGGCAACAGCACAGCCACGGCAAAAGCAAAAAATAGTCTTTTCATAGCGTCAAAGTTTGGTTGCTAACCCGCGAGATATTATGGCACGGGGAAGCAAAGATTATCTTTCGCAAAAGTACAAAAGATTATTTTACCTGCAAAATTTTCATAAAAAAGGAGCTGTCTGACAACAAAAAAAATGTCAGACAGCCACTAAAATTAGAAATTAGAAATCAGCAATTCTCAACGTATCATGTCGCAGCCCATGTAGGGTTGCAGAGCAGCGGGTATGCGTATGCCCTCGGGAGTCTGGTTGTTCTCAAGCAGTGCTGCCACGATGCGCGGCAGAGCGAGAGCCGAGCCGTTGAGAGTATGGCAGAGCGTCACCTTCTTGTCATCCTGACGGCGGTAGCGGCAGTGCAGACGGTTGGCCTGATAGGTGTCGAAGTTGCTCACCGACGACACTTCAAGCCAGCGTTGCTGTGCTTCTGAATAAACCTCGAAGTCGTAGCAGATGGCAGCAGTGAACGACATGTCGCCACCGCAGAGACGCAGCACGCGGTACGGCAGTTCGAGTTTCTTTAGAAGTCCTTCTACATGGTCGAGCATCTCATGGTGAGAAGCATCGGAGTGTTCGGGTGTGTCAATACGCACAATCTCTATCTTTGAGAACTCGTGCAGACGGTTCAGTCCGCGTACATCCTTGCCGTAGGAGCCTGCCTCACGGCGGAAACACTCGGTATAGGCGCAGTTCTTTATCGGCAGCTGAGCCTCGTCAAGAATGACGTCGCGGTAGAGGTTGGTCACGGGCACCTCGGCAGTAGGTATGAGGTAGAGGTCGTCCACCTCGCAATGATACATCTGACCTTCCTTGTCAGGCAGCTGACCTGTGCCGTAGCCTGAAGCCTGGTTGACAACTGTAGGCGGCATTATCTCAGTATAGCCTGCCTTGCCTGCCTCAGTAAGGAAGAAATTGATAAGTGCGCGCTGCAGCTGAGCACCTTTGCCTATATAAACAGGAAAGCCTGCACCGGTGATTTTCACTCCGAGGTCGAAGTCGATGAGGTTATACTTCTTGGCGAGCTCCCAATGTGGAAGTTTGGCATTGTCGTTACGTACGGTGGAGGTCCAGTTGCCGACGGTGGAGTTCTCGTTGCACTCACCTACGTTGGAGCGTACTACGCGGTTGTCCTCGGCAGCACGTCCCTCGGGAACGAGTTCATAGGGGACATTAGGAATAGTCAGAAGCAGAGCTGTCTGAGCATCCTCAGCCTGACGCATCTGCGCCTCGTAGTCGGCGATATCCTGCTTGAGGCGAGCGGTCTGAGTCTTGGCAAGCTCTGCCTCGTCACGCTTGCCTTCCTTCATCAGTGCACCGATAGATTTCGACAGACGGTTCATCTCTGCCTGAGCAGCGTCCTTGCGCTGCTGAGCCGACTTGCGCTCTGTGTCTAAACGAACCACCTCATCAATAGCCTGAGCGGCATTGGCAAAATGCTTTTTCTCGAGTCCGGCAACCACTTTCTCGCGATTGTCGTATATCTGTTTTAGTGTTAGCATAATTGGGAATTTACAATTGAGAATTATAAAAAAAACCTCTCGGCTGAGAGGTTTTTTTGAGTAAAAGGTTACGCCTCAGCCTGCTCAATAGGCTCAATTGAGACGTACGATTTATTGTTGCGTTTCTTGCGGAAGGTAACAATTCCGTCAACAAGAGCGAACAAGGTGTGGTCTTTACCCATACCCATATTCTCGCCCGGGTTGTGGACGGTACCACGCTGACGAACGATGATATTACCTGCTTTGGCAAACTGACCGCCCCAGATTTTCACACCGAGACGTTTGCTTTCTGATTCACGGCCGTTCTTCGAACTACCGACACCTTTTTTATGTGCCATAATCTCTTACGTTTTTTTAATGTTAAACAATCTTTCGAGATTATGCTATAATCTCTTTAACGAGTACCTCAGTGAAGTTCTGACGATGACCATTGAGTTTCTTGTAACCTTTGCGGCGTTTCTTGTGGAAAACGAGCACTTTGTCACCGCGAACAGTGTTATCCAACACTTCGCATACTACTTTTGCGCCCTCAACGAACGGAGCACCTACAGCGATAGCACCTTCGTTATCAACGAGCAAAACTTTTTCAAATTCCACCGACTTGCCTTGCTCGGCTTCTTCCATACGGTGGATAAACAGCTTCTTTCCTGCCTCTGCGCGGAACTGCTGTCCTTGCATTTCTACAATTGCGTACATTGTAATACTTTGTTATTTATACATTTACATCGGTTAGGCGAGAGTGCCGCGCAACATCTGCACGACCTTTCTGCTTGCTTCCTCGCGGGAGCCTAAGTCGAAAACGGCTGCAAAGGTACAACTTTTTTCTGAACCGACAAATATTTTCTGCAAAAAAACATATAATTACGCATAATTGAGAAGTGATGTCGGTTTCATCGCATGGTCTGATGATAGTCTAAAATAACGCAAGAGGCTGTCT
>CAMHGK010000109.1 GCA_946184695.1 uncultured Bacteroidales bacterium | reverse complement strand
GACGCTTACAAAGAGGTCGTTTCCGACAACGACGGCTTCCCCATGCAGTTCAATGCTAAGTGGCAGAAACTAATACCCGAATATACGGTAACATGGCTCGATAAGGACGGTCAAATAATATCTACCGAGAAGGTAGAGGAAGGCAAGAGCGCCAATCCTCCTTCGGCACCCGAAGTTGACGGCTACACCTTCACCGGTTGGGACAACGACTACTCGGTCATCACCTCCGACATCTCAATCACCGCTCAGTACAGCAAGAACGATGTATATTGGACCGTTACCTACAAGGATATCAACGAGCAGTACGAAGAGGTTGTTCTTGGAACAGAGCAGGTGAAAGACGGCTGCCCTGCTGCTCAAATCATTGAGGCACCCGTTAAGGAGAACATGACCTTCATCGGTTGGAGCGACGACCTTAGCAATGTACAAAGCGACATGTCGGTTATGGCACAATACGAGGTAACAACCTTCCATATCACCTTCGTCGATTGGGACGGCACCAAACTCTCTGAAGACGATGTCATCATCGGCATGACTCCCACCAAACCTGCTGACCCCACACGCGAACCTACACAGGACAAGCAGTATAAGTTCGCCGGCTGGTCGCCCGAAGTCGTAGAAGCCGCAGCTGATGCTGTATATACCGCTCAATACAACGAGGAGCCTCGTGAGTTCATCGTCCGCTTCATTGTCGGCGACGACGAGTGGTTCGCTTTAGGTTCGGTTCAGTATGGTAAGTCGGCTGCATGGATTATCGAGGACAAGAAAATACCCGCACCCGAAGGCTATCACTTCGCCGGCTGGGACAAAGACTTCGACAACATCATCTGCGACCTCAATGTCAATGCCATTTTCGAGAAAGGACAGATATACACCGTTATCGTTGCCGTTAACGATGCCGAAGGCGGAACCGTAAGCGGTGGTGGCGAGTTCCTTGAGGGCACCGAGATACAGCTCACAGCCACTCCTGCCGAAGGCTACGAGTTCGTACAGTGGAGCAACGGCTCGACCGACAACCCGCTCACCCTGACCGTCACCGAGGACATCGAGCTCACCGCCGAGTTCCATAAGATTGGCGAAGGAATTGAAATTATCAATGGTGAAGCTAATGGTGAAAATGGTGCACGCAAAGTGCTGCGCGACGGACATATCTATATCATCATGCCTGACGGACGCGAATACAACTCTGTCGGTGCTATGGTGAAATGATTAATTCTAAATGGTGACGCTTCGCTAAATGGTGGCATCCACCATTAAGAAATCCACCATTAAGAAATCGAAAACCTACTACATGCTCGGCGGCGTTGGCTCGCCGCCGAGTTACAAAAAAGCGGGCTTCTTGCCTGCAACATTAAGTGATATTTGACATATTGGATTACCGTAAAATGTAAAAAAACATATCTTACTATTGCTCTATCAAAAAAATATACTACCTTTGCAGTCGAAAATGTATAATGTATTATACAAAATTGATCATAATTTGTATTTTACATTATACGAAATTACACCACAAATGTATAATATACTATGCAACGACTTTTTCAACTTCAGGAACAGCTTTTAGCACTAACACCCATGGAAATTGTACGTCAATGTGCAAGTAATATTAACTGGGACAGCCAATTATTAGCCATTCGAGGGCCTAAAGGAGTTGGCAAATCTACCATTATTCGTCAATATATTAACCTTCATTATACAAAAGGGGATAAAACGGTATTATATTGCTCAATGGATACAAATTATTTTGTAGAGCACTCTATTTTAGATTTGGTGGAACACTTTTATAGACAAGGTGGCAAGCATCTTTTCTTGGATGAAGTGCATAAATATCCTAATTGGAGTAGAGAGATAAAAGAAATTTACGATTACTATCCTGATTTACGCGTAGTCTTGAGTGGTAGTTCGTTGCTCTGTTTGATGCAAGGTGATACCGACTTGTCGAGGAGGTGTGTTAACTATGACATTCAGGGTCTTAGTTTTCGTGAGTACTTATGTTTTTATGAACATATTGATTTGCCGGTTTGTCCGATTGAGGAACTTACCACAAATCCTCATCCGTTCATTGCTCAGATTTACAAACAGTGTAAGCCACTGGCATATTTCGACAATTATCTGCGATATGGTTATTTCCCATATTTCAAAAACAACCCTATCGAGTATTATGCCTTAGTTTCGAATGTGGTTCGCTATATTATAGAAGAAGAATTACCACGAATATGTAAAGTTGAATTAGCCAACACTCGCAAAATTCGTGCTCTGATGAATATCATTGCATCAAGCGAACCATACGAAGTTGATATCACACGTATGTCTATCCAAAGCGGATTGCAGCGCCCAACGATATTGGCATATCTAAAATATCTTAGTGATGCTCGACTAATAATTCCGCTATATAGTGATTTGGCAAACGTAAAGAAGTTGCAGAAACCTGATAAGATATACATAGAAGATAGCAATATACTATTTGCTTTGACTTCTCGACCTGTGAAAGAGGGGACGCTGAGAGAAACATTTGCTATCAATCATCTAAGTGTTGGACATAACGTTGAATACGGCAAACAACATGGTGATTTTGTAGTAGATGGAAAATATACATTCGAAGTTGGCGGAGCAAGTAAAAACTTCAAGCAAATAGCAGATATTCCTAACTCGTTTATTCTTGCAGATGACATAGACTATCCGTATGGAAACAAACTACCACTTTGGCTTATCGGATTCTTGTATTAGAATTGATAGAAGCAATTAAGAACAACGTACTTTTATAAATGTCGTTCATCAAACGGCAAACAGCGGTAATCCAATAGCGGACTACCGCTGTTTTGTGTTTTGGCATAACAAGTGGTCAGTTTCGCTTTTCTCATCGCCGGTTAGCACGTTTACGATCGTTCGGAGCGAAGCGTAGATAAGAAACCGGCGTACCATCACACACTAAACAGTAGGCACATAGTGCCGTCCACTAAACACAAAACAACAAACATCATAATCAATTTAGACCCGACGAGCCGATGGGCAATAACAGGCAACCAACAGTATGAAGCAAAAACTACTATTTTTCTTAACCGCTGTACTCTTGGCAATGCTGCCGGTGAGTATGGTCCATGCCGACGTTACAAAAAACGGCATACGCTATAGTGCCGAAATCGATGGTAAAGAACTACCGTATTACTCAGTAGTCAGACAGGCTGACGGTAAAGCCAACTACATAAACCTGAGTGGAGAAGTAACGTTTCAGTACGCTTTGTACGACAAGTACGTAACCACTATCCGCGAATACGCTTTCTCTGAAATGCAGGCAAAGGCAAGCTTTACCGTCGGCGGTAAGATGACGACCGTCTCGAGCTACTCTTTCTATAAGGCTGTAGGTCTGCAAAGTATCACGCTTAATTCCAGTGTAACGACTGTAGGAGAACATGCTTTCGACGGCTGTACACAGCTTACGTCGGTGAGTATGTCGTCAAACATCAAAGTGCTGCAACCATATACTTTTGCCAACTGCAAGAAGCTTTCCTCAATCAACATTGCCAGTGTAACCCAAATCGGCGCAGCCGCCTTTGAGGGTAGCACAGCTCTGGTCTCTGTTGGTGCAAGCACCCCGCGTCGTAGGTTAATAGCAACGTCCATCGGGGCTGAGGCTTTTTACAACTGCCAAAGCCTGCAAAACATCTATTTTGCGCCCGACAAACTCACCTATATCGGAGCGAGCGCTTTTTACTACTGCAAGAAGTTGGAGACACTCACTCTTCCTGCAACCGTAGTAACCATAAAAGACTATGCTTTCGCCTACTCAGGACTCAAGGTGCTCACCAACAACAGCACTACTCCGCAAAACATCAATGCTAATGTATTCTCAGGAGTTGACTTGTCGAAATGTATCCTCTACGTACCCAAAGGCACTAAAGCCGCTTACAAGGCTGCCAATGTTTGGAAGAAGTTCGGAAACATTCTTGAGCCGGGAGAACAACCTGTAGGTCTTACCACAGAAGAAGATGTGACTGCCATTTATTCGGGAATGGCTAAAATTGGCAATCTCTATTACAAACTCTCGAAAGATCTCACCGCAGAGGTTGTGCAAGACGCAAGCTATAAGGACAATTTAAACGGCAAATTGGTTATTCCGCAGAATGTAGAATATAAAGGTTATACCTACACTGTAACAAGCATTGCATACTTTGCGTTTCAAGACTGTAAAATAACGGCAGTAGAACTACCCAACACTATTACAACATTGGCCAATTTTGTATTTTATAACTGTAAACAATTGGAGTCCATCAATTTCCCATCTTCGTTAAGTACAATAGGCAAGGGTTGTTTCGAGCATTGCTCATCAATACATTCAGTAGATTTGTCAAAGACATCGGTAGATGTGATACCTTCCAGTTGTTTTAGTCAAACTTTTATGGAAACTATTGTCCTTCCAAAACAGTTGAAAACAATAGGGGATTACGCATTTGCTTGGTGTAGGCAAAAAGTATTCGAATTCCCGGAAAGTGTAGAGTATGTTGGAAATTTTGCGTTTTTAAATAACAGTGTAAAAGGTTTTCAAGTGATAGTCAATGTCGAGAATCCACCTTTAGCCGAAGACAGTACTTTCTATAATGCAGGATTTACAGGTGGTTTAACTGTTCTTGAATATCAGATATCACTCACAGTTCCTAATGGATGCATAGAAAAATACCGCAAAGCAAAGGGATGGGAAAGATTCTATCTGATTTATGATAAAGGTTTAACTGAAAAAATCAAATACGGACAGCTCTATTACCAACTCCAAGAGGACAAGACTGCGTATGTAACCTACGAGAAGAACGAGGCAGGCAACTACTCCGACATCAAAGGTGAGGTAACAGTGGAGAAGGAGCTCAACTATCAGGGCGTCAACTATATTGTAACTGACATTGGTGCGGAAGCCTTCCGCTATGCAACGGGTATTACTAAAGTGAACCTGCCGAATAATTTGGAAGAGATAGGCGCCAAGGCATTCAGCGGCTGTACCAACCTCGCAGAAATCAACATACCTGCCACACTAACAGCGCTTGCTAACGATGCTTTCGTTGGCACCAAACTCTACAGCAATAACACAGATGCCAACGGTGCCGTGTATTACGACGGCTGTCTGCTTGCCCTCACCAAACAGCTGCCAAGCGAATACATTGTTAAAGAAGGGACATGGCTACTTGTTTCTGAGGCGTTCAAAGGGCAAGACGGCATTACTTCGCTCACCCTGCCGGAAGGACTGACGACAATATGTAATGGTGCCATAGCAGAAATGAGTAACTTGAAGACCATTTCTTTGCCTTCCTCGTTGTCGAACATTGCTAATTCTTTTGTAAGTTCCTGCCCTGCTCTTAGCTCTATCTACAACTACGCTAAAAAGCCTTTCGATCTGTCGGAGATAACGAGTTTTGTTGATCTGAAGAAAACGGCCTGCTCACTCTACGTACCTGAAGGCAGCAAGTCGGCATATACCGAGTCGAATTCGTGGAAAGAGTTTCCTATTCTTGAAATGGCTCCCAAGACCTACACCGTCACCTTTGTTGACCACGAAGGCAAGGAGTTAGATACCCAGATCATCGAAGTAGGCAACGCCGCCATAGCACCTTGGGAGCCTGAACGCGAGGGTTATACCTTCATCGGCTGGGATAAGGATTTCAGTAACATCCAAGCAAACCTGACAGTAACGGCACAATACGAGAAAAATAAGTATTTCGTTACCTTCCTCGACTACGACGGCACCTCTCTTGGCTCGCAAGAAGTAGAACATGGTCAGTCGGCAGTAGCACCTGCCGAACCCGTACGCACAGGCTATACCTTCACCGGTTGGGACAAGGAGTTTGACATCGTTACCCAAAACATGGACGTTACCGCGCAGTATGCCCTAAAGGTTTGGACCGTTACTTATCTGAACTATGACAACTCGCTTATCGGCACAGAGCAGGTTGTTAACGGCGAGGATGCAAAGGGCATGGTGGCTACACGCGTGGGATGGATCTTCGGACAGTGGTACAACACCAAGAATTTCGAGAATGTGGACCTCAAGAACATCACCTCCGACATGACCGTCAAAGCCGAGTTCAGCGGAGAGATACTCTTCGATGTCATCTACCGTGTGGAGGGCGTGACGACCTTCCAGATACAGACCGTCTATGGCTTCGATGCAAGCCAAATCTACTACAATCCAACTAACTACCCTCTCATTCCTCAGAAAGAATCCGACGATGTTTACGACTACACCTTTGTCGGCTGGACACCCGAGGTAAGTTATGTTACCGAGAATATCGTGCAAGAAGCTGTCTTTGAGGCTTCGCTGCGCAAGTTCACCGTCAAGTTCCTTGATTGGAACGACACAACTCTCTCAGAGCAAATAGTAGAGTATGGATCGGAAGCAGAGATACCTACACCCGAACGCACCGGCTATACCTTCACCGGCTGGGACAAGGACTTCAGTTTTATAACCTCCGACCTCACAGTGAAAGCGCAGTACACCATCAATACCTATTCCGTCACATTTGTCGATTACGACGATGCCGTACTGCGTTCAGCACAAGTGGTGGAATATGGTAGCGATGCTATTCCGCCTGCCGACCCTGTTCGCAAAGGCTATACCTTCACAGGTTGGGATCCTGACTACAAGAACGTAACATCTGACCTCATAGTCAAGGCGCAATACACCATCAACCAGTACACTGTAACCTTTGTTGACCACGATGGCAAGGAACTGTCGTCGGCAACTCTCGACTACGGCACCATGCCTACTCCGCCAGAAGACCCCGAACGCGAGAGCACTGAGCAGTACGACTACACCTTCAAGGGTTGGAGTCCTGAACTCGTGGCAGTTGAGGGCGATGCTACTTATACCGCCACCTACACCGAGACATTGCGTAAATATACTATCCGCTTCCTTAACTTCGATGGCTCCGAGCTTCAATCGTCAGAATGGGAGTACGGAACGACACCTGTCTATAGCGGCTCGACACCTCTGCGCGCTGAGGACGAGACCTACACCTACGAGTTCAAGGGCTGGGATAAGGAGATAGTTGCCGTCAGCGAAGCAGCCGACTACACTGCTCAGTTCACACCCGTTAAGAAGACTATCTATTACACCGTCACCTTCTTAGGTTTCAACGATGTAGAACTCAAGAGCGAGTCAGTGGAGGAAGGCAAGTCTGCTACAGCTCCAGATGCACCCGTGGTAGAAGGCTACGAGTTCAAGGGTTGGGACAAAGACTTCTCGAATGTTCAGTCCGACCTGACCGTTCGCGCTATATATGAGCAAAAGCCTGTTGAAGTAAAGGAATACACCGTCATCTTCCTCGGATTCAATGACACATTCATCAAGAGCGAGAAGGTCAAAGAGGGCGAGTCCGCTACAGCACCCGAGGCACCCGAAGTAGAAGGCTACG
>CAMHGK010000108.1 GCA_946184695.1 uncultured Bacteroidales bacterium | reverse complement strand
ACGCTGATGTACATTGACAATTCCTTCACTCAGCAGGAGGTGTATGTCTCAATGGCGCACAGGCTCAATATCTTCGGTCCGCTATCTGCTTTTGGTCGGAACCATTCAGACATCAACTGGGATGTAGCACTCAGCGCCGACTACCAATATAACTTTCTTGAGGGTAACCTCGCCAATTTCGTTTTTCCTGAGCGGCATACCGTACTTGCGGCTGCCGCCACCCAACTCTATTGGAAATATCTGCGCGCTCAGGCAAGTCTGCTCGGCACATTCATATTCGACCGCCTTCACCACCCTACCCGACTGACGCCTACTGCCTCCAATCAGAAGCCCGCACTGACACCTGCCGTATTCCTCTCATATCAGCCATATCTGCCTGAAGATTTCTTCCTTCGTGCTTTCTATAAGCAAGTGTTCCGCATGCCCACTTTCAACGACTTATACTACACTGACATAGGCAATATATCGCTACAGCCGGAGCGCGCTACGCAATATGACATCGGTGCAGAATACAACAAGCAGATGCCACAATGGGCATGGCAACAGATAAGTGCGAAGATTGACGGCTACTTCAACCAAATACACGACAAGATAGTGGCAATACCGAAGGGCAACGGACAATACCGCTGGCAGATGATGAACTTAGGCTACGTAGAGATATTAGGCTGCGACGTGAACCTCTCTACCACGCTAAAACTCGGCAAAGAAGTATATCTGAGCCTCGCAGCAGCCTACACCTACCAGCGTGCCCGCGACCTGAGTGACCCGCAAGAGCCACTGATATACGGCGGACAGATAGCCTATATTCCATGGCATTCCGGCTCTGCCACCGCCAACTTGCAATGGCGGGGGCTGTCGGTCAACTACGCATTTATCTACGTGGGTGAGCGTTATCACAATTCAGCCAATATACCAGCCAACTATGAGCAACCGTGGTACACGCATGACATGAGTATTTCCTACGAATTGGAGTTAGCAAAAAAACAAACAGCTGAATCGGAAACAAGCAGAAAACCAAGACCACGTCTGCACTTTGCACTTGAGGTCAACAATATGTTCAACCAGCAATATGAAATCATACGCAACTACCCCATGCCGGGCATCAATGGCAAGGGAATAGTGAAAATCATTTTATGATAGCATTATCACAACAGTTACGAAATATGAGAGTTTTAAGAAAGTTTTTGGTATTAAGTCTTTTCGTTTGCATAGTGCAGAGTTGCCGAGAAAATATAGAAGTAGCAAAAGAGGAGACTGAGCAGGTGGGTACGATAGAACACACCTCAGTGAAAGGCTTTTACTTGCTCAACGAAGGAAATATGGGTTCTAACAAATCTACACTCGACTATTATGACTTCACCACGGCTACCTATCATCGTAATATCTATCCTACTGCTAACCCTGACGTAGTCAAAGAATTGGGAGATGTCGGCAATGATTTGCAAGCATACGGTTCACGGCTCTATGCCGTTATCAATGCGTCGAACAAAGTGGAGGTGATGGACCGTAGCACCGGCAAACGCATCGGACAAGTAGATATTCCCAACTGCCGCTATATCCGCTTTCACGAGGGTTATGCCTATGTCACTTCATACGCGGGTCCTATAGAGATAACCGAAAACTACAAGCAGAAAGGTTACGTTGCGCGCTTTGACACCGCTACACTGCAAATCGATGGCCGATGCGTAGTTGGCTATCAGCCTGACGAGTTGGAGATTGTAGGCGAAAAGATTTATGTGGCTAACAGCGGCGGCTATATGGTACCCAACTACGAAAACACTGTCAGTGTAATTGACCTCAAGACCTTCACTGAGACACACAGAATAGAGGTGGCTATCAACCTACAACACGTCAGAGCCGACAGGCACGGTCAACTGTGGGTAAGTTCAAGAGGTGACTATTATTCTCATCCATCAAAACTATACGTTATCGACCCTCAGACCGACCAACTCAAGGACTCAGTAAACATATCCGTCAGCAACCTATGTATCAGTGGTGACTCCATCTATACCTGCTCTACCGAGTTTTCTTATACCGACATGAGCGATGCCGTGGTATATGGTATAGTGGACACACGCACACACAAGGTAGTGTCGTCGAACTTTCTTGCCGCCGATAACTCACAAAAGATAAAGAAGCCATACGGGATATGGGTCAACCCTGCCACCAGCGATATATTCCTCACTGACGCAAAGGAATACGTCACCCCCGGCACACTCTACTGCTTCACGGCCGCAGGCGAGCTACGCTGGTCGGTTCGCACGGGCGACATACCTGCACATTTCTGCCCGATAGGCAAATAAAAACTCATGCCCGCATTAGTGCTGAAAAGACATGCAGACATGAGCATATAAGCTATTCGACTATAAGCAGAGAAGTTATCTACTGATATGCAGAAGCTTATGGTCCATGATATACACTCCTTGCGGCAGACATGAGACATCAGTACCAAGTGGCTGTCCCAAAAGCGAATAGATGATACCATCTTTCGCCGGATGAGCCGTCGGTTCGGGAATAGCGTCCTGAGTATCAGCATATTCCGACAAACGATAGAGTCCTTTCAGAGCCTTATGATTAGTCGGATGGAACAGACCGCGGTTGAGCCAACTTGTGATAACTATGTTGTTGGCATTATATGATGCGCCGCCATTGCCGTTTTCTTCAGGAAACCAATAGTAAAGTCCGTTAACATTAGCGTGTTTTTTCAACTCGGCAATGAGATCGCTCAGATAAGCGTCTTGTCCGCTTTCGGTTCCCGGCCAAACAGTTGATGTCTTGAATTTAGTGCCTGAATCGTTAGTCGGAAAATAGTTGTTGTAATATGCCGTTTCCACAATCTGTACTTTTCTCTCAGGGAAAGCATTAGCGAGAGCCTTGAGGGTGGCTGCAAGGTTACCCTTGTTAGAGTTAGCAGCATCGGCTGCCGACTGCTCTTGATTGAGCCATCCATGCCAGAAAGGATAGTACGACAAGCCGATAATATCGAAATCGACTTCCTCTTTTTCCAAGCAGTTATAATAGTTGACGCATGCAGAAGGGAACTGTGTGCGCTCGATGTGTATCACTATCTGAGCTTCGGGACACACCTCACGAGTGGCTTTTGAAGCCTGACGTAGCAATCTGCCCAAGTGCTGCCAAGCATCAGGATTAACCGAATATGCCTGACCGGAATTGAACTTGTCGCTATTGCTACGCCACAACATTCCGCAACTTATCTCATTGCCGAGTTGCACAAAGTCGGGCTGTGCTCCCGCTTCCACCATTCTCATGAGGCACATCTTGGTATATGAATACATTGTGTCGGTGAGTTGCTGCTCTGTGAGTCCTTTCCAACCTGCAGGTATAGTCTGCTTTACGGGGTCAGCCCAAGTGTCGGAATAGTGGAAATCGAGCATGAGAGCCATGCCGGCATCTTTTATCCGCTTGCCAAGAGCTGCTACATATTCCAAATCCTGCACTTCCCCCTGCTTTGAGCCGTCTGCATTGACAATCACGGGGTTGACAAATAGTCTGACACGACACACGTTCCACTTGCATACATCATGCAGATAGACAACAAGGTCACTGATTTTCTTTGAGTCGCTTGAGTAATAAGGAGTGTTGGCTTGTTCGTATGAGGGCAACAATGATATGTCGCCACCTACAAAAGTCTGAGCCGAGAGGGCAAGTGAACCCATCACCGCCACAAAAACCGACAAGATGTTTTTCATTGTATATGCTAAATTAGTGATTACAAAACGAGTGCCAGGGACGGAGGAAACCATGCGGATAGCACATCCGTTTGAAGCGGTATTTGCTCTAAAGCAGCATTTAATAATCCGTGCGCTTGGGGTTCTTGGGGAACCAGCCTTTCAGAACACGCTGTCGCTGTTTGAATACTTCGCCTATACCCCAGAAAGCCGAGAAGGCAAATATCCCGAGAAAGGCCGATAGGTAGGTGTTTTCAACGAAGAGCGAGCCGCAGACTGCCACTATTCCCGCGATTAGGAAAGCCCACCAAATCTTCACTCCGAAATGATATTCGGCTTTGATAACTAAGGGATGAAACATCCCGATGCATAAAAAAGCACTTGCGCCAAGTACGAGTCCTTCGATATTTACTGACATAACACTGAGAGAATTTCAAAGAATTCCACGTTTGATTTGATTAGTATAATTAGTTAAGGGCGCAAAAGTATATGTTTATTTCAGAATGTGCAATAATAATTTATTGTGATTTATCAGGTAAGGCTACATTCCGTATCAGCCTGAGCGGGCATTTTATTGTCGGTCTGACGAAAGCTAAACTCGCACCCGCAATACTGCTGATTATAGAATCCATACTCGCGCAATAATTCCGTCCGTCTCTGCTGCAGTCCGCCTTTCCGCCAATTCTGAGCCCAGAAGCGCGTACCCTGAGTTTGCTGCTCTGCCCACAGTCCGGCAGCGTTTATTTGTTCCAAATTCTTCCATCGCGATGAGGCGAGCGTGGTGGCAAACCAGCAATGATTAGTCCGCGCTGCCGCTTGCGAAGCAGCAAGCAGGCGGTAGCGGAAACACTGTTCGCAGCGTCTGCCCCTTTCGAGTTCGTTCTCTAATCCACTGATAAATTGCAGCCACTGACTATGATTATAGTCGCCGTCTATCCAACTGATACCTAAACTCCGAGCATGGCGCTGACTTTCATTTTTGCGTATCAGGTACTCATCAAGAGGGTAGATATTGGGATTGAAATAGAATATAGTAGGCACTATGTCATGCTGCAACAGCCACTCCACTATGGCAGATGAGCACGGAGCACAGCATGCGTGGAGCAACAGCTTGTGCAGACCTTCGGGAACTTCTATTGCACTTTTTGGTGTTTTCATTACCGACCATTAAAACTTCGCAAAGATATAAATATTTTCCTGAAGTTGCAATTTAGCCTGATTTTATTTGAAAAATTTGCGTGATATAAATAAAATAAGTATCTTTGCGAGCTTAAAAAATCTACTTGTTTCTTGTCTTCGAGACACGTTAAAATCTTACATTACAACACATGAAAATAGCAGTTGCCGGTACTGGTTATGTAGGTTTGTCTATAGCCATTCTTCTTTCACAACATAATGACGTTGTAGCAGTTGACATACAGAAAGATAAGGTTGACATGATAAACCGACGTCAGTCACCCATACAAGACGAATACATAGAAAAATATCTGAGCGAGCAGAAACTATCACTGCTTGCCACCACCGATGCACAGAGCGCATATTGCGGTGCTGATTTTGTAATAGTTGCCACTCCGACCAACTACGACTCTCAACGCAACTTCTTCGATACATCGGCTGTTGAGTCGGTTCTTGAGTTGGTCCGTAGCGTCAATTCTGACGCAACAATAGTCATCAAATCGACCATACCGGTAGGTTTCACGCAGTCGTTGCACAGCCGCGGACTGCGTGGCATTTTGTTTTCGCCTGAGTTTCTTCGCGAGAGCAAGGCTCTGTACGATAATCTTTACCCCTCACGCATTATCGTGGGCATGACAGATGAGAGTCAGCGTCCCGCGGCAGAGTCGTTTGCACGACTGCTGCAAGAAGGCGCAATCAAAAACGACATCCCTACCCTGCTTATGGGAGCCACCGAAGCTGAAGCCGTAAAACTATTTGCCAACACCTATCTTGCACTGCGCGTCAGTTATTTCAACGAACTCGACACCTATGCCGAGATGAAAGGCCTGAATACAAGGCAGATTATCGAAGGTGTATGCTTAGACCCGCGTATCGGCAGTCATTATAACAATCCGTCGTTTGGCTACGGAGGCTACTGCTTGCCAAAAGACACAAAGCAACTGCTTGCCAACTACGAAGATGTGCCTGAAAATCTGATAGGTGCCATCGTTGAGAGCAACCGCACCCGTAAAGATTTCATAGCCGACCGCGTGCTGAGCAAAGCCGGCTACTACGACTACTACAACAACGGCAGCTACTCGTCTGCCGAGGAGCATGAGTGCGTGATAGGCGTATTCCGCCTGACCATGAAGTCGAACTCCGACAATTTCCGTCAGAGCAGCATACAGGGTATAATGAAGCGCATCAAGGCCAAAGGTGCCAAAGTGATAATCTACGAGCCCTCGCTCGAAGACGGAACAACATTCTTCGGGAGCCTTGTAGTGAACGATTTAGAGCGTTTTAAGCGAGAGAGTCAGGTGATAATAGCCAACCGCATGGATAGCAGTTTGAGCGACGTGGAGGAGAAAGTCTATACCCGCGACTTGTTCCGAAGAGATTGAAAATGAGAGTGGTTGACATTTCTGAGCAGCCACCACCAAGCAAAAAGAATAAATCAAACCAACAAAACAAATACAAACAATAAAGAAAACAAAATATCTATGAACAGAACAATTGCAGTAATCGGATTAGGTTACGTAGGCCTGCCATTGGCTATTGAATATGGCAAAAAGTACAGAGTGATAGGTTTCGACATCAATCGCTCAAGAGTTGAAGAATTGGAACGTGGTGAGGATCACACCCTTGAAGCAGATTTGAAGGGTATGAAGCAGGCTCGTGATTTGTTTGAAAGCACTGGTGAGAAGGGTCTGAGTTTATCATGCAACCCTGACGACCTGCGAGCCGTAAACACGTATATTGTCACCGTTCCCACACCCATCGACCGCTTCAACAATCCCGACCTGACGCCTCTGCTGAAAGCCTCAGAGACTATCGGTAAGACTCTCAACAAAGGCGACATCGTGATTTATGAATCAACGGTATATCCGGGTTGCACGGAGGAAGACTGTGTCCCCGTTTTGGAGCGCACCTCAGGTTTGAAGTTCAATCAGGACTTCTTCTGCGGCTACTCGCCTGAGCGCATCAACCCGGGTGACAAGGTAAACACACTGACTAAAATTAAGAAAATCACATCAGGCTCGACGCCTGAGGTGGCAGATATTGTGGACGCACTCTACAACTCCATCCTTGAAAACGGTACCCACCGTGCTCCTAACATGAAGGTGGCAGAAGCAGCTAAGGCCGTTGAAAATTCACAACGTGATGTAAACATCTCGTTTATGAACGAGCTTGCCCTTATATGCGACCGCGTAGGCATCGACACCAACGATGTGATAGAGGCCGCCGGCACGAAGTGGAATTTCTTGAAGTACCGTCGGACACTGCATATCGGTTGACCCGTATTACCTTGCCCATAAGGCAAAGGCATTAGGCTATGACCCTCAAGTGATATTGTCAGGTCGCGCTGTGAACAACTCAATAGCCAAGTTCATCGCCGACAAGACCCTCAAACTTATGATTAAGAAAGACCATAAGATTCTTGGAGCCCACGTACTGATGCTCGGCGTGACTTTCAAAGAGAACTGTCCCGACTGCCGCAACACCAAAGTGGTTGACATAGCCACCGAGCTTGAAGAGTTCGGCTGCAAGGTGGACATATACGACCCATGGGCATCGCCTGAAGTTGTAAAACA
>CAMHGK010000107.1 GCA_946184695.1 uncultured Bacteroidales bacterium | reverse complement strand
CCTCGGCAATAAGCTGTCGTCTATCGTGGCTGTGGCAGAGGCTGATGCCGACCAAGAGACCGTACATGGTATCTCTATGCAGGTGGCAGCTATGTCGCCTATAGCTATCGACGCCGACCACGTTCCCGCAGAGGTGAAAGAGCACGAATTGTCAGTGGCTATCGAAAAGACCAAACAAGACGAGATCAACAAGGCTATCGAGAACGCACTGCGCAAGGCCGGTTTGAACCCCGCACATGCCGACTCCGACGACCATATCGAGAGCAACATGGCTAAGGGCTGGCTCACTCCCGAACAAGCTCAAATAGCTCGCGACATCCGCGCCAACGTGCCCGCTGAGGCTGCTAAGAATATCAACGAGAAGAAAGTCGAGATGATAGCACAAGGCCGTCTGCAGAAGTTCCTCAAGGAGTCAACTCTCGTAGAGCAGGCTTACGTGATGTCGGAAGACAAGTCGCTCGTTAAGGACGTTTTGAAGAAAGCCGGCATCACCGTTTGCGACTTCAAACGTGTCACACTAAACCAAGAGTAATTGACAATGCATAATGCATAATTGCATGGTTTACAATCAGAGCTGCGGCATTTGCCGTGGCTCTGATTGTTTTTGATGAGGCGGTGATATTTATATTTTTCTAACCAAAATTTGGTTATTTGGATAGCTCGTTTTATCTTTTCAACACTTATAAGAAAATTCCTCTATATTCTATTTCGCTGCGGTGCATATAGTTTTGGCACTTTTTTTGCTGTAAAAAAAGTGCTTTTTACATAGTTATCACAATTCTTTCTTTTTTATGCGATTTAAGATTCTCTTTGTGGCCCTTGCGGTATGCGGGTCAGTATTTGGGCAGTGGAATATAACGGGAGCAGTGAGAAATGCTGACACTCAGGAGCCCGTTGAGATGGCTACGGTGCGCCTTTTTGCGCCCGTAAGAAACTGGGCTGACTCTTCAATGGTGGCTGGTGCACAGGCAGACTTCGAGGGACGGTTTGTGCTGTCGGATATAAAGAACGGCAGCTACCGGCTTGTTGTCTCGTCGGTGGGCATGCAAGAGCAGGTGCTGAGCGTCAGAGTGAGCGATGCCGACCTGAGCTTGAAGCCTATACGGCTGCGCGAACAGGTGCAGCGGCTCGGCGAGGTGGAAGTGCAGGGCAAGGCAGCCGAGATGACCGTCAAGGGCGACACCCTCGAATATAACACCGCCGCCTACAAGGTGGGCGAGAACGCCACAGTAGAAGAACTGCTCAAGAAGATGTCGGGCGTGCAAGTCGATTCCGAAGGCAACGTCACCATCAACGGTGAGTCGGTGAAAGGTGTCAGAATAGACGGTAAGAAGTTCTTCGGCGACGATGTGCAGGCTGCCACAAAGAACATACCTGCTGAGATGATAGAGAAGGTGCAGGTCGTCGATGAGAAGTCCGACATGGCAAAACTCACAGGCTTCGAGGACGACGAGACGGAGCGCATCATCAATCTGCAACTCAAGCCCGACCGGAAGAAAGGACTCTTCGGCAATTTCTCCGGTGGTGTGGGCGCTGATATGGTAGCCGACAACGGCAAATGGTTCGACTACAACAGCCGCTTCATGGCTGAAGACTTCCGATACAACGGCAACATCTTCATGAACATCCTTTCCGGGGAGAGCCAAACGACAGTTATAGGTGGTGCTAACAACAACAACCAGCTCCGCACCGGCAGAGGACGCGGCAACTGGGGCGGACAGAACCAGGGTATCACTTGGAACGAGAACCTCGGCGTCAATACCAATATCGTAGGTAAGAACGGTTGGACCTATGGAGGCGACATGCAACTCAACCACTCATTCAACGACACCCGCACCAAGAGCGAGAAAGAACAGTGGACCGACCTGCTCACCTACAACCAGAACGATACCACCTCGAAGCGTAGCAAGACCTGGGACGCCAAGACTCGGCTTGAGTTTGAATGGAAAATCGACTCGCTGCAGTCGCTCATTCTCAAACCTGAGATTTCCTATACCAATACCAACAGCGACTCCTATCGCCGATACGACTATCTGACCAACGGCGACACCACCACTACGGGCTATCAGTCGAACATCGGTCTGACTCAAGAGACCGCTGCCAGCTTGCGCGCTATCTATAACCATAAGTTTATGCGCCCGGGCAGGAGCATCACTCTCCACACCTTCCTGCGCTTCAACAATACCACAG
Source organism: uncultured Bacteroidales bacterium (assembly GCA_946184695.1). Classification (GTDB taxonomy): domain Bacteria; phylum Bacteroidota; class Bacteroidia; order Bacteroidales; family Paludibacteraceae; genus Colicola. The sequence continues at coordinate 5,277 of CAMHGK010000107.1, read as the reverse complement.
GCGACTCGCATAACTTCTCCGACAACCGCTCGTTCACTGAGACTCCTATAGCCTCAGTCAATCAGTGGACCAACAAGTTGCAAAACTCGTTCTACTATCGCCTGCGCCTATCTTACGTAGAACCAATTTATAAAAACAATCACCTGCTTGAGACGGCACTTACTTTCGCAGGCAACAACCGTTGGTCGGAGAAGAACCAGTATAAAGACAGTGCCCGCGTCAATAAGGACCTCGACTATTCCAACTCGCTTACTAACATCTTCTTCGACGAGTCGTTGGAGCTCAACTACCGCTGGGTGGAGAAGAACTTCGACCTTACCGCCGGCGTGCGCCTCAACCCCTCACAGACGCTCACCCGCACCATCTATGGCAGCGGCTATGTGCGCGACACGATGGTGTCGGTGTTCAATGTTTCGCCTAACGTCACCTTCCGCTATAAGTTCGGCAAGAAGGAGTTTGCACGCATACGCTATCGCGGACGCACCACACAGCCTACCATCACTCAGATGGAGCCTGTGCGCGACAACTCCAACGCCATGAACGTGACCATAGGCAATGTCAACCTTGTGCCTGCTTTCGCTCATAACCTGCATGCTATGTATTCACGCTACAACCAAGAGCGCTTCTCAAGTATAATGGTCGGAATGTACGGTACGCTCACCAAAGACGCTCTTGTCAGTAATAGCATCTATGACGAGAACGGAAAACTCTACCAGCAGACCGTCAACGCTACGGCTCTGCCGTGGTCGCTCAATGGCAATGTGATGTATAACACTCCTTTCGCCAACAAGCTCATGCAGGTGCATACACGCACCTCGCTCGGCTACAATCAGCGGCTTGGTTATGTGCTTCGCGAGATGTCGGCAGAGCAGATTGGTAAGATGCTCGAAGACAATACGTGGGTACGCGGTGACGAAAGCCGCACCGGCAACCTGCGAGTACAGCAAGAGTTCACCCTCCGCCTGACTCATAAGGTGGTGGATGTGGGTGTGAAGGGTAATTTCACCTACTCGCGTACGCAGAACAACCTATCGGTTCAGAGTCTGAGCAATGTGTTCGACTGGTCGGTAACAGGTGACCTCACCCTCCACCTGCCTAAGTCGTGGGAGATAGCTACCGACATAGGCTATACCGCTCGCTATGGATATAAGCTCAACGATGTCAACGAGCTGATGTGGAACGCGTCGATAACTAAGTCGTGGGGAGCAGCCTCACTCGCACTCAACGTCTATGATATCCTCAACCAGAAGAAGAACATAGTACAAGTGGTGGGCGAGAACTCTATTCAGTATCAGAAATTCAATACGTTGCCCACTTATTTTATGCTAACCTTTACCTATAAGCTCAATAAGATGGGCGACCTGAAAGCAACGGGCAGAGCCGCCTTCATGCAAGAGATGGTGGAGACGGGCGGAAAGCCCAACCGCGTACCGCAAGGACCGCCTCCAATGCTTCGCTAAGCAATAGCCCATATTTGCAAATACCGATAATTATTTCTAACTTTGCAGCCGCCTATCTTCTTTGTGTCCATATTCGCAGGCACAGAGAATAAAGGCGGCTGATGCTTTGTTATTGTCGGTGGAAATTCCCCGACTCACGCTTCTATCGATAACCTCTAATAACTTTCCCGCTTATGAAAGACTATTTATTGCAGACAGATTGGGTAATGCTTTTAGCAAAGCTCTTTGCAGCTATTGTGCTTGGCTATCTGATTGGTTTGGAGCGTGAGTTCCACGGTAAGGTGGTGGGCACGCGTACCATATCGCTCATCGCCATAGGCAGTGCGCTTTACGTTCTCATGTCGCCTGCTATCTTCGGAGGCGACAACTCGCGAATCATCGCGCAGGTGGTATCGGGCATCGGCTTCCTCGGTGCAGGTATCATCTTCAAAGACGGCGATACTATCAAGGGTCTTACCACTGCTGCCACTGTCTGGTGTGCCGCTGCGGTGGGTTGCCTATGCGGAAGCGGGATGTTCGTTGAGGCCGTTCTCGGTACGGCTGCAATAATGATAGTAAATATATTCTTTGCTCACCTAAAGACAAGAAAAGAAAAAGGCAAAGAAGTCAAAAAAGAGTAAACTCTTGAAAGAATCTCTGTGCATCACCTAATGAATAATATCCGAAAACAATAAAACCTGAAAGCCATGAAAACCACTGTATTCCGCCACTCGCTGACCATAGCGGTGTTGCTCTATGCTGTTAGTTATGCCTTTGCCGGCACCAATATCCAAGCTTTCTACGACTTCGGTAGCATCGGCACCCTATGTTCCAATGAGCGCTCTCCGCGCGTCACAACTACTGTCGAGTTGTTTTATCCCGACAATTGGGGCAATACTTTTGCCTTTGTTGATTTCGACTACGCCATCCACCCCTCCGACCCCCAAAACACGCCTTTCCTTGCATATTGGGAGATAGCGCGCTGCCTGAACTTCTGGCAAAAGACGCCGGTCAAAGACCTGAGTCTGCAAGTGGAGTACGACGGCGGATTTGGTATGGCAAAATTACCCGACAACACCTATTTAGGCTATGGCATCAACCATGCCGCGCTCGTCGGACTCAACTATTGTCTGCATACCGACGACTACAAAAACATCTTCAACCTTGAACTGCTCTACAAGTACATCGCCGATGATTACAATGGAGTGAAGAACCTTGCCCCTTTACAGTTTACCTTCGTATGGGGGTGCGACGACTTCTGCACTGCACCCGGATTGCGCTTCTCAGGATTTCTTGATATATGGGGCCAGAAACTCTTAGTTCCTGATACCCGTATCAACGGTCATGTCGGCTATACCGATCCCAATAAGCAGTCGTTTGTCATACTGACTGAACCGCAGCTGTGGTATAATGTAGGCAGGTGGTTCCGTTGCCCGCAACTCAATATAGGCACCGAGATAGAATTCAGCTACAACTTTGGCGGCGCCGGCTGGATGGTCAACCCCTGCTTAGGCATCAAATGGTGCTTCGACTGATAAAAGTGAATGTGTCGCAGAACTACTGCGAGTATAAGAAGTTTGCGAAAGGTGACAAGACTACAGAATCATCATAGCGACAAAGACTTGATATCGCGGGAAATCTGCCTGCGAAGCTCATCGACAGAGGCGAACTGATGTTCGTCTCTGATTTTTCTTTTCAGGCAGAGTTGCAGCGTCTGACCGTAAAGGTCGCCGCTGAAGTTGATGATATGTGCTTCAAGGGTGCGTTCCAACCCGCCGACAGTGGGGTTAGTGCCGATATTGAGAAGAGCCGGCCTCTCAAGGCTGATTTCTGGCAGCTGTCTCTTGATAGTTTCATCGTGTCTATTTACTTCCAACGGCTGTTCATTGACAGATGGAGGCAGGCTGCAATAAGCCTCATATACTCCATTTCCGGGTATTAGTTTGTCGGAGCAGGAAGGACGGATGTTGGCTGTGGGAAAACCGAGTTGGCGACCTATGCCGCGTCCATGAACCACCGTGCCGCTTAGGCTATAGCAGTAGCCAAGAAGGCTGTTAGCGGTTTCGATGTCGCCTGATAGCAACAGACGGCGAATGACGGTGGAGCTCACCTTTTGGTGACTCTCGGGGTTGGAACCTGCTGTTGCCTGTAGCTCGCTGAGTCGGAGTAGTTCCACTCCCGCCCTTTTGCCTGCCGCTTCATAGTCGGCGAAGTCGGTCAGGCGGTCGGAACCAAAGCGGTGGTTGTAGCCGAGCAGCAAGCTGCTCACGCCTTCGCGCTCGGCGAGCAGGCGCATGAACTGCTCTGCTGTCAGGTGTCTTAGGGTGCTGAAGTCGAGCATTGCCACCTCGTCAACACCACATTGCAAGATACGCTCACGGCGCTCGTCAGGCGAGGTGAGCAGCGGCACATGGGTCGCGCTGATGACATACTGCGGATGAACGGTGAACGTGACAGCAAGCGAGCGCATGCCGCGTAGGCGGGCATACGTACATAACTCACGTAGTACATACTGATGACCCAAATGTACTCCGTCGAAGAACCCTATGGTGGCTATTGTTTTGATGGTGGTTGCTTTTTTCGTGATTCCGGCATCCCGTGATTCCGTGATTCCGATGTCTCTTAAATCTTAATGTAAATCTTTTTCTTATATAGCGGGTGTGCTATCAGCCATAGCAGTCCTACGAGCGATAGTGCTGACATAAGCGAGCCGCAAGTCTCGCCGAACAGCGGCACCATACACTCGCGATAATAGAACGACCAGAGGTTATATGCAGTATCGTGGTAGGTGAAGCGAATGGCACCTGATATATATACGAAGAGTGCTGAAAGGCAGTAGATAAACAGCGGGTTGGCACCGAAAGACTCAAAGAATACCGACCAGCGACGTTTGCCGCAGATGTCAATCACCCATGTAAGCAGTGCAAGCAACAGTGAGGCAAGACCGCAGGTGACCAGCACATACGATGCCGACCACATAGCCTTGTTGATAGGGAAGGCGTAGTCTAAAAGAAAGCCCGATAGCAGAATTATTGAACCGAAGATAAACAGACTGTTGACCTGTTGCCAGCGGTCGTGGGTGGACGAAAGGAGCATGCCTGCGAAAGCTCCGAGCAGCACGTGCGCTACGCATGGTATGGTAGATAGCAGACCCTCTGGGTCGAGTCCGATGCGCTCGCCCGCAGCATTGGTCATGTGGTAGATATGGTTATCGCCGAGAACCGTGGTATCTACTCGCGCAAGCACGTTATCGGCGGTTAGCTCAAACGAATGTGTCGCTCCGATGATGATACAATAAATCAGCATCAGCGCTGCAGCTACCCACGGCAGTCGGCGAGGCTTGAAACTGAGCAGTAGCAGTCCGCCGAAAAACGACACCCATGCCAATCTCGGGAACACTCCCATGATGCGTATGTTAGGCAACCACCCGCGCATATACTCACCGAAGTCGTCTGCATAAATTCCGCGCAGCAAGCGGCTGATAAGGCTAAGGCTATATGCCACAAGCAGTATCATCGCCAAACGGTAAAAGAGTTTGCCCATGGTGTGCCATGTGAGACGGAAATCGTACTTGCGATACGATAGGTACATGGCTACACCCATTACAAATACGAAAAACGGGAATACAAGGTCGGTAGGCGTGCAGCCGTTCCATGCGGCATGGCGCAGCGGAGCATAAATGTGGCTCCACGAACCCGGGTTGTTGACGGTAATCATGCCGGCAATGGTGATACCGCGCAACACATCAAGCGAAAGAAGACGACTTTGTGACGACATGTTTCAATTATGAATTATGCATTATGAATTATGCATTATGAATTATGCATTATGAATTATG
>CAMHGK010000106.1 GCA_946184695.1 uncultured Bacteroidales bacterium | reverse complement strand
ATCTACACTCTTTCCCTACACGACGCTCTTCCGATCTATTGAAGTGCCGGTTACCTATAATTATGGTTCTACCCTTTCTAACTTTATGAGTATCTTCGGAGATGGTCAGATTTATAATGGAACATTCGATTTGGTAGGTAGCACAAATACATTATTTTTGCTAAAAGACGGCAACTCGAAACTAAAAAAATGGTATGACCCGACTACTGACCTTGTATGTTATGAGATGTCAGGAACCACTCAACTTGATGCATTAAATGTGGATGCCGCAGGAGAGACGGTTAGTTCGAAAGATTATAACCTGCCGGTTTCTTCAAATATGCACATCATATTAGCAAGTTCAACAACCATAAGCAAGCCTGTTGAGATTCAAGCAGGTGCGGTCGTTGAAATTAAGAATGGCGCCACACTGACATGCTCGTCAAATATCTATTTGTTTGACAAAGACGACTGGGGCGAATATTGCTACAAGAAATATTACTACACGATGACCAATCTCTCAAGCCACAAAAATCGAGGTAACGGAACATCAAATGAACTTATTGATGATGCAAAATTTATTGTTGATGGGACATTAAAAGTTACAGGCAAGTTGTACACAACTGCCGGAGGAGCTGACATAATGGGAAATGGCGGTGGTATTGTGGAATTTGCAGCATTAGGAAGTAGTGGCAATTTGGTGATGTGTACAGGAACGGCGGATAATGAAAATGTTGCTATCAATCAAGCCAACCTGCACAACGAAAACGACTCTTATACAAAATCAATTGCTTCGACCAAATTCTATAATGTCCACGGCAGATGGTTCAAAGAGGGTAAGCAAACCCCTACGGCAAACCACACCTATGACTTCACTTATATTGCAAGCGGTGCAGTGAGCGGTACAGGTGGCACCAACTGCTCCCCCGATCCAACTCCTGCCGTTTATTCGCACGACAAGACAGGTCTTGAGGCACGCATGAAGTGGTATAATGTAACCGCTGATGCTTGCGACAATTGGTGGAAAGATGCAAACAATTACCTATATAACTACACAATGCTCTCCAACTGGCACCAGTTTATTCCAACTGAAATGGAGAATGTATATAGCGGCTCGAACAACAAACTTTACGAAAAGAGTTCCTGCATATGGGGCGATATCGGTGAGACCGATGAAAACTGTCTATATACGATTGCCGGAGTAAAAAAAGCACTCGTTGACGGGCATTTCATTGCTTTGGAAGCCAACAACAACGACCCTGCTTTCCATCTTGCCTCCGATGCGACCAAATACTATATCTGCTTTGCCGGTTGCAACTGGCATGAAGCAACTAAATATGAGGGGGAGAACAAGGCATATATAGTAGATGGCGGCATATACATCTGGTATGACGGAGAATGGCTCAATGTAGAGCGTGACGAACCGTTCTTCTATACCTTGGATGATAGTAATGCAAAAGTATGTTACGAATATGTCAACGGCGATTGGCAAATTGCAGCACCGTATTTGAGAGTAACGGCACCGTCAGAGACTCCTCGCAACCTATATTTTTTCAACGAGGCTATGACGGTGGCATCTGTGAGAAAAAACGCGACCATCACTATACTACGTGACATACCGGACGTTACAATAGCAGGAGTATATACAGGTCAAAACACCACCTGTACTCTCGACCTGAACGGATACACCGTAAAAGGCAGCGTCAATAACCTACTGACAGTAAACGCGAAAGGTTCAACTTTTACTATCACTGACAACACTTCAGCAAAAGAAGGCAAATTATGCTTGGAATTTTCAGCAAACAACTCGAGATTATATGCTTTGTATGCTCAAAGTGGTACGGTAATAGTAACGAGCGGAACAATAGAGTCAACCAACACATTGGCTTATAACAAAACCACTGCTCCCAAGCCTTTGGCAGGCGGCGTTAATGTAGCCGCAGGTGCTACTTTCACCATGAATGGAGGTAACCTAAAAACAACATCAGAATATAATCCGTATGGTATTAACATTGGCGGAAGTGCAAGTGCAAATGCAACTGTGAATATCAATAGCGGAGCCACAATTGATGTTACAGCCACCACCATTGACTCACCATACGGTATGTATGGCTATGGTGTAGTCAACTTCAATGGCGGCACTATGGATGTGACTGCTGCAAAAAGCACTAAAGCCATAGGTTTTTACCTGATGGCATATTATAAGAATGCAACTACTCATTATGTCGGCACGCTCAATCTTAAAGGCGGCACCGTCACCGTCAAATCCCAGACAGGCACAGCAACCGGCATACAAGTAAGTCGGGTAATGGCATACGACACAGCCGAGCCGAGAAGTATCACGGCTGAATACTTGGCAAAGGCGAACATCTCGGGTGGCGAGTTGAATGTGCTGACGCCCACCAAGACTACCGCCACCGGAATCCTGACACACGGCACTGTGGATTTCTCAGGCGGTACTATCAATGTCACACCGGCTACAACGACAGCATACGGTGTGAGAATATATGCAGGAGAAACAAAAATTCGCAGCAATGCGGTACTGAATGTGACTGCCACAGCCACTGCTTACGGCGTCAGGGTAAGTCATGAAAATCCGACAACGGCAGGTGTGGTATATAACGGCAAACTGACAATGAGCGGCGGAAAGATTGCTGTGACTGCGACAACAACAACTGATGCCTACGGAATATATGTTGGTGGATTGACACTTGCCAATAGCACGACCAATGCCAGCAATTCAAAATCGTATGCGGGCAATTATGCGTCTGCCGGCGTTGCGAATATCTCAGGTGGTGAGATTGAAGTAACGGCAAAGACCACCAAAGCATACGATATCTATGTCGTGGCAGAAAAGACAGAATCCGGCGCCGCGGGATATGCAAGTGCAACATGCAGTCCCAAATGTACGGTGACCAATGGTAAATTCAAACTTGAAAGCTTGACCTCAGCTACAACTAATGTGGCAGCCACCAATCAAGATGCTACCGCGACTAACTACAAAATATCAGGCGGTTACTATGACAACAACGTAAATCTTGAGACTTATGCAGTGTCGCCCAAACATGTTGTGTTGCTCCCGACGACGGATGCCAACTATCCTGAATACAAGTACAAGGTTGCAGAGGCATATAAGGTAGTGTTCAAGAACGGTTCAACAGAGTTGCAATCAAGCTATCAAGAGAAGGATAAGACTCCGATATATAACGGAGATGCCCCCACCAAAGCAAGTACTGCCACTACCTCGTATATGTTCGACGGCTGGTCAACATCTGACGGAGGCACAAAGGTGTCACCGCTGCCTGCGGTAACCTCTGCCGACGCCACCTACTACGCTCACTTCGCCGAGACAACGCTCAAATATACAGTTACTTTCGATGCCAAGACCAATGGCGGCTCAGAAGAAGCTAAGGTGGTATACGTAGAACCTAATACGGGCGTGGGCACATTGCCTACAGCCACGAAAGAGGGTTACACCTTCAACGGCTGGTTCACAGCAGCTACAGATGGCACAAAAATCGCTACCACAACCAAACCTACAGGCGATGTTACCTACTACGCGCAGTTCACGGTTAATAAATATATCCTTACATACGAACTCGGTGAAGGAAAAGTAACAACAAAGGGTACCCCTATCCCCGCAAAGAACAAGACCGGCACTCAAAGTTCATCTGTTGCTTATGGCACGGCACTTACCGCCCCTGTGGTAACACGAACAGGTTATACCTTCCATAGTTGGTCGCCACTCGTAGCCGCCACCATGCCTGCGAGCGACCAGACCTATACCCCGCAATGGACACCCAACAACAACACCAAATACACCGTTAAACACTATCAGCAGAATGTGGATGGCTCGTACCCTGCTGATCCTACCGAGACAGAAGAACTAACCGGCACAACCGGCGAAAGCGTTACTCCAGCAGTAAAATTCTACGATGGTTTTAGCTCACCGGCTACGCAGACGAAGGCCATAGCCGCTGACGGAAAGATGGTGGTAGAATACAAATATCAGCGTCTGCACTACACCATCACCCTTGACGCCACCACCAACGGCGGCACAAGCGACCTTGCTTCGATAGAGGTTATCCACGGCGCTACGATAGGAACGGTTCCGCCGGATGCTCAAAAGGGATGCAACGACTTTACAGGTTGGTTCACCAAACCTAACGGCGGCGTTAAGATTACGTCCTCGTTCCTTATCGAGTACAACCCCAAGACCTTGTATGCGCAGTTCTCTTCAGAGGTGCGTAAATACACCATCACCTATAATGCAGGCGAAAACGGTACAGGTACAGTGGCTTCAACCATAAAGACCTGCGATGTAAGCACAACTCTTTCAAGCAGCAAGTTCACCCGCACGGGCTACACTCAGACCGGCTGGAGTCTGACCGACGGCGGAGCAAAAGCCTACGAGCTCGGTGCTGCATACACGGATAACAAGTCGCGGACGCTGTATCCGTTCTGGAAAATAAACACCTATACCATTCTTTGGAAGAGCGAGGATGGCAGCAGCACATTGGAGACTGATGCCAACCAGGAATACGGAACGGCAACCGCCTTCAACGGAACCACTCCTACCAAAGATGCCACAGCACAATATATCTACACCTTTGACGGTTGGGCAACAGCAGCGAACGGCGATAAGGTCTATGAGATAGGAGCAACTCCAACAGTAAGTGCTGCGGCAACCTATTATGCACACTTTGCTGCTACATTGCAGAAATATACGGTGTCGGTTGCTGCCACTCCTGCGGGTTACGGAACCGTTTCGGCTGCCACCGTGGCAGAAGTACCATACGGTACGGCTGTGACAACGAAAACCAATAAAATCACCGTCAACGGAAAGACCATCACCGCTACACCTACAACTGCCACGGCGCAATACACCTACGCCTTCAGCAAATGGAACAACGTTCCGGCTACGGTGACGGGTAATGCAAGTATAGAAGCCGTATTCACACGCACCGTAAATAATTATACTGTCACATGGAAGAATGAGGACGGTACGGTATTGGAAACGGATGCATCTGTAGCTTATGGAAGCACCCCTTCTTTCGACGGCGCTACGCCTACAAAAAAGACAACAGAGGAATACACCTATACCTTCAAAGAATGGACCCCTGCTATTTCGAACGTAACCGGCGATGTAACTTACACTGCCACCTATACAGCTACTCAAAATGTGGCGTCGGTTACAGTAGGTAGTACGACCACATATTATACGACCATAGATGCAGCATTCGCATACGTAAATACGGCATCCGCTAATATGACCATTAAATTACTTAATGATGCAAAGGCTGCTGCTTCGTTGGCATATAAACCGAAGTCAACATATACGTGTACATTAGATCTAAACAACCATACTATTTCGGGTTCTGTTACCAAGTTGATAGATGTCAACCTTAAGAATGCGAAATTGGTCATTACAGACAACTCTGAAGATAAAGGTGGCAAGATTGTAACAAAACTTAGTTCCAATACCAACATCGCATGTGTATATATTACTGCCGGAAAGGTGGACTTAAACGGCGGAACTATTGAATGTATAAACACACGCAAATATAGCACCAGTTCAAGTTATAAAAAAACCGCAGCCACCGGTGTGTTTGTCTCAACAAGTAGCGCACGATACTTCACAATGAATAGCGGTAGCATCAAGGTTAATGCAACATATCATGCACATGGTGTTTATTCGTATGGAACTACCGCTATTAAAGGTGGTAATATAGAAGTGTCGGATGAAGTAGAAGGAGTAGCAAGCACAGGAACTATATATGGCGTTTACGCAACAGCGGCTACAACAACAATAAGCGGTAATCCTACCATCACAGTAAATGCTACCACTAAAAATGCATACGGAGTGTGCGCAGCCGGTAACACACCGGCTGCTGCAGGAACCATGTACAATGGAACTGTTACAATCAAGGGTGGTACGTTCAATGTGACCAGTGCCACCTCTACTGCAGTTGGTGCTTATGCCGTTGCCGCGTGGGTACAATCTTCTTCTGATGCAACAGTTTATTATCATAGTCATGGTACGCTAAATATAGAAGGTGGTACATTCAATGCAACGGCTAATACAACAACGGCAATAGGTGTATATGCCAACCGAGGATTACTTTATGATGGTTTGGAACCACGAAGTATCACTCACGAGTGGCCTTCAGTAGCAAATATCACAGGAGGAACATTTATCGTAACAAACAAACCAAGTGGTACGACCGACGCAGAAGGCGTACGTTCTATGGGTACTACAACCATTTCAGGAGGAACATTCGACGTTTCCGCTAAAACAGAATCGGCATACGGAGTGCGTGTATATGCAGGTACAACTACTATCAACAATGACACCGAAGTGCCTGATTTCACAGTCAATGCCGGCACGAATAAAGCTTATGGAGTATCAGCCGGCGAAATACCTGCAACCAAAACAGGTGTAGAATATAATGGAACTGCAATTATTGAAGGAGGTAAATTTACAGTTTCTGCAAATACCGGCTCAACTGCATACGGAGTTTTAGCATACGCTAATAAACTAAAAATAACAACTACTAATGCAAGTAACTCAAGTTACTATGCAGGTAACTATGCCTCAGCCGGAACCGTGACTGTGAATGGCGGTGAATTTGATATTACAGTGAAAAAAACGAATGTATATGGAATTTATGTCAGTGCTGTTGCTTCACAAGCTGCCTTTACTCAAAACGACATCACCTATCCGGCGGTTTCCGCAACGCCTAAAGCCACTGTCACCGGAGGTAAGTTCAAAGTGGAAAGCAAAGGCGATGACAATGCTACAGCGTATGCAATGAACACATCGGCTACTGCTACATATCTCAAAGTACAAGGTGGTAAGTATAATACGAAAAAGACAGGAGCATCAACAAATATCGAGAACAAATACACACAGCCTACCAAGACAAGCACCAACTACTGGGTATTCGACCTGCCGGCATCTGAAACCCCGTATAAGTACGAAGTGGCAGAGGGCTACAAGGTGACTTGGAACGCTTATGCAAACGATGGCGAGTGCTCTACTGATTATACCACCGTACGGAAGAACGCCGCCATCGGTACTCTGCCCGTGGCAACCAAAGCCAACAACGACTTCTTAGGATGGTACACCGCGGCTACCGACGGCACCAAGATAACCGAGGAGACCACGGTGAGCAAGGCTGTCACCTACTACGCTCAGTTCAAGCCCAGGGGAGTCAAGATAACATGGAAGTCGGAAGACGGCTCAGAGACTCTTGAGACCGACCCGCTTGCAACCATCGGTTATAAACCGTCATTCGACGGCGAGACACCTACCAAAGCCTCAACCGAGGACACTGAGTACACCTTTGACGGTTGGACAACAGAAGCCAATGGTGGCGGGACATCCTATCAGATAGATAAGCTGCCCGAGGTAACCGTTGCCACTACCTACTATGCACATTTCAGCGAGGCAGAGCGCTTCTACGGCGAGAAGTACCGCCTTGACATCGCCGACTGGTCGGGCAACACGGCTTCGGGCACCGTCACACTGAATATGAACGGCTACTCGCTGCCTCAGGCCAAGACCAACTGGAAGGTGAAGGTCGGTGCTCAGGAATATACCAAAGCCAACTGGGAAACCTCAACGCGACTGCTCAACCTTACGAACATCGACCTCTCGACAGCAGGCAGCAACGTGCTGATCAAAGTATATGACTACAAGGAAGGCTCGAAGACCGAGTAT
>CAMHGK010000105.1 GCA_946184695.1 uncultured Bacteroidales bacterium | reverse complement strand
TAATAAAAGTAATCTTTTTCATATCATTCACAATCTAAGTAATTTTCAAATTCAGCTTTGACATTCCCATAACTCGCCACCTGCCAAAGGCAATATAAGATTATACCGCCATTGGGGCTAGCTTGTTCGTATTCGCAGACTTTATTCATGGGTAGATTCATTGTACTACTTTTTAACGTTAAGTCTTGTTTTAAAGATTCCTCTATGGTCTTAGCATCATCTTGTTTGGAAACTTTAACACCTAACTTCCATTGACTTTCCAAAATAGCAATAGAAAAAGCCTTTGTGTATGCTTCTTCGTAGGTTTTCCCTTCTGCTTTTGTAACACGATAGTAGTAACTTTCATTACCAGGATGTGGTAAATGTTTTACCCATGAGGGTATTCCTAACGCCCACCCACAGATGGACGTTAGGAATAATATACAACAAATGAAACTCCTACGGGACATATTATTGCTCTAAAGTTTTACGTTGTTCTTCTATCTCTTTCTTCTCTGCCTGCGCAGCCGCTGCTTGTTTATCTAGTTCTTCTTGCAAATATTTACGGAATTGTGCGCGGTCAAAATCAGTCTGAATAACTCCAAGCTCATCAATCGTGGCATCAACTAAAGATTTCAATGGTACATGAATTGCGACATAGCAAGTATAACCACCAAAATCATCCTGCTCGAACCGTGTACAAACATTGTCTGCATATTTATCTATAAGCTTGGTTCCAATTGCTTCGGCAGCGCCCTCTAATTCGTTCTCTTTTACTTTATTCCCAGAACGAGTATTTACATTCTTTGCATATTGGGAAACACCATTTTTAATCATACCGACATAACGAGAGGCAATGTCAGCTATTGCATAACGGTTAGCATTAGTTTTTGCTGCGCCTCGCTCCTGTTCTCCCTCTGCGATACCAAGACCAGCCATGTATTCACCTGGTTTGTCATAACTCTCTTCAATACACGGAGTAAACAAATCCTGACCCACTCGTTTTGAAGTTGCCTTCTTCGCATTCGCAGCTTTCAACTTTGCAATCTCCATGTCTGCTTGCGCTTGCGCTTCTGCTGCTTCAATTTCTAATTCTAGTTTTCGTATTTCTGCAGCTTTACGTAGGCTATCTAAGCGGGCTTGTTGTGCATCAACTTTTTGTTCCGCGGCTGGTGCCGTTTCTGTTTGCTTTTTTAATGGCTTCTTTGCTGCACAATTGGTAAACGCTACACTGAAAATTAGAGATAAAGTAACTAAAGTGATTTTTTTCATGATTATTTTCGCCGGTTATATCCCATCGGCCCATCGGTTTTGAATTAATTTTGCATATTACCTACTACCTTTTTTGACGGCGTTTCGGCATACTCCGCTTTTTATTTCGTACTGTCTTTCTTTTCGTCTTCCAGAAACAACTGATGTATTTGTTCATCCGATATGTTGATACGCGAAATTCTTCTGGGCTCCTGTTTGGCAGCAGCTTTGTCTAACTCTCTCATCATGGTCTCAAATCGGCACGCGTCTATAGCCTCTTCCAATTCAGGTAACGAATCGCGTCCTGCTTGCAAGTATTTGGAGTATGCGTTTTGTGCAGAATCACATTTACCAGCTTCTACAAATGACCATGCATCCTTCAAATAAGCATCAGCCTCATTTTCTTTAGGTGGCTGATTACAACCCGTTAACAAAACAATGGTTAACAGAACTAACATTGTCTTTTTCATGATGTTTGTTGTTGTTTTTTATTCTGCCTACTCACTTATGGCTTTTCGGCTTACTCCGTTTGTTAACTATATTGTTTCTAAAAAATTCACTTGTCATTGTAATAAGACTTACCTGTTTCAAGAAATTCGGACATAAAAATAGCGTGAAGTTCACTTGCTCTTCACGCTTACCAAGGGCTTCGCAATCCCCGTACCAAGTAGAAAAACAAACGAAGTCCACGCTGAAATATGTAATCCTTCAACGGCTGATACAATAACCTTATTCCCATGACGGAAATAAATAAGGTATAATTATACCATACACGCAATGGGGATAATTACATATCCCGAGGACATTCATTGTATCTGTTTTTGACTTGGTACTGAATGTTGCGAAGATTCTGGTAAGTCGCAAACAGCGTTCAACAAACGCCTTTTATTATGTCTTGCCCTCATCGTTTCTTACTGCATACTCCACACCACTATGCGAGCATTACTCTGCGGTTTCAACCGATTCGGGCTCTGAAAATTCCACCCTCTGAAAGACATAAATCCCTCCAGCGTGGAAATTCGCCGACAAAAGTACAAAGAAAAAATGAATACACCAAATTATATTTACATTACAACCTAAGATTAGAAACGACTTGACCGGGCTCCCGTGGTACTCCGGCAAAAAAAGCGGTAAACCACTTATATTGGATTACCGCTTTAAGACTGAATTTATCAAATATATCACCCTCTGTCGGGGACAAACAAATCGTCTAACTTTATCTGCTGTGTCACCTCGCTTGCATATTCATTGGCTTGCAGACCGAACGGAGTAATGAATGTGAGTTGAATGCCCTTGTTTATACGCGTTTCTGACCGGAAAGCAAACAAGCGGTTCTGTAGTTTTTCATACTCATTTTTCTTAATCAGGTAAGGATTATGAGAAAACTTCATCTCGCATATGTTCACTATGCCGTCAGCTCTGTCAAGTATCAAATCTATCTGTGCAGAAGGGGTTGAAATTTTGCTTCTCCACTGATAATAATCTACTCCTATGCCGCTAATGCCGAGGCATTGTTTGATTTGATTGATGTGTTGCATCGCCACCCGTTCAAACGCCAGACCTTCCCATGAAAGCAGCACTGATGTATTGCTGTTCTTGCTGAAGAAATGCTCTTCTTCGCCGACCAATACATTGAAATGCAGGTGGAAAAGTGTAAACATGTCAGTAAGCGCATACTGTTCGGAATTGCGTTTTATTTTCGTACTATACACACGATAAGAACGTATAAAATCACAATTCTTTAAATCCGTCAGCAGCCGTGACAACCTGCCTCCGCTATTGATATGCAGTTTGTCGGCAATTTCATCCCGTGTCATTCCTGTCCGGTTCTTTGCAAGCACGGTAATAATATCCATATATGGGTCGGGAGCATGAAAAAGCGACGCGAACAACCTATCGTATTCTCTGCGCAATATGCCGGATGACTTGCCATACAGGCGGTCAAGCGATTGCAAAAGACTCTCGTTGGGCTGCAGAAGACTTAAGTAATAAGGTATTCCGCCAAATATCATATAGGTTTCTGTAATCATCCGGCGTGTCCATCTGATTCCGTTAATATTGAGATATTGCTCTGTTTGAGCAAGTGTGAACGGATGCAGGTGAATCTCATAAGTGAGACGGTTGTGAAGTCCGCCGTGACTGTCAATGATATTCTTAACTATCCACGATGTCGCGCTGCCGCAAACAATAAGTTTTATGTCAGGGTAGCGTACAGCCCATGTGTTCCAAAAATGGTCAAGAGCCGGTATGAAATCAGATCGTTGGGTGTCAAAGCACGGCACTTCATCAAGAAAGACAGTAACCGGCTGACCTTTGCCCACACGAGCCTGCAAACCTTCCTGAAGACGTTGAAACAATTTCATCCAACTGTCTTTCTCATTTCCGTTTGCACCGATTTTTTCCAATGCATAACAGAAGGCTTCTTTCTGACGGACAGTCCCCGCATTGAGGACCCCTGACGCGTAAAAAGCCAATTTATCGCGGAAAAACTCGGTAATCAGATAGGTTTTACCCACGCGCCGTCTGCCATAAACAGCTATAAACTCCGCCTTGTTGCTGCGTGAGAGCTGTTCCAGCTGTTGCTGCTCAAGTTCTCTTCCAATTATCATAGACATAACTATATGTTTGAAATCCGCTGCAAAGTTACAATGATTTTTTGATATATGCAACGAGTTTAAGCCAAAGTTGTGGTTTTTTATGCTATTTTGGCTAAAACTGGTATATGAGTTTGAGCCAAAGTTGCGGTTTTTTATGCTACTTTGGCTAAAACTGGTATATGAGTTTGAGCCAAAGTTGCGGTTTTTTATGCGGTTTCGGCTAAAACCGGCGTGTTAGATTATCTGTAAATTGTTATCTATGGGCAAGATACAACAATCCAATAATGTACAGAGCTTTTTTGCCTGCTCCTTGAATGGTTTTGCGGCCTTCTCGGTTGTTTGCTTTGTTTAACCCTAATCGGTCATTGGGAGTTGGGACATCCATGGAATTTCGTACGCACACCTTAATTATATAATAGAACTTGTCACATTTGAAAATATGATTTAACGAAGATCCAATATTAATGGAAAAGAACCACAGATTAAACAGATATAACGGATGGAACAGATTTTTCTTGTGTTTTAAGATTGCCTTCGCATGCGGATTTTGCAGATGATTCTTCAATAGAAGGGAATGGAAAGAACCACAGATTAAACAGATTGAACGGATTTAACAGATTTTTCTTTTGCTCCTTGCCGACTATAAAAGCCGAAAAAAATATCCCTGCTCTTGCAGGTGTGTTTTTTTTTGCTTACCTTTGCGCTGCAATTTTTCCATTCGACTTTTGACTATCCTAAACATACCCGGCTTTCGACTTTTGCCCCTTATCTTTTACGGATTATACAGATTTATGACTGCTCGTACGGATAATCTGAAGCATCTGTCAAATAAATCCGTGAAATCTGCGGGAAATAAAATATCGGCTTTCGACCTTCGACTTTTGACTTTGGACTAATATCATGCACATCGCTATAGCAGGAAATATAGGTGCAGGCAAAACCACGCTGACGCGTATGTTGGCGCGGCACTACGGCTGGGAAGCACGCTTCGAGCCTGTAATGCAAAACCCCTATCTCGAAGACTACTACAAGGATATCCGACGCTGGTCGTTCTGCCTCGAAACCTATTTCCTCAAGGAGCGTTTCAAGGATGTGCTTGCCATTGCCCATGCCGACCATACCATCATCCAGGACCGCTCCATATTTGAGGGGGTGTATGTCTTTGTCAAGAACAACTATCAGCAAGGCAATCTCACCGACAAAGACTATACTACCTACATGGAACTATTCCAGCTGATGATGTCGCTCGTCAGAAAGCCCGACCTGATGATATACCTTCGCAAGTCGGTGCCGCAACTCGTCCGGCAAATACAGCTCAGGGGTAGGGAGTATGAGCAGACGATGCAACTTGACTATCTCAGAGGACTCAACGAAAACTACGAAGACTTTATCTTCAACCAATATGACGGGCGCGTGCTCGTCATCGAAAGCGATGAACTCGATTTCGAGCACAATCCCGAAGACTTCTCTAAAATAGTCAACCGCATCGACGCCGAACTGTTCGGACTGTTCAGTTGAAAGCGTGGAGGTTAATAGTAAAAAGCAGAAAGCAATTTCTGCAAAGAATATTATCAATTGTCAATTATTAATTAGAAAGTTATGCATATAGCAGTAGCAGGTAATATCGGTTCCGGCAAGACAACGCTTACGCGCATGCTCGCTAAGCACTACGGCTGGATACCTAAATTCGAGTCAGTGGACTTCAATCCGTATTTGGCTGACTTCTACGAGGACATGTCGCGTTGGTCGTTCAACCTCCAGATCTATTTCCTCAATAAGCGTTTTCAGGACGTAGTGGAGATATCCAAGAGCAGCGATACTATCATTCAAGACCGCACCATCTACGAGGACGCACGCATCTTTGCACCCAACCTTCATGAGCAAGGCAATATGTCAGACCGCGACTTCGACAACTATTCCGACCTTTTTGCGCTGATGATGTCGCTCGTCAAAATGCCGGATTTGCTCATCTATATCCGCTCATCGATACCCAACCTCGTGGCGCAGATACAAAAACGCGGACGCGAGTACGAGGCTTCAATGCGTATCGACTACCTGCAAGGTCTCAACGACAAGTATGAGCGATGGATTTCCGAGTATAAGGGAAAACTGCTCATCATCGACGGCGATAAGGTCAAGTTCCAAGAAAACCCCGACGACTTCCGCTCTGTAACCGACAAGATCGATGCCGAGCTGTTCGGACTATTCCCATTCGAGCAGGAAGACGCTGTCGGAAAAGAGATCTAAGCAAACGATGATAAGCCGCTTTCTCGACTATATTGCTACCGAACGCCAGTATTCCGACCTCACCGTCAAGGCGTATGGCGACGACCTGCAGGCTTTCGCCGATTTTCTTAAGGTGGATGCCGCAGAACTTGATATACGCCGTGTTACCACCGATGATGTTCAGGCATGGATGATAAGCATGATGGACTCGGGGCAATCGGCAAGAAGCGTAAAGCGGCGCCTGTCGGCACTCAGGTCTTACGTGCGCTTCTGCCTTAAGGTGGGGCTCGTCGAACACGACGTCACGCAGAAGATTATAGCACCAAAGATGAAGAAGACGCTGCCCGTTTTCTATAAGGAAAACGAGATGAAAGCTGAACATGAGATAATCAGACATGCCGATGACTTTCCTTCCAAGCGCAACGGACTTATCATCGAAATGCTCTACCAGACAGGTATGCGGCGAGCCGAAATAGCCGGACTACGCGACGCCGACTTCGACCTCAGTCAGCAGCAGGTCCGCATATTCGGAAAACGGCGCAAGGAGCGTATTGTTCCTTTTGGCAATCCGCTTCGAGATATGATAACCGACTACTTGCAGATGCGCTCCGAGCAGCTTGGCGGACTCAAACCCGAGACGTTCTTCTGCCGAGAAAACGGACAACCGCTCTCCGTTGATGATATATATAATATAGTAAGGCGTATGATGTCGGAAGTATCGACGTTGAAAAAACAAAGCCCTCACGTCCTCCGGCATACATTTGCTACCACCATGCTTAATAACGGAGCCGACATCAACACCATCAAGACACTCATGGGGCACGCCTCGCTCGCCGCTACAGAAATCTATACACACACCACTTTCGATCAGGTACGACAAGCATACCACAACGCGCACCCGAGAGAAAGAAAACAATAACTCACCTGCTACAGAGAAAGAATACTACAAAGCGCTATCTGCTTAATAGTTATACAATTATAGACTTCAAGCATTTTCCTTTGTATCTATTTTGTAATCATCTTGTTATATGCGTTTTATTCCTGTCACCATCGGGTGAAGATCATGTCAAGAACGAATGAATATCCATAACAGACTATAATACAATAATTTCTATAACTATCTAAATTCATAAATGTCATGAAAACTTCTATTCAGGCTGTCAACTTCGACATAGCCGAAAAACTCGAAAAGTACATTGCTAAGAAAACTGCTAAGTTTGACAAGCTGCTCGACGACACCGTTGAACTGCAACTGCACCTCAAAGTTGTCAAGCGCGAAACCAATATGAACAAAGAAGCTCAGGCCAAACTCATAGGTTTCGGGGGTGAATTTTTCGCACAGAAAACTGCCGACACCTTTGAAGAAGGTGTTGACGACGTGCTCGATGCTATCTCTCGCCAAATACGCCGCCACAAAGAAAAACAAAGAAGCTGATTTATTCGCGTGCTTTCGCGGATAAATAAGGCAAGCAAATAAAGCGAGCCCATAAGGCAAATAAGGCGGACCAATAAGAAAACGCTGCTATCGCGAGTAGAGACGGTATATATACCGTCTCTACCTATGGTGGCAAACTTTACTTTTTCAGCGCAGCGCTCCTTGCTCTTTCAGTGTAGCGGTCCTTGTCCCTAAATCACAAAAAATACATTTTTTTTCAAAAATATTTTGTCAATTCAAAAAATAGCAGTACTTTTGCACCGCTTTACCGGAAAACAGCGTGCTTGTACTGCTATTTTTGCAATTTAATAAGCTGAAAGCGAGTTTGTTGCGATGCAGTCAGCCAAGTGGTAAGTTTGAAATGCCTCTTTAGCTCAGTTGGCCAGAGCACGTGATTTGTAATCTCGGGGTCGT
>CAMHGK010000104.1 GCA_946184695.1 uncultured Bacteroidales bacterium | reverse complement strand
CTGGTAACGCCGTTGGGGATTGATATAGAAGTCAAACTGCTACAATCCTCGAAAGCCCAATCTCCAATGCTTGTTACGCTGTTAGGGATAGTAATAGAAGTCAAACCGCTACAACCAGAGAAAGCGCTGCTGCCAATAAAACGCGTACCTTCCTTAATGCTAACGCTTGTTATATCTTTTGTTGATCCTACGAGATATGTATCAGCATATATAAGATTATTTTCTACAGGCAGACCGAAACAACCAGAGAAAGCCCAATTTCCAATGCTTATGACACTATTGGGGATAGTGATGCTTGTCAGCCTGCTACAACCATCGAAAGCCGATTTTCCTATACTTGTGACACTATCTGGGATAGTGATGCTTGTTAGAGCGAGACAACCTTCAAAAGCCGACTCTCCAATTCTTTTGACACTGCAGGGGATAGTGATGCTTTCAATTACTTTACAATCCTTAAAGGCTGCCTTAGCGATGACTTCAACGTAAGGGGGAATAATAATATTCCTCATCCCTTTTGGAAGCCCCATTTGCATTATGGAATTCTTTGAACAGCGAATTAAGATTTTTCTATCATCGGAGTATTCTACTCCATATATATCTGTGTACGCCATAATGTTATTTTAATACAACTTAAATCAGTCGTTCATAAAAAGATGATATCTATTCTCCAAATATTTCTTGCAGTTTTTCAACATAAGCATAAAGCTTAGTTGGATTCTGTTTTTTCAATTTTGTAAGATTGTTCAGTTTCCATCTGACAGACGGGTAGACGCGGAAATACTCAAACTCATACCCATCCCATGAAGGTGCCGCAGACTCGAAACTCAAAAGGAATTGTTTGTCTTCATCTGTCATAAGATTCCGGACATCAGTAATAAGTTTGTTGCGGGCTTGCTCAAAATCTTCATAGGTAAAAGTGATATCAGTCATTCCCTTAAACTGATTTTCCATCGCTTCACGCTGGTCAATAAGTTGTGGCGATAGTGATTCGTGAATAGGTCTGTCACTGCTCAGCAAACAAAATAATAGTCCCTCTCGCACATCAGTCATTGGAATATCCATATAATGTACATCAAACAAGTCTCGCGGATGCTGGCGTGATAAAGCGGCTGCTATCTTGCCACCATAGAGAAGTGTCAGTGGAACGATAGTAGCTTCGCAGTATAGTCCAAACTCATCTTGTGCTTTCTCGCATAGCGGAAGAGTCATTGCTTCACCGCCGATAATACCACGTTTGGTTTGGTTCACTTCCACTTTTACTTGATAACCATGATACTCACAGAGCAGTTTGCAGGTGTCATAGTTGGACACGACATGCAGTCCCGGCAATTGCTGTTTGGCATGTCGGATAATTGATTCCAAGTGGGCATTGATGTCTTTCAAGCTCTCTCCTCGGTCGGCTAAAGGCATATAGGTAAGGTCAATATCCACCGAGTAACGCGGCATATCTTTCACAAAAAGATTAATGGCTGTGCCTCCATGAACGGCAAACACACCTTCGTTGATCACATGCGGCATGAGTTTGAGCAGCAGCTCAACCTTCCGGGCAAAAACAGGACTATACATAATTATAGACTTCGGTCGGGATGGTTATGTTATACTTACTGACGAACTTGCCGATTGGGCTAATCATCCGGCGTCCGCTACCGAGATTCACGTTGTTAGTGTCTATGGCTTTGAGCCATGAATGATTGGCTTTCTCTGCCAAATACAGAAATAGACGCTTCACTTTGACTGACGAGCATTGTTCCAATAATTGCTGAACGAGTTTAGGGCGTAATGTGGTTAGCATCTCCATTATATAATACGTATCCATCAGCGTCTGCGCCACGTACGAACGGTTAAGACATTCCATAATTGCCCGTTCAGGAGAAGATATTAGCAGTGTTCTACCATCTTCTTCACGTAGCTCTAAACCGAGACTATTATTAGCCCATAGCGAGATGGTGTGATAGCGTAGCGTGCGGTCCCATTCTGTTGTCAGAAACCAGTTGGGTAGTTTGGCATGTGCCTCGGTAAAGATAAAAGCCAACGGTTTGCCCATCGGCACGTAATGTGAGTAACCCCGTATTTCCAAAGCCGTCTCTGCGCCGATGATGCATTGTTTGCCAAGTTGGGTGTTATATGCTGAGATAGCACTAAAGAGCGACACGTCCGCACCAGCCACTTTATAAACGCCGTGAGCCACTTTTTCTAACCACCCGCTCTGTACATACGCAGCCTGCTCCGCTCTGCTGATTCCCTCAGCCGATAACCAAGAACTGAACAATAGTGTGTCTATGCCCTTAGTATCTATTATTTGCTTGATTTTTGTCGCCATTATTTTAAATAATTATACATTCAAGCGAAAATCTGCGCAAAATTACATATCCCTTTTGATATATGCAAATTTTTACACAATAAAAATTCAGTTATTTGTAGAAGTTTTGTTAAGCAGTTTGAAGGTATTTTATTTAGTAATTTGTAGAATTACACTATTACTCTTGCAGGAATGATTACTTGGTCGCCGATGGCAATGCCTACACGGACAAAAGATTGGATAGGTGTGCCATCTTCTACCATAGAGAAAGGAACTGGCATGTGCCGACGGGAGTCAAAGGTTGATTCATTGGCAATTACAGAACAGCCATCGCAAAGGCTGAGTGTAGTAATGATTTGTTCAGAAAAATCTTCTGACAAGTCTCTTGTTTCTCCTTCCGGCATCTGTTTTGCCATTTGGTCATACATCTTTACCGTCTCAGCCAGTTTCTTGCATAGTTGCACGAAGTCAGCAGAAAGTTCTGAATGAGTTGACTCAACGGAAAGAAGCGGTCGAGTCGGTAAGGTTGTCTGCTCAACTTCTTGTTTGCTGAAAAAGGATTGAAACAAATCTTTAATTTTCATAATCGCAACTTTATAGTTTACCATATGCACTTGCAGCATAAAAAGCCACATCTTGCATTTCTCTATCCATATAGCGCATCGCCTTGCTTTGCCAGAACATCTGGTGATTCATTTTTTCTTCATTAGTTAATTGTGGCTTAGTGCCGTACATGCCAAAGAGTGTACATAATTCTTCGTAATAGGAGCCAAAATAGTCTTTCCTTCTATGCACAACTTGCAGCATCTTGTAATCCATATTGGTCTCCTCTATCTCAAGCATTAATTTTTCCAGAGGAAGAACCAATTGCGACATGATAGCTTTCTCTATTCGGTCTATCTCTTGTGATGATATGATATTACTACGTATAAAGG
The DNA here is from genome assembly GCA_946184695.1 of uncultured Bacteroidales bacterium. Classification (GTDB taxonomy): domain Bacteria; phylum Bacteroidota; class Bacteroidia; order Bacteroidales; family Paludibacteraceae; genus Colicola. The sequence goes on along the minus strand of CAMHGK010000104.1, from coordinate 4,817 downwards.
ATGCCATTTCTGTGGCTGTCGATGCATCTGCCGGTCGGATGTTCTTATCAATCAAACGGAGCCAATCCTCAGATTTCTTTGCGGCTCGTTTTAATGAATATAGTGCGTCATTGCGAATGAGCAAAAGAATCTTGTTGAGTTGCGACAAAAGAACCGTGCATTTAATGGCTTTCGCCCGGGCAAAAAACTGGTTTTTAAGGACATCCCTTACTTTGTCGAAATTGGATAATCGTAACAGCTCTTCCGTTGCTTCGTCAGCAGAGTCGGATTTGTACAAAGTTTTGATGATTGCCCGGAATACGCCCCAAGGTATATCTCCTTTCATTTGACGCCGAATAGAAACAGCCAATAGATTCGGGCATTTCTTGACGAGAGCGGAATCGTATTTCCCATCCCAAGCATCTTGCATCTTCGACAGATATGCTTCAAAGATATCTTGTGGTATAGACTTTAGTTGAGTGCGCCATAGAGCAAACTGAGTTGCGTGTTCTTTGATAGCCATATATAGCGCTGTAGATACCGGCAAAACGCCGCTGAGTTGTTCTTTTAAACTATCCGCCACATATTCAGCTTGACTCTTGCTATTATACAAAGTGGCTTCTTCTTCATCGATGCGGGATATTAGTCCAATAGCATTGAGTGCAGAAGCTCCATCGCAAGCCTGCTGAAAATTATCCAGGAATTGCTTGTTGTCTTGGTTTGCTACCGCGCCTACTAAATAAATGACGGCATCAGCTGTTTTAACCAATTCCTGTGTTTGCTCGCTATGTTCTTTGCGAAGTTCCTGCAAATCTTTGATACCGAAAACGCTTTCAGCTGCACCCTGATGCTCATCCACTAAGGCTCCTGTTCCCGGAGTATCTACCAAATCCAACTCTTGCAACAACGGATTCTCTAACGCGCGTTCAAAATATAGGATACCTTTGCTAAGAGCCATTGTCTTTGCATCGTTACCTTGAAATGAATCCATAAATGATTGGCTTTCGTAAGAGATATTCCCGTTTTTATAGACAACCTTCACCGGCTTATTTTGGTCAGCAGGTTTGCCATATACGAAACGATTGATAGTTGCTGTTGTCTCAGTGGTTCCAACCAGTGCAAGATTTTCTCCGAGCAAGGCATTAATAAATGTACTTTTACCCGCTTTCACACGTCCGCCAACAGCCAAAGTGCATTTTGTGTGCACTTTTGTTTTTAGCGTGTTGATTTGATCCAACCAGATTGCAGAGTTGGGTAATTCACGAATAATGTCCGTGCTGCGATTTAATATGTCAAGCGTTCGTTGCTCTATAGAATTCATGGCTTATACGAAAAGTTAGGTTTCCCACAAAACATACATACCTTATGCGAAGTCATTATTTTTTTGCCACAATATATGCAAAAACACTCTTTAGGTTGTTTTGAGATTTCTTTTTTCGGCTCTTTTTGGGGTTCAACTTTTATTGGATTTTTTTTCGGCTCATCCTTTATTTCTACTTTTGTTTCTATCGAATACATTGCACCAACCGCGACTGCAATGTCATAATTACCGGTGGTAACAATTTTTACACCGCGTCCCAATAATTCCTGCATCTTGGTTTGGACTTGCGGTAGGTTGGAACTACCTCCGATTAGAATGGCATGAGTCAGGGGCAGTTTGTTTTTCTTGATATCAGCCAATACTGCATTAACCTTTGCAATGGTTTTATCTACAATAGGGTCAACCAAACGGTTAAAATCGTTCTCTGTAAATGTTCGACGAACTCTACCTATACCGGGTATATACTCACTTATTTCTTCGGTAATAAAGCCTTTGCTTAATAGTTCTTTTTGCCTACGGCATCTATACAAAAACGCAATATCCAATTCATTGGGATTAACAGAAACTTCTCGATGTCGGGTGGTCTTTATATATTTATTCCAATCATCGTACAAAGCCCTATCGATATCATCTCCCCCACAATGGGCATCACCTTGAGGAAGAATCGGCATGTGCAAATCACCATCACTTTCTATTTGTATATAGGCAACATCAAAAGTACCAGCACCAAAATCATAGACAAGAAGACCCTTACAAGTTTTAGGTATACGATTCGCCTTAATGGCATATATCGCCGCAGATACAGGTTCTTGAAGAAGTTTGACTTTTTTGAACCCTGCCAACGCTGCCGCATGCTTGAGTGTTTCTTTTTTCCATGCTCCTTCATCGTACTGAACAGGATATGTAAGAACTACTTTATCAATTCTGAGATGTATACTTCATCTTTTATCTTCTCCAAAATAATAGCAATCAACTCTGCATCGGTATATGTCTTATTCGGTCGCACCCATGTTTGACCTTGACGCATACGTGTTTTGATGCTTGTGTAAAAATTGCCTAACTGCATCTCTCGTTCTTCTTCAGGGATAGAAATATCTATTGCCAAATTTTCTAATTGGGTATAAGGACCGCTTCCAACAAAAGCTTTCCCTGATTTTGAGAATGCAATAATGGAAGGTATTTTCTCACTGCCGGAGTCCTTAAAACGCATAGCTTCCGGCTTCCCTGTTGCTGGATTAATCCACGAAGCGGAACAGAAACTTGTTCCAAAATCAATTCCTATCGTAACACTCATAATTATTTGCGTATTTGTTCCAATTGAGTCAAAATACCTTTTGCTTGCTGCAGCCCTGTTACTATCGGCTTCCACTGTTGTTGCAATTGTGTAATCTCCGCAAGTTTTTGTCTGCGTTTCTCTGTGTCAGCTTGTGCCTGTTCTTCCAGTAACTGTAGTTGCCGATCATTATTAGCCTTATGTTGGTTGAATATTTGCTCCATTGCTTTTTGTGCATTTCTCTGCAAATCTTCTTCAGCCTCTTGCAGACGGGTCAAACCATCTGTCTGCGGCTTTACAAGGAATTCATCATGTATTTGTGAGAAACATTTATTTAGATACTCCTTCAGTTGTTGTTTATATTGTTTGAGCTCTGTATCACGATGGGTCACTACGCCTGCGCCAATACCGAGTAAAGCACCTATAGCAGCTACTGCCAATGTAATTGGGGCAGCAACCAGAGTCAGAGGTATAGCGAAGACTGATGTAATGAACATGCCTGTAAAATAACTGTTCCTTCCGGATATAAGCCGCTCGGCAAACGAGGATTTTTTAATGCTGAATGCATCCACAGATACGCGGGCGTTGGAACTATCCAAATCATTGAGATGAGCGTTGTAACTTGCCAAGATTGATTCGATCTGCTCTGCACAGTTCTCAATCGTATCTTTCCATGACTTTCCATAGGAATCCGACAAACTAGCAGTCATGTTATTAGACAAACGTTTTGCCTCGTCCAGCGAAGAGAGATTGTCAATTTTAGCAGCCATATTTTTGTAAATATAATGCGTTTGGCTAAAGAGACTCCGCGTCTCGTTTTCCAAGCCGCGAATAGGTTGCTTAATCGCCTCGTTGATTTCACGGATTTTGATTCCATTTGTGCCCCAATCACGCATGAATTCCTGCTGCTTTGCCAATTTCTTCTCTGCAATCTCTTTAGCCACTGATGGTTGAGAAGATGCGGCTGTTTGCAATTCGGAAAGTGAATGTACTGCGCGTGTGTTATAATTATTGAAAATATTATAAACTTGTGCATTGATTTCAAATCCGACAGTATAATAAATCATCTTGAGAAGAGAATTTTTAACCTCATTAAAGCAACTCATTTCCAAAAGAAGGTCATCTTTCTCTTTAGTAGCATCGAACAAGAGCGTACTTGAAATCGGCAATATTTCAATCTTTTTTGTCGCGGTTTGCAGAGCCAATGGTGCTAAGATTTCTTCATCGCGACTAATCATTGTAGCGATGACATTTTCGTCATAATTATCCATTTTGGTCATCACGAACATGATTTGTTTGGTTGTTTTAAGTGCGCTCTCAATAAAATCACGTTCTGTCTTTACAATCGGATTCTTGGGATCAATGATGAAAATGACTGCTGCCGCCTTTTTCAAATAGTTGCGTGTTATCTGCTCGTGTGCAGCATACACGGCACCAATACCAGGAGTATCTACCAAAGCGACTGATTTTGGCAGATTCGGTAGCCGATGTTTGACTTCGATATAGTCCAATTGGTGATTGCGAAAAACCGGTTCACCATACATGTCCGCATCTACTTGTGAACCATATCGTGAAAGTTCTTTTTTTGATATGCGCTGCCGTGTCCCATCGGTAAAAACAAGATTATATTCTTCTATATCAGCATTGATTATCCTGCATACTTGCGATGTGGCAACTTGCGTATTGGTAGGTAATATCTCCTCTCCCATTAAGGCATTGATAAAAGAGGATTTTCCTTTCTTCACTTCGCCACACACAACAACATCATATTGTTCCTGATTAATCAAACTTCCCGCTGCCATAACTGCAGCATCTCGCGAAGGGAGCAACGCGTTTGTGCTGTGTTGCGAGATTTTTGAATAGACATCTTGCAAAAGATTTCTAACCGACTTGATTTGTCGTTCAATATCCATATAGTTCATGACTTAAAATAATAAAGGGCTAAACAAGTTATCCAATCCATCTACGTCCATGGCATCATCTGTATTGCTGTCCGCAAAATGGTTGTCAAAATTATCGTAGGCATCATCCATATGGTCAAACAGATGCTGATAATCCAACGATGAATGGATGTCGCCAATTTGATGATTGTAATAATCATCAAAACGCGGGAGCATATTATCCGTAAATATGTCATATGGAATATTCCCTATATATGAAATATGTCCATTAGCATAATCGAAGTTAATCATTTCCGGATTGGTAATAACACCAGCATAAGATACTTGCGGAGCCATATCTGTC
>CAMHGK010000103.1 GCA_946184695.1 uncultured Bacteroidales bacterium | reverse complement strand
CCGGTAGCTTTATCCTTAGCGGTGACGTTCAAGATACCGTTGGCATCGATATCGAAGGTTACCTCGATTTGTGGCTCGCCACGACGTGCCGGCATAATGCCGTCCAAGTGGAATATGCCTATCTGCTTGTTCTGAGCCGCCATCGGGCGCTCGCCTTGAAGCACCTTAATTTCTACTGACGGCTGGTTGTCAACAGCGGTGGTGAAGGTCTCGGTCTTCTTGGTCGGGATGGTAGTGTTGGCTTCTATCATCTTGGTCATCACACCGCCCATAGTCTCGATACCGAGCGAAAGCGGGGTGACATCCAATAGCAGCACGTCCTTAACTTCGCCTGTCAGTACGCCGCCTTGTATTGCTGCACCTACTGCTACTACCTCGTCGGGGTTAACGCCCTTAGAAGGAACTTTGCCGAAGAACTTCTCTACAGCCTGCTGTATGGCAGGGATACGTGTCGAACCGCCTACGAGGATCACCTCGTCGATATCGGATGTGCTGTAACCCGCATTTTTCAGAGCGGTGCGGCAAGGTGCAATAGTGCGCTGAATAAGGTCGTCAATAAGTTGCTCAAACTTAGCACGTGTCAGGGTCTTAACAAGGTGTGCGGGAACTCCGTTGACGGGCATGATATACGGCAGGTTGATCTCTGTAGAGGTGGTGTTGGAAAGTTCAATCTTGGCTTTCTCGGCAGCCTCTTTGAGTCGTTGCATTGCCATCGGGTCTTTCGATAAGTCGGCTCCGCCGTTGTCGTTCTTGAACTCCTGAACGAGCCACTCGATGATACGATGGTCGAAGTCATCACCGCCAAGGTGAGTATCACCGTCGGTAGCTTTCACCTCGAATACGCCGTCGCCCAATTCGAGCACACTGACATCGTGAGTACCACCACCGCAGTCGAATACTACTATCTTCATATCCTTGCCTGACTTATCGAGTCCGTAAGCCAAAGCGGCTGCCGTAGGCTCGTTGACGATACGGCGGACATTGAGTCCGGCTATCTCGCCTGCCTCTTTGGTGGCCTGACGCTGCGAGTCGTTGAAGTATGCAGGTACGGTAATCACTGCATCCGTCACCTCCTGACCAAGATAATCTTCTGCAGTCTTCTTCATCTTCTGAAGAATGATAGCAGAGATTTCTTGCGGAGTGTAGAGACGACCGTCGATGTCAACACGAGCGGTGTTGTTGTCGCCACGGACTACCTTATATGGCAGACGTGCTATCTCGTTTTGCAGACGGTCGTAGGTCTCGCCCATCAATCGCTTGATAGAATAAACGGTCTTGGTAGGATTGGTGATAGCCTGACGCTTGGCAGGATCGCCCACTTTCCTCTCGCCTCCGTCTATAAAGCCCACTACTGAAGGAGTGGTGCGCTTGCCTTCGGAGTTAGCTATTACTTGAGGCTCATTGCCTTCCATTACTGCGACACATGAGTTGGTTGTGCCTAAGTCGATTCCAATAATTTTACCCATAGTTGTATGTTTTTTTAGTTAATATTCGATTTGTGCAACCCGAGCTGCCATGTCTGTTCATCTCTCAGCCTGCTCAGGTCGCTTTCGCCTTACAATAGTCAAACCTTGTGCCAACAGACAAAAAAGAAGCTTTTTCTGCCAATTTGGCAGAAAAAGCAATTGTTGAGGGTGGAATAACCAAGTAGGTCAGTCTATTTTATTCTTGTGGCAGATATGAGAATGGGAGTGTGTGAGGTTGATGTGTGTAGGCTGGTGGCGATAAGGAAGTGTTGATCGCTTTGGCGAAGGTGATAGCGCTGACGTATCCGGTCGGCTGAGAGAGGGTGGTTGCGCGAGATGACGCTGAATGTCTGTCCCTTGATTGTGTGCTTGTCGGCTATTGCTTCTGTCAGGAAGATGCGCCCCGGAAAGTCGTTTACAAGCGTGTCAGATGTGTACAGGTGCGAGTCGCGCGCGAGTTGTACTATATTATAGTGCTCGGCGATGGCATCGAAGCAGCCGGCTTTCATCAGTGCTGCGTTAGGCTCATAGATATAGCGGGAAACACCTGTGGCATAAGTCTGCTGAGCATGCGTAAGGTTGAGGTTGAAGCTGAATGTAGGTTGCGTAGTGCCGAGGTTGATGGCGCGAACCTGGATTTGTGTGGCATCAGCCGCGGCAGGTTGGCATACTACCAACAGTTCCTTTACTTCGCCACGCACAGCCACAATATCCACTTGCACCGCATCGGTCAGCGTGCGCAGAGCCTCCGTAAGGTCGAGCATAGGGGAAAGTTTGAACATCAGCAGGTCGGCTTTCTGAGCGAGCAGGGGGTAGAGCGTGGTTAGGTCGGGAGTGCAGTCTGAGAGGCGGAATACTTTGCCTCCGGCTGAGGAGCGTCGGGCAGGGTCGCAATATATGCAGCCGACATGTTCAATACTTGTCAGTACATCTTCGGCTTCAGCGTTCTTCACCTCTATACTTTTGCCGGTGAGGGTGAAATTGTTTCGTGCCAGTTCTGCAAGTTCCGGCTGACGCTCTATATATAAGGTATGGCTGAATAGATCTGACAAGAAGTATGTATCAATTCCCATCCCGCCTGTCAGGTCGATGAGAGTGCTGTTCGCAGGTAATTGACGGCATAATACTGATAGCACCTCAGTCTTATGGCGGGCGGTCAACTCCGATGAACACTGCTCAAGCGATAGTGATGGCGGGTATAGCCATCCGGCTATTTGGCTTATGGTAGGCAACTTATGACGGGCGCGTTGCCAGCCTTGTATCTGTTGCAAAGCAAAAGCAATATCCACATTGTCTTGTGGATATTGCTTTTGTCCGTTATGCTTCTGTTTTTGCTTCAAAGCCAACTCACGAACATCATCTTCGCGATGCTCAGCAATAAACTGCCATGTCAGCTCCTCATTACGCATTATGAATTATGCATTATTTCACCCGCCCCCTGCCCCCTCCCTACAAGGGCGGGGGAGACCATGCGGATAGCACTCATTATGAATTATGCATTATGCATTGTTTTTACCACATCAGCACTACGCGGAACCGCATAGTCTCGGGGACAAATGTTTCGTTGAGTTCGTAGTCAAAATCGCTGACGGTATAGAAGATGGTCAGAGTACCTCTGCCGTATTCGTAATCGACAGTCTCGGTGTAGTTGTACCATGTGACATTGCCGTTTTCATCTTCCACTGAGTATTCGCTCAGGCGTACCGTCGGTAGCGGAGTCTGAATAGGTTTCTCGGTAGTATAATCCTGCTCGCGATATACCTGAACAGTACCGTTGTTATATACATTGCTGTCAATCTCAGGCATTTCAAACTTTGCAAAGAAGTAGTTGTTGTCTTTTAGACCTGTATATTGCCATTCTCCCTTATCCCTGTTGATTTCCAAGTCTATGATACGTCGGTGAGTGTATAGGAGCGCAAAGGGCTCATCCTTAGGATTGTATCCGCAGGAGAAAAGTGTGAGTGCAAGTAGTGCAAGAAGAAATACTTTTTTCATAGTAGTGTTTGTTTTTCGTTATATGACGCAAAATTATGTATTTTCTTTCAAATGAGCAAATAGTATGCCAAAAAAATAAGCAGTTTAATATTATTAGTGTAGTGCTATGTGGGGTGCAGAGTAGTGAAAGTAGTCGGAAAGAGTAGTTTGGAGTAGCAGAGCGCAGTGTTATTTGTAGAAGGTGTCCCATGAACTGTATTTTTGCAGTGCGAAAGGGAAAAAGGCACCGGCGCGCAGTGACCTGAGTCTCCGAAGCAAAACTATTGTTTAACCATTATAATTCTTTATCTTTATGAAACTTTCAATGAATCCTTACTTTGCATCAGCAAGTGGTAAGTTAGACCCCACCCACGACGACAAGCACATGTGTTTTGTTCGCAACGGTCAGACCTATTCTCGTAAAGTATGTCATCCTCGCAATCCGGAGTTGAAGCCATATTCGGCTCAGGAGAAGCAAAACCAGACGTTGTTTGCCCAAGCGTGGGCGGCAGTCAAGGCAGTCCTCGAGGATGCCAATGCAAAGGCAGCTGCTCAAGCCCGCTTCCGCAGTAACCGCGGTAAATATACCACTTTGGCAGGCTTCTTGTTTGCAGAGAAGTACAAGGAACTCAAGGAGTCGCTTTGATAGGACAACTCGGGACTTCAGTCTGACGGAGGCTGTCTGACAGAAAATGTCAGGCAGCCTCTTGCGTTATTTTAGACTATCATCAGACCATGCGATGAAACCGACACAGGTAGAGACGCTTTACAAAGCGTCTCTCGGATATGCACGCAGATAAATGCTTTGCATATCATTCGTTTTAATGTGATAAGAGACGGTATATATACCGTCTCTACACGCGATAGCAACCCGCTTTTAGTTGTCAGACAGCCTCTCTTTTTTTATGTCCGATGGTGAGCTCCGGTGCAGTCATCTGCATTGATGCCTACCATCGGTTTATTCTATCTGTGTGCGTACGGAGTCGTTGTGTATAGCTTCAATTATCGTGCGAACGGTATCTTCCGAAAGATTGTGTTGCTTTGCCCAAAGGAGTCGTTCTTGCAGTATTTGTTCGAGTCGGTCGGGCTGAAAAACCGGCAGATGGTGCTCGCGTTTGTAGTCGCCGATGTCGCGTGCCACCTGCTGGCGGCGGGCGATAAGTTGCCAAATCTCGGAGTCGATGTCATCGAGCGTCTGCCGGTATTCAGTAAGTTGCCGGTCGGCATGCCCCTGCTCCGGTACTATCAGTTGGCTCAGCAGCGTGTCGAGTTGGGCGGGTGAGAGCTGCTGGTCGGCATCGGAGAGAGCTTGCTCGGGATGGTGATGAACTTCTATCATCAGTCCGTCGAGCGCTAATTGCATAGCCTGGTTGGCAATATGGGGTATAGGCGGACGTTTGCCCGCAATATGACTCACGTCGCATAGCATTTTCATCTCAGGCATTAGCCGGCGCATACGGAGCACGTTAGACCATAGCGGGGGGTTGCGTAGTTCGTCTTGTCCGATGGCGGAAAAACCGCGATGCAGCAGTATGATATTGCTTATCCCGTGTCGTCGTAATCTCTCTACGGCTCCCGTCCATAGGTTGATATCTGCACTGACGGGGTTTTTAAGTATCACTATCGGCTTCCAGCCGTCGTTAGTGGCAAGCTCTGCGAGTTTCGTTGCCAATTCTTCCACCATGAATGGGTTTGTGGTGGTGCGGGCCCCTATCCAAACGGCGTCAAGACGGTGCTCTGCGCATAGGCGGAGATGTTGCGCTGTGGCTACTTCAGTAGCCACTCTCATACCCGTGCTGCGCCGTACTTCATCCAACCAGCTTAGTCCCTTGCTGCCTACACCTTCAAACGACTGAGGACTTGTGCGTGGCTTCCATAGTCCGGCACGGAAGATAACGTGCTCTTGAGATATGTCGTGGTTGCGGCATACGGCAGATATAGCAGTAGCGGTGTCGAGAAGTTGCTCCAGCGACTCTGCACTGCAAGGACCGAGTATGAAAAGCTTATCCATTTCAGATTTCAGAATTTTCAATTATGAATTATGCATTATAAATTATGAATTATGCATTATTTATTTCACCCGCCCCCTGCCCCCCTCCCTACAAGGGCGGGGGAGACCATGCGGATAGCACTCATTATGAATTATGCATTATAAATTATGCATTATGCATTATGAATTATGCATTGGTATATTCTTGTATTGCGGGAAGCGCTTCATGGCGAAGCGTATGAGCGGGTCCGGCAGATGGGAAATTATTGGTACTGCTACGTGGTTGATCCAGCCCGGCATGGCTTGTTTGCGTCGCTGGAACATTCGTCTGAGCGCTATGGCTGCAAACTTCTCAGGCGGGAGCGATATTCCCCATCTGACCACTCGGCGTCGGGTCTTGTCGTCAAGTCCGTAGAGTGGGGTGTCAATGGCTCCGGGGGTCATCACCGTGACGCTGACATTATACGGGCGCAACTCGTTGTATATGGATTTGGAAAAGCTATAGACGAAGGCTTTGGTGGAGTTGTAGCACTGAATGCCGGGAATCGTCATCCATGCTGTCATTGATGCCATGTTGAGAATATAACCATTGCGCCGCTCGCACATCGGTTGGGCAAACAGTCGGCACATCTCGGCAAGTGTTACGGCATGTAGCATAAGCATGGCATGAACCTTTGCGGCAGGTGCTTCAATGAGAGGCTGCCAGAAGAACATGCCGGCATTGTTGATGAGAATGTCCACTTCGTAGCCATTGTCATGGCAGAACCGGTAAACCTCGTCGGCGGCATGCTCACGAGCAAGGTCGGCATAGTGGGCTACGGTTTTCACCCCATAGTAGGCTGACAACTCGTCGGCCACTTCTTGAAGTTGCTCTTGCTGGTTGCTGACAAGGATAAGGTCACGCTTGTAGTCGCGCGCAAGACAAACGGCATATTCCTTTCCGATGCCTGACGAGGCTCCGGTGATTAGTGCATACATGGTTGGCTTGGAATCATAGGATTGATAAACGCCGCAAAATTACGCTATTTTTCCGAGGCAGACAAATTATTCGGACCGAATATTTGTCAGTAAGAATTATTTTAAGTACTTTTGCACGGAATTTGTAGTTGAAGGTGTGTATTCCTAATTTTTTTTATTAAATGTCAACATTTCTCATTAAAGCTCTGCAGCTGATTCTCTCGCTCTCGTTCTTGGTTGTGATACACGAATTTGGGCATTTCACCCTTGCCCGTCTGTTCAAGGTCAGAGTGGAGAAATTCTATATGTTTTTCAATCCGTCATTTTCTTTGTTTCGCGCAAAGAAAATCAATGGCCGTTGGCAATTCCGTTTTTTTGCGCCCAACGTAGAGCCTTCTATGGTCGAGAACAAAGACCCACAAGGCAATGTCATTCTCGACCGTAAGGGCAAGCCTACCTATCGTCCGATGACCGATGCAGAACTTCAGGCATTGCCTGAGGACGACTGGCGCCGCTACCCCGAACAGACGGAGTGGGGTATAGGCTGGCTGCCGTTTGGCGGCTATTGTGCTATAGCAGGTATGGTGGACGAGACAACATCTGCCGGCGACCTTGCCTCAGAGCCCCAACCCTGGGAGTATCGCTCGAAGCCGGCATGGCAGCGTCTGCCTATAATAATAGGTGGTGTGCTCGTTAACTTCATCGCGGCAATGGTTATCTATTCTGCCCTGATGTTTACCAACGGTCAGGAGTATATGACAATCGAGAAGGCAAGCTATGGCATGCAGTTCTCTGATGTCATGCTCGACGAAGGCTTCCGCAACGGCGATAAGATTCTCACTATCAATGGTACTCAGCCAGAGACCGTCAAGGATGTGGTGGAGTGGTCGATAGTTGAAGGAAAGCACGATTTCGTGGTGCTAAGGCAAAACCAATCGGCTGACAATTCGGCAACGTGCCGGTATGACACCATCGCCATCACTCTCTCGGAAGATATCGACCAGAAACTGCTTGCTTCAGGCACTGCCATGTTGGACTACCGCTATCCCTTCGTTGTGGACAAGGTGATGGACGGCGGTGCAGCTGCACAAGCCGGTATGCTGGCAGGCGACAGCGTGGTGGAAATAAATGGCGTCAGCACCCTCGCCGCACAGGATGTGCAGCGCGAACTCAAGAAATACCCGTGTCAGAATATAGTGGTCAGGTACTTCCGCGGCGACTCACTCCTGACGGCTCAGATGTTCATAGGAGACGAGGCTAAGATGGGTGTTTTCATGCGAAGCCCATACTCTTTCTTGCAGACCACTAAGGTCGAGTACGGTTTCTGGGAGTCGATTCCGGCAGGCATAAGTCATGGTTGGCAGGTGCTTGTAAGCTACGTCAAGCAGTTCAAACTCGTCTTTACCAAAGAGGGTGCTAAGTCGCTTGGCGGCTTCGGCTCGATAGGCAACCTGTTCCCGTCGGTTTGGGATTGGACGGCTTTCTGGGAAATGACGGCGTTCCTCAGTATTATTCTGGCATTTATGAATATAATACCAATACCCGGACTCGACGGTGGCTATGTGCTGATGATTCTCTTCGAGATTGTAACCCGCCGCAAGCCGTCGGATAAGTTCTTGGAGATAGCCAATAACATTGGTTTCTGGCTGTTGTTGGCGTTGCTCAT
>CAMHGK010000102.1 GCA_946184695.1 uncultured Bacteroidales bacterium | reverse complement strand
TGTTGGTCTCCTTGAGAATTTGTATCTCAGGGAAGAGGTCGGCATCGGCGTTCCAACTGATGATATTATGTCCGTCAGCGTCGGAGGTAACGAGCGCTATCTGTGGTGAGTTGTCCAAACTGATTATCTCTACGCTCTTTCTTATTTCGCCCGAGCAGCCGTTAGCGTTGGTGAGGGTGAGGATAAGTTCGAGAGAGGAGAAGTTGGTGAGAGCATTTTCTTTGCTCCATGCGCGGCGTGTGTCGAGTTTGAGTGTGTGACCGCTGAAGGTGAGTTGCGGGTCGCGGTTGTCGATACCTTTTGCGGTGATGCTTTGCACGGTGCCGTTGATGCTTATCTCAAGTTCTCCGTAGAGGTTGTCGGACCAACTGACATCCACAGAGCCGCCGTCGAAGAGTGCTGCGGGCAGGTCTGCCCAGCCGCTCACTTGGTCGGCATAGAGCATGCGCTTGTAGGTTTTGTCGCCGATAGTGAGTGTGATGGTCTTTGTTCCCTCGTCTTCCCACGATACGCGGTATGGTCCGAAGCCTGTGCCTGAGATGATGGTGCCGCCGTCGAAGTCCCATACAGGTGTGCCGGTGCGGTCTTCCGACATGTAGGTAACTGTCACTTCGTCGTAGGTGCAGACGGTTGTAGGTGCATCAATAACCTGACGGTCGATATTTACCGTAACTACATCAGAGAAGTCGGACATGAGGTTGCGCTGGTCGATAGCCTGCACTTGCACTTCGTAGTCGCCGGCGGTGAGGAACGACAGAGGCACAAGCATGCGTGTGGCGTTTATATACTTATGTCCGGGCAGGTATGCCGACTTGCTGTTCAAGCCGTTCTGCGGCGAGATGACAAACGCACCCTCGCCTGTCCGTCCTGCATGTTTGACGCTCAGGTTATAGCGCATCTGCGAAGCCAGGGTATGGTCGTCCTCAGCGGGGTTCCATTCCACAAGCAGACCGTCCTCTGTCTGTACTGCGCGCAAGCCCTGTGGCGCAGACGGATTCTTGTTCTCGTTGACGCTTACCACACGGCGCAAATGTATGCGGTTGTTATAGGACTCTTTGTATAACAATTCATTAGGGAAGTCGGTGAAGAGGGCACCATCAGCACCGTAGCCGGACAGTTGCGGGATAAGGAAGCCTTGTGTCTTCACGCCCTGCGCACCCATATACCATACGTACAGACCCGTAACGTCGTTGCCCACCGGATTCTTCTGCCACGAGAGAATATCAAGGTAGCCGTCGTTATCGATGTCAATGAGGAAGTTGTCATAATTGTCAAAACTGCCAATCTCGCTTACGGGCAGTATGTCCGGCTCAGAGAATGAGAGGTTTCTCTCGTTCCAGAGGATATACATGGCGTATTTGCCGTTGTTTGCCTTGCCTGCAATGATGTCAATATATCCGTCATTGTTGAGGTCGGCATATTTCGGGAATTGCAGGTCGTTTGAAGCAATCTCATTTGCGAGCGGCACTGTCAACTGCGTGAAGTCGGCATTGCCGTTGTTTTGAACTATATACAGATTTGAGTACTTGTCAACATTATCCTTGTACTCGCTCTTAAGGAACAGAATATCCGTAAAGCCGTCGTGGTTGTAGTCTATCAGACCGTCGCGTATGTCATTCGACCACTGACCGTTCTGCATGGCGTTGGCAAGTGCTTGATAGAGTATCTTTGCATCGCCCGTTGTCGTAACAGGAAGATATGCGAAACTGCCGTCACTCTGCCGCATGCGGAAACATGCATCCTCGTAGTCGCCGCCTGTGTATGCGAATATCGAAGGCACACCGTTGTTGAGCATGTCGGCGGCAAGCGGGGTAAGTATATAACCGTCGGAAGTTTCTGTACGATATAGGTAACGTAATGTGCCCTCAATACCGGCATCCTCTTTCTGTGCCGTCATGTCTTGTGCATTGTCTGCATGAGGCAGAATGTAATTATGATAGCCTTGCGAAAATGAACAGATGAGCAGGTCGGCATAGCCGTTCTTGTTCCAGTCCAACCATTTCTGGTCAGACCCTGAGGTGATATTGGTGTTCCAAAGACCTGTCGCTTGTGTGTATTCGGTCAGACTTGTGGCTTGGGCTATGTATGAATTATAGAACACATCCAATAGCCCGTCGCCGTTGAAGTCGGCTTTGGAACTGCCCCTCATAGTGTTGAGGTTGTTGCTGTCGCTGTTGTAGTCGCTCCAGTCAGTTAACTCAATAGCTTCTGTGCTCAGTCCTGCAGGCAGGACGGTAAGTGTTGCTGCGTATGTTGCCTGTCTGCCGTCGGGAGCGGTGACGGTATGAGTGATAACCTTCTCTCCTGCTGTCGGAAAACTGAGTTTCAGCAGTGAACCGTCGCGGCGCAACTCGCCGTCGTCGTACAGCCATTTGTGACTGTAACCGTCAGGTAGGGAGGTGTACGAAACAGTTACGACCTCGTTAAATGCTATCTTCTCCTGACTGAGTGTAAATTGTGCAGGCAGAACGGAATGTTCTATCTTTGTTTCTGCTGACCAAGCCGAACCCTTATGCTGTGCATCGATAGCCTGAACCGAAGCATAGACGGTTGCGGGTGCGTATGTCGAGAGGTCAATCATATATGAATGGTTCTTGCCCATGTTGCCGTCAAGGAAGTTGCGGCGGGAACCATCGGCATTGGCAAAACCCGAGAGTATGTCATTGCCGCCCTGTGTCGTCCCGAGACGAAGGGCGTAAGTGAGGTCGCCCGTCATGGTCTCCTTGTCCTGTCCGTTGCCCCATGTTACGGTCAGCATGCCGTTGTCATACCGTAGTTCAGGTGCCGCAGGAGCGGTCGGAGCAGTGTTGGCGGTAACGCCAAACGTCTTCGCATCGCCGAACTCCGTAGTGAATATCCGTGTCTTGCCCTGTTCAAGTCCGCTTACCCATATCTCTGCCTTGCCGTCGTTGTCAAGGTCCTCGGCATTGATACGGCATTCGGAAACATTCATAGCTGACCCCCATCCGCTATTGCTATAGACAAGGTTATAGAGAACCGATGGAGATGCGAAGGTGTTGTTCTGACCACCGCGAAGCCAAACAATTTCAACCTCTGTGTCTTTGAAGTTGGTATATCCGTTTTCGTCAACATAGGTGTTGTCGATTTTGTAGTTGCTGTCAATATTACCTCGGAAGGCGAGCAGGTCGAAGTAGCCGTCGCCGTCGATATCTTGCAAGGCCGAGAACCATAGGTTGTCGGTGCCGTAGTTCTGTTCAGGCTGCTGTGTGAATTTGCCGTTGCCGTCGTTTAGGAAGAAGCAGGTGTAGGCTGTCTTGGTGGCATTGGTCATGGCGGAGAAAGTGGCAAGGATGTCGATGTCGCCGTCACGGTCGAAGTCATAGCAATAAAGCAGTGCATCCACTGCCGCATTCTCATACAGCAACGTTGTCTCAAACTCACCCTCACCTTTGTATATGGAAGTATAGAGTTTCTCACCGGGGAAGATGAAGTCCATCAGACCGTCGTTGTTCAAATCCGCAGGCACAACCATGCCGTTGGTCTCGGCTTTAACGAATCGTCCGTCACCCATGTTGAGATAAACGTTACCGTTCTTCTCGTCAATGAGATCAATCAGGTTGTCGGCGTTAAGGTCAAGTGCCTTGGTGATGGAGTTTACGGTGTAACCAATAGACGGTGCACGGCGCAACTCTTGCGCTACGGATGCGCTATGGATAGGTTTCCTTGGCGCATGACCTATTGATATCGACACCCCCCTCATAATTTCCTCCAAAGCCGAACTGTAATTGTAGTTAGGTGTTATAGGACTGTTGCCGGAAGAATAGGTCTTCTCCTTGACTGTCGCAGCCCACTCGGTGCCGCTTATGAGCTCCTCGTACTCATCCCACGACATAGCCTGCACATATTCGAGATTATAGGTGCCATCAGGTTGCTGATTGCCTACATAATAGTAGTTGGCTCGGTAGGTCTGACCATATCCCAAACCGCCGCCTGCTCCGAAGTCAGGAACAAACCAACTCTTCGGGTCAACAACAAGATGGTCGGTCCTGCCGTCTCCGTTCAGGTCAAACTGCGGCAGGAAGAGGGCTCCGTCAACCTTGGTGTAATCCTCATCGCCTGACAACAGAGATGTTGCGGAAAAATCACCGTAATTACTCCTCGTGGCGATACCTAAGTCTATCTCGCTGTCGTGGTTGATGTCTGCGAGGAATATTGTTTTTCTGCCGGTAGTGGAAGGCAGACCTGAGTAGAGTGATTTCTCGAATAAGAAATCGTTGGAGTAGTTTCCACTCACAATAAGGTTGTTGTCACTTGACACATACAATGCCTGTTTCTTGCCGTCACCGCTGAGGTCGTACATCGTGGCGGCATCCGGCATGTCGATATATACAATACCCTCATCCGATGTCTTTTTCCCGATGTATGGTATGTAGCCTTTGCCTAATCCCCATTCTTTTGAACCATAGCCGTCACTGAAACGGTCCTGTATGAACTTGCCGAACAAGATTACGGTATCGCCCTGCTGTAGTTGCATCTTGCTCACAAACTGTTCAAGGTTGGGTCCAAGCATGGAATACCCTCTGAGCTCGCTTGTCCCATAGTCGTACTGACCGTCTTCTGTAATGCGGACCGAAAGCCTGCCGCCGCCTGAAAGCTCCGAAGTCAGATATACTACGCCCTTCACAGCGTGATATTCGTCAATATGTTTTTCTTTGTAATCGTACTTGTTTTTGATGGAATCAATAATGTCAGTCGCTTCCTTGACACTGAGTATTCCTTCCGCAACCTTGTTGAACGTGTATAGCGGACGTATAACTATACCGTCTGCATGGTTTGGACAGTCGGCTGTTTTAACTTTGTACTTTTCACCGTCTTTCCCGTCCAATTGATAGCAGGTGGATTCGCTGACACCATTAATATCCACGGTCTGCTCGCTCTTGCCGTTGTTCCAGATGATGTTTCGCTCACCCGTTTCTTCGTAGGTGTAACTCCACCAACCGTACATGTCCTTGCTCACCTTTGTGCCTGGCCATTCGCCTAAAGGCTGGTTCCCCCAATTATCCCATTCAAACAGATAAACCTCTGTCCATGCCTTACAACTCTCGGGGTCAAGTTTCACACGCAAGCCGCTCGTTGACTCCTCAGATATTTGTTCTGCATTTATATTGTCTAACGCATGGTCCCAGCCGGTGAATGTATGGAATGGCAGTTCCGGTGCTTTTGGTGCAACGGCTGTGCCGCCTGTCTCAACAAATGAAGACTCAATGATATTTCCTGCAAAGTCAACGAATGTAACATTTACGAAGCCTTCGGGCGTGCAGCCTCCAATAAATTCGAACACAGGTTTGACGGTCAGGTCAGTGCGGATATTTGTCAGATTCTCACTCCAACCTTTGAATACATAACACTCGTTTTCAGGAGTCTGGTCTTCAGGTGGCGTTACACTGCCGCCGTCGGCAACGGTTACTGATTTGAGAACCATGCCGTCCTTGTCAAGGATAATTACCGTATGGTCGGTAACTATCTCGCAGTTTATTTCAATCAGCGAAAGACCAATATTGTCATCGTTCGGAAGGGTTATATCTAATCTGTCTGTCACACCCGTCCATGTCACCCGAACGCCATCGCGTGTTGCCGAACCTTGTGAGAAAGCGGCTGCGGCAAGATTCTCTGCATCATGCTCGTTAAGCACGGTAAAGGTTATGTTACGGACATAGTTGTCTGACGATATGATTATTTTGCCTCCGCGATAAACGGTAATATAATATATATTCACCCATTTCCCGTCAATAAGCTGTTTTGTCGAGTTCAACACACTGTTAGGAGTAGAGAATGAATATCCGTTTGTCTCCACATCCTGCATCGTCGTATTGTTCGCTGAGTCGTTTTGCAGACGTGCCCAGCCAATAGCGGAAAGAGACAACAGTTTTTTCGGCTCTAATACAGGCCGCACGATCATGTCACCGCGCACCTTTGAGAGGTCTTTGTCCCAACCTGTGAAATTATGGCACTCGTCCGGTGCGGTATAGTCAGGTGGTGTTACGCTCTCGCCAGCCATCACGGTCTCGCGTTTGATCTCTTTGCCGTCAGCATCAAGGAAAATAACCGTGCAAGGCACTATCTCATAATATTCGCACGGGAAACCGAACGACACGATATCTGCATTGTCAGCGGCAGAAGAAGGATAGGTGATGCTGAGTTCTTTGGTATTGCCCCTCCAGTTAACGTATGAGCCATGCTGTGTCAGTTTACCGTTGCTGCATGTTGATGCGGCAAGATATGATGCACGCTCTTGGTTGATGCATACGATTTTCAGATTCTGGAAAGCCTCCTCGTGTGAAACGGTAAGCGTCATGTCGGGTCGGATGACCAAACATGCCACCGTCTCATCGTCAATCAAGTTGTTGTACCATGTAGGTCGGTTAGCGCTGACGGAGAAGGTATATCCGTCTTCTGTGTATGTGTTGATTCTTTCGGCTTTCTCTTTCCATGTAGCCGCTTTAAGTTCGTAGGCTGTGGCCAACAACGGATAGATGTCCATATCTGAATAAACCTTCGAGAAATCATGATCCCAACCATCAAAGCACTCGTGAGTTATCTCCGGTGCAGTAGCCTTGCTGCCCATATTCACCTGTTCGGTCTTGAGCAGTTTACCATCGAGTCCGAAGAAGTTGACGGTGGCTTTGTCGTTGTTCTTGTCGGAATAGATTATTATCTTTGTGATAGGCATCTCGCCGCCGTTATTCTGAATAGTCAGCTTTCCTGTACTGCCTTCCCAAACCACGGTATTCTCTTCGTCACCCTTGCGTATTTCTCCTGAAGAAATTGTGGCTTTTTCAACAAACTCATTGAGATACCAGCCGTTGTTGATATGGATGACGATGCGGTGCATCATGTTGTTCGACGAGATGGTGACGGTATTGCCCGTGTTGATGAACACATAGGGGATGTCGTCACCCCAATACGATTGGTAGTAACGAGGAGTGCTACCTGTGCCTTTGTCAAACAATACAGTCTTGCCGTTCTTCATATAGTCAAGCGTCTCAACTTCTTCCCCATCTGACAACTCGTTATCTTCTGTCATGTCGGAAATGAAAAGTGTCGTCGTCTCATTCAATACCGAAGAATCAAAGTCATATTGTGCGGTTATCGTTACATCTTCGGTGATATTGGTGTAGTCCTTGTCCCAACCTTTGAATACCTTACCCGCGATGGTAGGCGGTGTGGGCGGTGTGGCGGCATTACCATAGAGCACGCTTTCGGTTTTGAGGACAGCACCGTCGGCACCGACGAAGGTGACGGTAAACGACTTGTTCATATCTTCGTAGGTGACGCTGAAGGCAGTGAACACTTGGTTGCCGGTGAAGGTGACTGAGACGGTTTGTGCGGCGCCTGTCCAGTCCACCTGCTTGTTGTTCTGAGCGTTCACGCTTGCCGAACCTGCCGACCAACTATTGCCGGCGAGGCGTGTGGCTTGTGCTGCCACATTCTGTGTGAACGACATAGCAGTCAGCTGATAGCCTGTGGCAGCGGTGATAGTTAGCGTATTACCTTCGCCTGCTGCTATGGCAGTACCGTTGTAGGTAACTTCACTGCCTGAGCCTTTTCCAAAACTCAGCGTCAGAGCGCCGCTCGTAAGGTCGCTCACAGTGCTGCCTGAGGTTAGCGACTGCTCTGATGCCCACTCTTGGGCTGTTAGCGAAACGGTTTGTGCTTGCAGTCCCCATGTCATCGTCAGCAAGCATAAGAGAAGTGAGGTTAAACGTTTCATAGTGAGCCGATATTAAATAGTTAATATTGGATTTGCCGGTGTATTCATGAGATATATACATTCCGACTTCTTTCGCGGCAAAGTTAAGAAAAAGTTTGCATACTTGCAAACTCTACTCGATTTTGCGCAAAAGGCGGATATTTGAGAATTGAGAATTCAGAATTAAAAATTGAGAACTGAGAATTGAGAATTTCAAATTGCAATGCCGTTAGCAACCAACCCGCCCCCCTCCCTTGCAAAGGGAGAGGGAGACCATGCGGATAGCAATCATCGAGAATTGGATTACCGCTTACCGAAAGAGAGTGTGTCAAAAATCGAAGTTGATTTTTTTATAAGTCCACAATTACCCAAAATTATCCAAAAATTATTGATATAGGTCAACAATTAAAGAAAATT
>CAMHGK010000101.1 GCA_946184695.1 uncultured Bacteroidales bacterium | reverse complement strand
TTATCTCGTCGTTATCAACAGCATCCGTATTGCTCTGTGCAATAGTGACATGCGCGCCGCTGACAGTAGGCGAAACATATTGCGCTACATTGCCGGCAACGGTTATTGTAGCCGATGAATTGCTATAAGCAATGCTCACGAGGTTGTCAGTGACTTCGGTTTCATCTACATACATGGCATCCACCTCGCTCAGTGCGAATGTCTTGCCCATGGCAGTGAGAGTGGTGCCGTCTGAGAACGGCATTACGCCTGCCTTAGAGGCAGGGAACTGATATGTCACCTGACCCACCTGAATATTGAGCGTCTGTGCGAGTGAGAGTGTGGCGATTGAAAACGCACAAAGCGTTGTTATGAAAAACTTTCTCATCTGACTACAATAGTTTGAGCGTTAGTGTTTTGCTTGATTATATACGCACCTGTATTGAGGCTTTTTATTCCCTCTGCGAGTGAACTGTACGTGCCAATTCTCGTGCCTGACATTGAGAACACCTCGACTGCCCCGTCGGCTTGCAGCACGTTCTCAAGTGCCGAGACCGTACTCCCGTCTTTAGAGAATTGCATGTTTGCCAAGTCGGTTAATGTAAATGAGTTAGTGCCGTCGGCATTGGTTACCTGAAGAGTGCTGCCGCTTACGCTAAGTGTCAGGTTCTCAACACTCAGAACTGTGGTCGTCCCGCCTGTATTAGTGAATACTAAGTAGGGGTAGTCGGCAGCCTGTGCCATGCAAGCAGATAGCAGAACTGCCAAAGATAAAATGATTTTCTTCATATAATGTTTTGTTGGGGTTGTGTTCTCGGAAAAGCGGCTGCAAAAGTACGACTTTTCCCATAAATAAAATTGATACAAAATAAGAATTGCTTGCCT
Organism: uncultured Bacteroidales bacterium; assembly: GCA_946184695.1. GTDB lineage: Bacteria > Bacteroidota > Bacteroidia > Bacteroidales > Paludibacteraceae > Colicola. The sequence goes on along the minus strand of CAMHGK010000101.1, from coordinate 7,341 downwards.
AAATGTCGCATTTGTGTCGTTAGTATCAAAATAATATACATGTATTACCGACTTTTTTGCAATATTATGATGTTGGGCTGCAGACCAGAACCGACACAACAACGCCTTGCGAAGCCGGAGGTATGAAGATATATTGTTTGCCGACCGTCGCAAGGCGTTGTTGTGTCAATAAATGACGAATTTCTATTGCGCTGTTATTGATGATGCCATAGATGTTTCTTGTTTGGATATAAGCGGCGTTCCAATATAGACAACTCTACTTGCCGAGTGCGCCTGAGCAGAGAGCGTATCGGCATTCACTACTGCCTCACTTGCACCGTCGCAATAGACATCAGCACTGCTTGCTTTCAAAAACTGTGCTTGGCAATTTGAAGCCTCAGTGCAACGAAGCATAAAAGTATCGGCATTTCCTGTAAGAACAACCTTTGATGCATCTCCGGCTTTAACGTCAAGCGAACTGCACTGCGGCCGGAAATAGACTGTGGAAGCCGATTTAGCGGTAATAACCATATCTGTCGCACGGAAATCATCTGCCGCATTTAGCACCGCTGTATTAGCAAGTGTCAGTTTATCAAGAGTTTTAGCTGAAATTGTAGCTTTGAACACATTATAGCCGTCAGTACCTTTGGTATTAACCGACAGCATCAGTACTCCGCCAAGACATTGAACATTGACTTTCTCAATAGCATCGGATTCTACACTGACACTATGTGAATCGCTTTGCGTAAGTTCCACTCGCATTGGTCCGTTGACTACCAATTGGGTAAATTCACCTACGGTATAGTCCTTCACTTGAATGTTAGACTTAGCCGAGACAGTGATGCCTATAAAAGCGGCAACAGCAAATAATAAAAAACGTTTCATAAGAATTGTAAAAAAATTATGATTTTAATGCATTCTATATGTAATACGACTGAAAAGCAATAATCTTACAATAGAGTTAACTTTTCGTAATAAAAGCGGAATGTATCCGCTTTTATTGTTACTTCTCCACCGGTTGTATATCTTCCGTGGGAATAGTGTCTGAAGCTTTGGTGCTTCCTTGCTTCTTCTCTTTCTTGTAGAGATACATCTCCACAAGGAAGGAACAAAGCATGCCAATACCGACGCCAAAGGCTATGATGAGCCAGAAATAGATGCTCTTTGTTGCCACGCCTGCAAGCCAGTCTATCAATGTGCCAAGTCCGATACCGAGCAATATGGCTGCCGTGCGGAGCGTGCCAAGGTCAAGAGTACCTTGCTTTGGGGCTTTCTTAGGCTCATCGATAAGCAGTTTGGCGGTCTCCATGTCCGTATGGTTCTCAATGATGAGCTGGCGGACTTCTTTGTCCAAACGGTTTTTCTTCATTGATTGGACGAACACCATTATTACCGCAATAATAGGCAGACCAAAAATTAGAATTATGGCTATCATGCCAACGAAATTATCAGATAATGCTTCCATTTTTGTAAAAATTAAATTGTTAATACTATTTATTTACAGGGCTACCGGTCGCCCTTCATTTATATTGATACTTAATGCGCAGAAAGGTTACATATCCGACACTGAAAAACTACGCATTTTTCTTGCAAGCAATATGGCTATTGTGGCAATCGGAAGTACGAAAGAGGCGATACGCAATTGCTCAGGCAACTGAGGCATATAGGCATAAAGCAGATATACATACACTACTACAGCGAGCGGCAGACCAAAGGATATGCCTAACAGCTTTGCCAACTTGCGCAAGCGTTTGCGCCGCAAGTCCCGACGCACAGTGCGCATCACGTTTGCGTTGATATTCTTTACGGCTCTTTGCTGTTTGGCACTTTGTGCAAAGAGTAGGTCTAATTCATTGTCAGTTATATTTCCCATAATAAAATGTATTGTGGTCAAAAATCACCCAAAATTAAAGCAAATATTTGTGATTATATTTTGAATTGTATTTTAATTGTTGACTAATGTTGCTTTTAGTTTCTCGCGGATGCGGAATAGTCGCACCTTGATGTTGTTTTCCGTCTGATTGAGATGTCGTGCTATCTCTGCAAGCGGGACATTGCTGTAATAATGCTCTTCGATGATAAGCCTGTCCTGCTCGGGCAATTGTGCAACAGCCTTTTCGAGCGATTGCATGCGCTCTTCTTTCTGCTCATCGTAATTCTCTGTCGGCAGGTCTGTGTTTTCGTTTAAGGGCTCAGTTTGCCGTCGTTTCTCTTTCTCCAAGAGGCGTAAAGCTATATGGTTGGCAATAATCGAGACCCACGCGCCGAAGTTCTCACCGCGCCACGAACTTAGCTGTCTGTAGGCTTGAATAAATGCCAACTGAACGACTTCAGCTGCCTCATCTTCGTCCTTCATCAGCCGCAATGCCGAGCTATACACCTGCGACGAATACCGTTGCATAAGCACAGAGAATGCACGAGCGTTATCATCGTGCAGTACTTGTCGGATAAGTTCTATGTCGGTCGGATTATTAGCCATGTCGCCTGCTAAAGAAGGGAGTTTTTGTTTGTCATCTATATGATACCCGAAATGCCAAAAGGTTACAACTTTTTTGTTTTTTTCTGTACATTCTCGGTGTTGAATTACGATATAATAAATCTGTGTTGCCTTTTTTGTTATGGTTGCGGGCGGGGACGACCGCGTTCAAAAACTCCGCTGCAAAGTGAGTTTCGGAGTTTGCGGCGGAGGGAACAGATAGTAGGCGGAGTGCTTACAATGCAAAGACGACAGCAGCTTGTTTGGCGGCATCGCCCTGCAAATAGACGGTTCTGCTCACAGGATGATAGTCTAATTGCATATACTGATACATCCTGAGAGACACAAACTGCTTGTCTTTCGACACATAGCCGTCAATCATAATATTACCGTTGGCGACTTGTTCCAAACGAGAATAGTTGCTTAGATTCTGAGACAGTTTGTCGTCGTCAAGAGCAAATAAATTTTTCAGTTGTTCACGGACATCAGGGCTGTAATAGCGAGTGAAACGATTAAGCCGGCTGTTAGTAGGTTTATAAACTAAGTAATCAACCAAGCCGAGGAACGCTTTTTTGTGTTCGATATAAGATAAATTTTCCATAAATGATACATTTTTGATGGGCATTTCTAATAGTCTGCCCGATTTAAGGGCACATCTAAAAAATCCACGTTTTAGTTGTCCCGAATAATAATTTAACTAACAATTTATAAGTCTGTATGCCAGATAAACGGCATAGACGGTTAATAACAGCGCGCCGTGCCAGCGTGTAAGTTGGTGCTGCTTATCGGTCTGAACACCAATCCATACCAATACGGCCCCGAGCGTTGCCATGATGCAATCCAATACGATACCGTCGTAGGCAGGCAAAGGGCGGATGGTGGCACTTGTGCCCAAGATAAAGAACACATTGAACGACACGCTGCCGATGATATTGCCGAGTGCGAGGTCGCAGTTATGCTTTGCTGCGGCAACGACCGAGGTGGCAAGTTCGGGCAGTGATGTTCCGAGAGCAACGATAGTCAGACCTATGATAGCGTCTGAGACGCCCAGCACTGTAGCCACACGGACAGAACCGCGTACTATCATCTCGCCGCCGACAACGAGTCCGCACAGACCTGATACGATAAGCAGCAACGCTTTCCATAGTGGCATGGGCTGCATTTTTGCTGCATCATCGTTGTCGTCGCGTGCTGTCTTGACGTTATGATACATAAAGACAGCAAAGACCATAAGCAGTATTATGCCGCTAAGTCGCGACATACCTTGTGTGGTTTCAAAAGGCAGTGTAATTAGCACTGCAACAAGGGTCAAAACTCCGGCAAGAATGTTCATCGGGATGTCGAACACCCATGATGACTTTTGCGAGGCAATAGGATAGACTAATGCTGTCAGTCCTAATATGACGAAGATATTGATTATGTTGCTGCCGATGATATTGGTAAGTGCCAAGTTGGTTTGTCCTTCTGCCACAGAATACATATTGACTACGAACTCGGGCATTGACGTACCAAAAGCCACTACCGTCATGCCGATAACCAAGGTGCTCACTCCGCAGCGTTTGGCAAGGGCGGAAGCACCGTCAACAAGTCCGTCAGCACCAAGTAAAAGAAATATAAATCCGAACACTATTACCAATGCCAGCGATACGGGATTGGCTAAAAGTGTTTCTATTATTTGTTCCATATTGAGATAATTATTTGTCTCTGTATGCTGACCGACAAAGTAGCCGCACACAGAAATCGCAACAATTACAGGATTGTTGCATAAATAATGAATGTAAGATATTTGGTATGAGCGACGCGAATAGATTATTGCGTCATGTAAAGGAGTGTTGGTGTGTTACCAGAATGCGGAGAATGGGAAACTTATGTCGCAGGTTTCAAGACTGATAGTGATATGATGAGAGCGAACTACTAATCGCACTACCGAACACGTGGTGTAGCATTTTGCGGTATGTCCGAAAACCGACTCAGATATACGTTTAATCAGCTGTCGTGCAGATATATGCGTCAGGATAGGCAACTGCGTCTTATCGATACTTACCGGCAATGTACAGTCTGCCTGCGAGATAGAAAAGCCTACCTGCTGAGTAGCGCTGTTTTCGGCGGTATGGTTGCTGAGCTGCGCACTATGCGGTTGGTTGCCAAGACCAAAACATACCACCCACAAGCAGGCGGTAAGCAGAAGCAATATTAAAGACAAGTGTTTACGCAAAATATTTTATCTTTTGGTGTCTCAAAACCCAATGCAAAGGTACAGCCTTTTTGCCAAATGGCAAAATATTCAGTATTATTTTCTCCGTGAAGATCAAGAAGGTTGTACATTGGCACACAAAAGGGAGAGTAAGATGATATTTTTGTCTCTAAATCTTGCACATATCGCAAATAAACTGTAAATTTGCGACATAATTAAAAATAAGTATAACTCTAAAATCAACAAATTATGAAAACACGTATTATTCTTTCGCTAAGCATCCTAGTTGCAACAATAATGCTATCCGGATGTGAATCTATCAATCTACCTGCCACTGAAACGGAGGCAAAAGACTATCTTAACGGACAGTGGAAAGTAGTAAGTGCTGAACGAAAATACAATCCGGGAGACGGATATAGGACCGAGAAAATCAGCTCAGAGCAAATAAGGACTTATACAACATGGCTGTTCGACACCGACAAGATGATGGTAGAGTTTGATTCTGAAGCTATAATGCAAGACGACTATCGCGGGTGCAAATTCACGCTTGAAAAGCTAACCAACGGATACAAACTTGTAATAGAGAATCTGTTCGAGGAAGAGCCGAACATGTCCATGGATGAGTATTTTGAACGTATAGAGAACCAAAAGTTAATATATAACTCGTATATAACCATCACACAACTAACAAAACAAAAGATGGAATGGGAGTATGTATGTGGATTTGGTGGTGACGAAGGACCTGACTATTTTCACCTGGTGTTGGAAAAGTAAAGTTTCACTGAGAAACAGATAATCTTAATATCATAATCTTAATATCATAATCTTAATATCATAACCCATATATCACATAATCATTATGTTTACACTCATTGAATTGCCTTACGCGGAGGATGCATTGCAGCCTGTTATCAGCAGTGAGACTCTCGCTTTTCATCATGGCAAGCACCTGCAGACCTACGTTGACAACCTCAACCGCCTCATTGCCGGCACCGAGTTGGAGAACCTGCCGTTAGAGGACATTGCACGCCGCTCACAGGGCGGGGTATTCAACAATGCCGGACAGATACTCAACCATGAGATGTATTTCACGCAGTTTGCGCCTGCCAAAGAAAACAATCATCCCGTCGGCAGCATAGCCAAAGCTATTGACGAAACATTCGGTTCGTTTGACAACTTCAAGTCTGAATTTGAGAAGGCAGGCACGGGGCTGTTTGGTTCGGGTTGGGTGTGGCTATCGGCAGACCGAGACGGCAAACTCGTCATCACTCAGGAGCCAAACGCCGGTAATCCGCTGACCAAAGGGCTGCGTCCGTTGCTGACGATGGACGTATGGGAGCATGCCTATTATCTGGACTATCAGAACCGCCGTGCCGCACATCTCGCTGCACTCTGGACTGTCATCAACTGGCAGGAGATAGAGCGCCGATACGTCGGCTCTTGCTAATATCCGTGGGCTGCTATTTTCATAAGCGATGCGCCGCTCGGGCTGGCTTATCTGAAGACAAGCCGGAACTCGGTCTGTTCGTTGTCGCTTCGGGCGAGAGACAGTGAGCCGCCATGACTGAGCATTATCTGTCGAGCTAATGCGCATCCTATGCCTGAGCCTTTGGGTTTGGTCGTGTAGAAAGGCGTGAAAATCTGTTATATGATGTGACCGGCTGCCGATACCACTAAATACCACCAACAAGAAGGCGCTAAGCAGAATCAATATGAAAGGCGAGTGTTACGCAAAATGTTTTATCTTTTGATGTCTAAATCCCAATACAAAGGTATAGTCTTTTGCCAATTGGCAAAATATTCCGTTTTATTTCCGTATGTTTCAAAAAAGCAGTACCTTTGCACTCGATACAATTAGAATTTCAACAATAAACATATACAGAGAACTTCTACAGAAAACATGAACACTATTTTTATCGTACTACCGATACTGACAATCTTGATGTTCGACTTAGGGTTGGTGCTCAGGCCTGCCGATTTCAGGTTGATAGCCGATCGTCCAAAGCCGGTGTTAGTCGGGCTTGTCGGACAAATCATCCTTTTGCCGCTGATAGCATGGGGACTGATTAAGCTTGCCGTAGTAGTGCCTTTGTTAGCTCAGAAGTTAACTCCGCTGTTTGTTATAGGTATCATGCTTGTGGCATGTTCGCCGGGCGGGAGTTCGAGCAATGTGTTTTCTATGTTGGCTAAAGGCGATGTTGCGCTGTCGGTAACGCTGACGGCATTGAGCAGTATCGTCACGCTGTTTACTCTGCCACTGATTATGTCATGGGTGACGTTAGAAGTGGGGGAATCGGTGAATATCCATTTGCCGATAGGCAAACTCTTGGTGCAAAATATTGTGCTGATGGTAGTACCCATAACTGCGGGTTTTGTGCTTAACCTATATAAGTCGCAGTTGGCATCAAGAATACACGAGGTACTTAAACGTATTGCTATGCCTGCTTTAGTATTGTTGGTGACTATTTTCTTTATTCAGCACAGGCAAACCATCGTAGCTCAGTTCAGCTCACTCGGACTGATGATGACAGTGCTAATTCTGGCAACCACCGGTTGTGGCGCATTGCTTGCCCGCATATTTCGCCTGACGGGTAAAGAGCGCCGCACACTGGTGATAGAGATAGGAATGCAAAACGCAGCTCAAGCCATCACCATAGCTTGCAGTCCGCTGATATTCAATAACGAGATAATA
>CAMHGK010000100.1 GCA_946184695.1 uncultured Bacteroidales bacterium | reverse complement strand
TACGAGATGTGTGTCGGTGACTGGAGTTCAGACGTGTGCTCTTCCGATCTAGTGCGCTATGCTCTTTATAATTTTTGCCCGACTTAACTTCTATTGGCAACACTGCTAATCGATTATAATCATCAACAAGGAAATCCACTTCTCCCTTTTTCTTATTATCGTAATAATGAAGCTCAAATCCATGCGCCATTAACTCTTGAGCCACAACTGATTCATAAATATTACCCAAATTTATGCTTTTAACATCTTGTAGAATAGCATTCACATTCAACCCATAAAGCAGTGAAGATAACAAACCAACATCATTCATATATAGTTTTATTAGCGACTTGGTCTCAGACTCGGCAAGAGGAAAACGTGGATTACTGATAGCTTTAACTTCTAATGCTATACCTGATTGGACAAGATAATCGAATTCATCCTGATAGTCAGAGAACTGCTTACCTTTTTTGTTTTCAATATGTTTGACAATAACGCGCTTCTTTTTATTTTCGAGATTAGAAGGAATCATATCGTATATACGACGTATAACGAGTTTATTATCTTGATCATATTGAGATGCATCAATACCATATAGCTGATGTATATCACGCTGTATTTCACGAATTTTATGAATATTCTTATCTGCCACAAACCTATTAACTGCATCCGGCAGGCCACCTGTGATAAGGTAATAACGAAACATTCGAAAAAAATAATCATGCAACGACTCAGTCAGAGAAGTGTTCGTAAGGAAACATTGCCGTGCTTTATCTATCGCATCTTTTCCACATCCCATTGCCCATAAAAATTCCTCAAAGTCTAATGGGTACATCTGTTGTATTTCGACACTTCCTATTGGAACTGAAGATGTCTGAGATAGAGCCACACCCAACTGTGAGCCACTTGCAATATACGAGTATCTGCCATCTTGGTTAAGAAATTTAAGCATCGTCAACAAATGCGGATATGACTGAATCTCATCAAGAAAAATCAGCGTATCCTGACGCACATTGAGTTTTTTACCGGCTATTGCAGATAGTTGTATATAAAAGTCTTCTATACTACGCACCTTTGCAAACACTTGCTCTCCATCTTTGTCGGCTTTTAAATCTATTTCAACATAATTTTTGAAAAGTTTGGTACCTACATATCTAATCAAATACGATTTGCCAATCTGTCGTGCACCATTAATCAATAATATCTTCCTACCATCAAGTCCAATAGAGGCCGGTTGATTATGTTCGACTTGCCTTTGTATCGAATCAATAATAATATCTTCGAATTTTCTTTTTAACATACCTATAAGACACAAATACGTTTTTATGTGAAATGCTTTCCCTATTCCGGCTACGGGCGAGGACGACCGCGTTTCAAAAGATAGTCTTTGTTGCAGGCGAGGACGACCGCGCTCCAAAAAGCGCTGCAAATATATAACTTATTTTTCAAATAGGCAAGCCCAATGTCACTTTTTCCGAGTTTATGCAAGGTGATTTTGTCACTTTTTCCGAGTTTATGCAAGGTGATTTTGTCACTTTTTCCGAAATTTAGAATAGCGTCACTGTCATTTTTTCCTATTTAAGCGGGTTGATTTGTATCAGCCTCAAAAAAAAAACAGATTTAACCTGCGAGTGATGCTTATCACCACCTTTCCAATGCAATATAGAATGATGGAGTTGACATTCATAAATCGCCCGAACTCATGTAAATCGCCGCCAAACTGCAGTTTGAAGTCACGCACTCCGTATGGCACGTCGGGTTCGCCTGCTCCCATGAGGTCGAGACATGGCAAGTCGTGGGTAGCAGCGTATTCCATTGCTGCCCACGTCACTATTGCCGGTCCTACCACATACCACTCATACAACACCTCACCTTCAAGGATGGGGCAAAGCATGCCCCCTATTACCTTGCCATCGCGTTTGGTGAGCAGTAGCACCCCGCGCTTCTGCTTTACAAAAGTAGTGAAGAACGCTACTGGAAACAGCGGTGTGCGTACCTTCTTCTGATAGAGAGCCTTGAGCAGTGTATAGAATTCCGCCACCTCTTGCTCGGTCGTTGCCTCAACAATTTTGACACCTTCGATTTGCGCCTTACGTATCTGTCGGAGCTTGCTGTCGTGTACACGCGCAAGCATGGCAGCGCGGTCGGAGCAGTTGATAAACATATCGAAATGAGGCTGATAACAAAAACCGCACTGTTCGAACACATGACGCCAACGAGAATAGTCTGAGAAGTTACGAGTCTCGATGTAAATGGGATTGGTTAATGGTGACGCTGCGCTTAATGGTGGAGTTGTTAATGGTGTTTTTATTAAACTCATCAATAAGGTACGAAGTTCGTCATCGGTGATGTCATCGGCGAGTAGCGGTCCGCCATAGATGATAGCACGGCGTGAGAAGAATTGTTTGAGAGGGTTTCGTTCACGAGTGATATAGCCGAGGATGAGACCTTTTAATAATGGTGAATTTGTTAATGGTGACGCTGCGCTTAATGGTGGAGTTTCTGCCGATTCACGTGTGACGGCGACGACAAATGGCGTCATCATTTCCGGCAAGGCGGCATAGAAATCGTAGGCTTGAGGAGTCTGAAACCACGATGCTGTGGGCGACTCAGAGACGAGTTGTTGCCATTGCGCCTTATCTACATCGGTATATAAAGTTTGTATGCTCATTTCTTAATCACTAATTTCGTATAAAACAATGCTCTATGAGAATTTTTAGTTGAGCAACAGATAAATGTTGCAGTCCTGCCTTCTCAATAAACTCATAATCAGGAGTACCATGGCGAATAATAAATTTCCGCTGTTGGCTATTTATAGTTGCGAAGATGTGATAGTTACCTTTATACGCTTGCTCGATATACACATTTGAAATAAGGCTACCGTCTGAAGCCGCCCACTCGTCATCTCGGTGCTCAACTATGAAGCCCCATTCTCTCAGATGTTCTTGCAAAGTGGTCTCAATACGCCCTATCCATTGCTGACTTACACCATTCTGTTCGGCCAAAGTACGAAACTGCATCACTGCATCTGCCACCTTACGGATGATTTTGTCAGAGTATGTTATACCATTATCTATCGCGAATTGGTTAACATCATCCTTAGTCCATCTATCATATTTTCCTCGCATTAACAAGCAGTGAGAGAGTTCCGGCTGAAAACCACCGTGGTTGAAGATATAGGTTAGGTCATATGCAGGCGAAAGCGACCATTCACCATTTCGGTTCATCACGAAAGAAAAGTTCTTATGGTGGTCATCGGTATTATTCGCCAAGTAATTGAATACCATTCGTCGGAACACCTCATCGGTAGTTGCATCGGGCAGATGCAACCTGCGGCATACGAGCAACAATTTCTCGTAACTATCAGCGTCAGGGTCCATTGCCGCCAGGGTCTGAAGGTGCTGCTTCTCACCGTTTTTTCTATCGAAGCGTAGAGTCGCAAAATGTTTTTCTCCGTCAGCTTCTATCAGACGACACGGCATCATGTCGATACCGGCCGCGACAGCCATCTGATGATAGGTCATTTCAAGCTCGGCGGTACAGCGCTGTTTGTTGCCAAACTTAATGATATAATAGTCATATCCATCAAAGCCTGCCACTTGTTCGGAACGAATTTCGCCAGTCTGACGATTGATAGCAATAATAGCTTTAGGTTGTCGCCCGCCGGCAGATGTAACCCACAGCAAAAAGTAACTGTTTAGTTAACATCTCAGAGCTATCTATAACCACTTTCTCACGTTCCACGAAAATGCGTTGCGCGAGAGCTGTTAATGCGGCAATATCAATTCTATCAGCGATAGGAGGCAGTTTGGCATCAGGAACGAACTCAAGTGCTCCCATTCCACGCTGCCCGATAAACGCAAGTTTATATAGAGGTGTTACAGCGCCGGAAGGAATGCGTTGTTCCGTTCGCCACTGCTCAAATAACACATTTCCCCAATCGTCAGGTAGGCTGTCTGCGATAAAAGCAGGCAAACGCTGATAGAGGCGTTCGTCTTCGCTATTGAACGAACGGAACAAGGCGTTATCGTCAATAGGAGCCATTAATAGGTTGATAGAGAAACCGCCTTCGCGAAGATATGAGGGATTATATGTAAATACGGTCCTTGCTGATGCCGCTTTCCATTCTAACTGCCCAATCTCTTTGCCCCAAAGAAATATGTGCAAGAAATTTTTCATTTTTTCTTATGCCGTACCCTTTGTAGGACTTCACCTTCTGAGCGCATCATATATGGTGACTCTAAAATGTCAGGTAGTAAATCATTTACTCCATCTAACTGCCCCAATCCTCGAAGCAAACGCAATAACGTAGAGAAAGAGATATCACGACTCTGCCCATTTTCGAAAGACTGCAAAGTCGGCACTGAAATTCGTGCACGTTCAGCCAACTCTTTTTGAGTCAAACCGACACGAATCCTATATATTCGAGCACGTTGCCCTAATATTCTTATTATTTCCGTAGTCGAATATATATATGTCATTCATATTAACACCCATTGCACTTTACTTTAACCTACATTTTTATGTTTTAAACAAAGTACGCTTTATTTTATTTTTGCTGCAAAGGTAGCGCTTTTGTTTAAAATATGCAAGCTTTGTGGAGAATATTTTTAGGTTTTGCTTTGGATTTGGAGGCAAACAACAGATTTAGCAGATGAAACAGATTTCTTCGGACTCCTGATTTTTGATTTCAGATTTCAAATAGAATACCACACAGATAGTGCATATCGACTTACGTCTATATAGGAGAGCATCAATAGGTGCAAAGATACAAAAAAACAATGTAGAGTTGAAATACCACTTTTTTTTGTAAATTCAACTCGATTGCGGAAACTATATTTTAATTGCACTTCGAAATATTCCGGCACTTTTAGTTATTTTTGCGTGTTTGGTGAATCACTAACTTAAGGCTACGGAAGTGGAAAACCAGAGTCACTCACCAAAAATGCACTTTGAATATATTTCAATCAGGCGGCGAGCTATGCTCAAATTGTCTAAGCCGTCGCGGCGAAGTTTTTCACGTCCGTTAGTTTCCCCCTGAAAACTGAGAGCTTGCCTTAGTAGTTCCGACAACTCTTCAGGCTCCCTACTCTGCGCCACATAACAGCCACTTACACCTTCAGTTCGTTCTATTACATCACCAACGGCAGTGCTGACTATCGGTCGTCCGCAGGCAAGGGCTTCTTTGATAGCATTGGGACTTCCCTCCCATTTGCTTGTGAGCAGCACAGCATCGGCAGCATTATAATAGATTGGTGTCTTGTCGTTTGGTACGTTGACCATGGGATGCAATTCGGCATTAGTACATCCGCACATTGCCTGCTTAGCAAGGGTCCAATCTTTTTCGGGTCGCTCAGGGTTTGAGGGGAACAACACATGACGAGTATCAACATTCCAGCCTAACTGTTGCTGACATTGTCTTTGCTCCATAGCAACAAATCGCCTGAAGTCAACTCCATTAGGAACAACCACTGCGTGTTTGATAGCGAGGTTTCTATACATGTCGTCGGACTTAACGATAACTGCTTTCCAGCGAAAAAAGAAATCGAATAGTCTGATAATGGACTTATACAGCTTTGATGCTTTCACATCACTGCCCATAAGCGAGACGACAAGATTTCTTACACCGGCAAGTGATGCGACATAAGCCGAAAGCGAAAAGTGTGCATGCACGACATCGAAGTTACCTTTTTTGATATACCTGCGTAGCGGCCTTATGTTTTTCAGATATCCCATGACTCCATTACCTTTAATCAGGTAATAATCTACATCTATCGGCTCTGAATTTTCTTTTCCATAGATAACGAGTGAGTCGCCCTGATTTTTAGTTATCGGGGAAATAGCAGAATGATTGCCACTGACGACAAATAGAACTCGCATAGTAATGATTGTTATTTCAAATTTTGCCAATACCATTCACATGCCTCAGCAAATCCTGAACGTGCGTCATAGCGCGGTTGATATCCGAGTATGCGCTGAGCCTTGATGATAGACGCCTGCGAATGTGGGATGTCGCCTGCTCGGTTCTCGCGATAGATGGGCTCAACGCGGGCAATCGCAGGGTCAAAATGTGCGAGGTTGTCGCGCAGGCAGGCGAAGAGGTCATTGAGAGTGGTATTGCCACCGTATGCGATGTTAAAAACAAGGTCGAGCGGTGCATTTTGCGGCAATGTCATATTGTAAAGTGCTGCTCGCTGCACAATATCGGCGCGTGGAGTAGTGGCGGCGAGCATGTTGGCTTGAACTACATTGTCGATATAAGTAAAATCGCGCGAGTAACTACCATCTCCATTGATAAAAGGCGACTCATGGCGAATAAGCGCCTTGACCCAAAGAGGGATGACAGCAGCGTAGGCACCGTTGGGGTCTTGGCGTCGTCCGAAGACATTGAAGTAGCGAAGTCCTATAGTCTCAAGTCCGTAGAGCGAGGAGAACACATTAGCATAGAGCTCGTTAACGAACTTGGTTATCGCGTATGGTGACAGCGGGCGACCAATATTATGCTCTATTTTTGGCAGTTCTTTGGAGTCGCCATAGGTGGACGAAGATGCTGCATATACAAACCTCTTTACCCCCTCGTCACGAGCTGCAACGAGCATATTGAGAAAGCCGTCGATATTGGTGGAGTTGGTGGTAATGGGATCGTTGATGCTGCGTGGTACAGAGCCGAGAGCGGCCTGTTGCAGCACCACATCGCAACCTTTGACGGCATTGCGGCATGTTGTGAGGTCGCGTATATCACCTTCGATAAAAGTGAAGTTGTTTTTTGATAGCAGGTGCTCTATATTATGTTTGAAACCCGTAGAGAGGTTATCAAGACATATCACCTCATCTCCTCTTTCCACAAAGAAATCGCAAAGATTGCTTCCTATAAATCCGGCTCCACCGGTAATAAGTAGTTTCATATTATATTCTATATTTTAAGTCCAGCCGCGACCTTTAAGTTTGAACCAGTTCCAACCAATGAAAGCGACAAACATAAGCAAGCACCACGCTGAATATAGTTGTCGTTGCCGTGGCGTGGAAATTTTTGTTACTCCTGCTGCAGCAAAAATCATCTCAAGCGGAAGCATGGGCATGTGAAACCGCTCAGCATGAGCGAAAGCACTTACGGCGAGAATTCCAAGATACGCAATTAAGAATGCTTCTATGAGTAGATGGTCTCGCCACTCACCCTGAAAAATATTGCCACGCCATAATCCACTGAGAATCATCATCACAAAGCAGAATATTACAAGTCCGGACATAATATTCTTAACAACAAGTCCACCATGTATCATACGCGACGTTTCCTGTCCTTCGGTTTCCACCATGGTGGGGAAAGGCAGCGTAAAAATCATAGGTGCGAAGACGGCGGCACCCGCGTACCTTGCAAGCACATTACCACGCGTTGCACGATCCTCGAGTCGGAGGGATTGGTTGGTCTCACGATCTTCCCAATAGCCTTGCATCTCAGAGAATATTCGTCCCCCGACGAAATACAAGGCGACAACACCTATAGCGATAAGCATAAGCCATCGTCTGCCAAGACTGGCAATCCGTTTGTTGGTAAAGACCAACGCCACAACAAAAGAAAACACAGCTGATGCACCAAGTACTGTTCTAAAGAAGAACAAACTGACAGCCAGCACTATCACACTGGCAAAAGATACAATCTCATACCGTTCTTTGCGCAATACGTAATCTGCCCTTTCAGCAAAAGCCATAAGCAAAAACGTCATCTCTGTCTCTTTAAGGTGAACTCCACAATAATAGATAAGGTTAGGCATGAGCATACAGAAGATAGCTGCCATACGTCCTGCCGGTTCGCCGAAGTTACGTTTGGCAAGTTTATAGACCAAGATACACGTCAGTGAACTATATAAAGCTTTGAGCAGACGAGCAAGCAGCACACTATTTCCCGAGACAAGATATACCAATGAGAGATAGAACGGGTAGCCAAAGTCAGAGACTCCTTCGCTTGTGTATTGCTTTATTATTTCACCCACATGCCCGTTTTTATAAGCAAGAACAAAGTCTCCTGCAACCTCATGATAACCAGTAGAGTCAGCAGCCGCAAACATAAATGGTTGTCCGGTCATCGTTTGGAAGAACCAATAGAGAAAGAATACGACTATCACTCGTACTATTAAAGCCAACGTGAACACCTGCCGCTTAAATGCGCGTTCGGATAGCCGAGCCCATTTGATAGAGAACTGACTTGAGAAAGCGAAGAAGCCGACAACCTCTATTATACCAAATGCCCACCAATACCAAATCATCGCATAACTCATGTACAGAATCCACACAACGATGAGTGCCATCAGATAGACTCCGATGGAAATCTGCGAAAAC
>CAMHGK010000099.1 GCA_946184695.1 uncultured Bacteroidales bacterium | reverse complement strand
TCGATATCGATGCCAACGGTATCTTGAACGTCACCGCTAAGGATAAAGCTACCGGCAAGGAGCAGAAGATACGTATCGAGGCATCGAGCGGACTGAGCGACGCCGAAATCAAACGTATGAAAGCTGAGGCCGAGGCTAATGCTGAGGCTGACCGCCGTGAGAAAGAGCGTGCCGACAAACTCAACAAGGCTGACTCGATGATCTTCCAAACCGAGAAGCAACTTCAGGAGATAGGCGACAAGATACCCGCCGACAAGAAGGCTCCTATCGAAAGCGCACTGAAGAACCTCAAAGAGGCTTACGAGAAGAAAGATGCTGATGCTTGCGACCGCTACGTAAACGAACTCACATCAGCCTTCCAAGCTGCATCGGCTGAGATGTACAATGCCGCCGGCGCACAGAATGCTGGTAACGCACAAGACTTCACCGGTGGTCAGGGCTTCAATGGCGGAGCACAGTCAGGCTCACAAAACGATGGTAAAGATGACGTCACCGATGTTGACTTCGAGGAAGTGAAATAAACAGGTAATCGGAAAAATCGGGATTTCGGGAATTCGGGATGCAGGAATTCCGAGATACCGAAATAACGAGACACCGAAAATCCCTAAAACAAAGAGGCTGTCTAACAACAAAAATGTTAGACAGTCTCTTGCGTTATTTTAGACTATCATCAGACCATGCGATGAAACCGACACAGGTAGAGACGCTTTACAAAGCGTCTCTCGGATATGCACGCAGATAAATGCTTTTGCATATCATTCGTTTTAATGTGATGAGAGACGGTATATATACCGTCTCTACACGCGATAGCAACCCGCTTTTAGTTGTTAGACAGTCTCTTTTCTATTTTGGCTTTCAGATATACCCTCTGTCCCCTACCCCCTACCCACAGAGGCGGGGGAGACCATGTGCATACGGAACATTGGAATAGATGATAGCAACGCCCGGCTGGGTGCGCTTATGAATGGAAAACTGTTCTTGAGTCATTTTTTTGCTCTATAATTTTGATATTCCGAAAAAAAGCAGTATCTTTGCACCCAGATTCAGAAATGAATTAGGTGCGCTACGGCGTGGCCGCTGCGGGGGACGCAAGTCCTACCGCTTTTTTTTGCCCCATATCTTAATGATTTTTCCCTTTTCATACACATAGACTTCATTGATTTCTCCATGAAATGTTCTATCATGTAATCTGTTTTCAATTAGATTGACTATGTACCTATGTGAGCATCCATTTGAGTTGTCTATAATGATTCTATCTGACTGAACCAATCCATGTGACAGCATGCGCCCTACTTTCTTCTTGCTCCATGGTCTCACAAAACTTTCATACTCATAAAACATCCCGTCAATGAGTAAATCGGGGCATTTCCTTTCGTATGGTGTGCCTATCAATGATGTATACATGAGGATAGTTTTCTACTTTTGACGTCTGCTTTTGACGTCTGCTTTTGACTTTCTTTTCTACTTGGCTCTGATAAAAATTTGCACGGGTGTACCGTTGAAATCGAACCATTGGCGCAGTTTGTTCTCAATGAAGCGGCGATACGGCTCTTTGACATACTGTGGCAGGTTAGCGAAGAATACGAAAGTGGGCACCTGAGTGTTGGGTAATTGAGTGCAGTATTTAATCTTGATATACTTACCCTTGGTGGCAGGTGGCGGATAGTTTTCGATTAGCGGCAAGAACAGCTCGTTGAGTTTGGCTGTCGGAATCTTGCGTTCTTTGTTCTCATATACATGCAGAGCAGTCTCCATCACCTTGAAGATACGCTGCTTGGTAAGAGCCGAGATGAAGAGTATCGGGAAGTCGGTGAACGGAGCCAAACGCTCGCGAATAGCACTCTCGAAGGCTTTGATGGCAGCGGTTGACTTATCTTCAACAAGGTCCCATTTATTGACGCACACCACAAGTCCCTTTTTGTTCTTCTGTATTACCGAGAAGATATTGAGGTCCTGACTCTCGATGCCACGTTGTGCATCAATCATCAGGATGCACACGTCAGAGTTCTCGATAGCACGAATAGAACGCACCACCGAGTAGTACTCTATATCTTCGTCCACCTTAGCTTTTTTTCTTATTCCGGCAGTATCAACCAAATAGAAGTCTTTGCCGAACTTATTGTAGCGCGTGTATATAGAGTCGCGCGTCGTTCCTGCCACGTCGGTCACTATGGTGCGTTCCTCGCCGAGAAAGGCATTGAGCAGCGACGACTTGCCTGCATTGGGTCGCCCAACGATGGCAAAGCGTGGCAGGCTGTCGTCTTCCATGCCGTCTTTGTCGGGGTTGAAACGCGATACTATTTCGTCCAACAAATCGCCCGTGCCGAGACCGTTGACGGCTGACAAGATATATGGTTCACCAAGTCCTAACTTATAGAACTCGGCAGCCCCCCATTGAGCGTCGAAGGTGTCCACTTTGTTGACTGCCAAGAGAGTCTGCTTGCCTGACTGACGCAGCAGGTGCGCCACCTCCATATCGAACTGCGTCACACCTTGATTCACGTCCACTACCAGTAGCACCACATCTGCCTCACTTATGGCGAGATCCACCTGACGATTGATTTCCGACTCGAAAACATCGTCGGAACCCGCCACCCAGCCGCCGGTATCTACAACGGAGAACTCGCGCCCGTTCCATTCGGACTTGCCGTACTGGCGGTCACGCGTGGAGCCTGCTTGTTCATTGACTATCGCCCGACGAGTCTTAGTCAGACGATTGAAAAGGGTCGATTTCCCTACATTGGGACGCCCCACTATAGCTAATACATTTGCCATAATTAAGTATTTATTGAAAATTTGATAATTTATGTGCTTTCATTCATTTCGTCTTGAGCTCAATTATTGATATTAGCACGTATATAATCAACTGTCTCACTGAATTGCAAAGAGCTGCGGATAATAGTATCAAAATAACGTTCTTGCCATGCGAAATCTATACAATTGGTGTTAGCCCAATATTTAACTGCTCTTTTCAATCCGCCTATTACAATAGATAATCCACTACGTTTCCTAATATTACTATCTTTATCAACTATCGGAGACATATCAGATAGTGCTATAAGTAGATGTATATGATTAGGCATAATCTGATACTCGCATACTGTAGTATATTTATTGTGAAACGGTATTTCTTTAATACACTGTTGTGTATAAAATCCGACTTGTGAATAGTACATAACATTAGCCCTGATCTCACCAAAATAATGCATACGATTCCGAGTACATATAACTACGTGATAAAAACCTTCACCATACCCTTCTTCTTTCAATCGAATAGTTGGAATACGATATTTCTCATTATATAGTAGCTCATTAAAAATCATAAAATACCTATTATCACATTATTTGCAAAAGACAAAAAGGATAACGCATAAACCATGAATTCCGCCACGTGTAGAGACGGTATATATACCGTCTCTAAAATAGCGTTTCTAAAATTATTACAGCCTCTGAAGCGCCAGATGTTTCATGATTGAGAGACGGTATATATACCGTCTCTACAAGCATCGGTTTTATATATATCTCCTATTTAACAACACGTATGATTTGCTGGCCTGAGCGGACAAGGAATACGCCGGAGGTGGCGGGCAGGTCGATGACCTCACCGCGGTAGGTGCGACGGTCATACACGAGTCGTCCGGCAGCATCGAAGACGGAGATGTCGGCACCCTCGTCACTTATACCGCTGAGCAGCAGTTTGCCATCGGAGAGTGTGGCGGTGAGTGTCCCGACGCCTGCCTGGCCATTAGCGGACAGATCGGTGGCGATATCGGTCTGTGCGGGAGCAAGGCGCACATAGAAGCGCGAGTCGATGGTTCCCTTCTCGAGCGACACCTCATAACTGTCAAGGGCGAGGTCGGTCTCGAGTCCGGTCTCTTGGTCAACAAGGATAGCCGTCATACCCTCCGGAACGTCGTCGAAAGCGAGTACATAGTCGCCTGCAACGGCAATACGCATACCAAGCGGCACCTCTTGCTCATCGAGCGGCAAGCAGTTAGCTCCAAGATTAGCCTCCTGACAGATAGTGTAAATATTGGTGGCCTTCGTATTGATTACCTTACCGAGGTCTTCGTTAACTACATAATCGGCACTCAAGTCAGCATCTAACCTAATGTAGGTATTGTCCAACTCGACATCGTTGCGGCTGATTGTCATTCTCAGCGTTGCAGGTTGGAGTTCCTTGCCTCCTGCCGTCACCACCTTGCGGCGAATGGCAGCCTTAACATTATCTGTTGCCTGTGCCCAAGTGATAGAGCCGTTGTACTGAACGAAATATGCATGGAATGCCTTGTAGGTGTCGGTCTTTGTAGTATGGTATTTATACTGATTGTGTGCACTCGAACCATCGGTTCCGTTCTGATTACCGATACCATCGCTATATACATACTCGTAATAGAAGGCATCGGCAGTGGGACGGTCTGTGTCTATAGGATTCGGACCACTAAACGAAGCAGGTGCCACATTGCTATAGCCTGGAACACCCATCAGTCGCCAGCCTGAGTCGCGATTCATACGGCTGGGTATAGTACATTCGTAGGTTTCGTAGGTTACGGTATTGGTTTTATTCTCAAGGTTATACCCTGCTTCGTTAGCAGGGAAATAAGCAAATATCGAGGCATAGGTCTTGCCATCTATCGTCACGGGTTTGAAATCACTATTCTTCAAATCCACTGCAAGCACATAACCCTCGTAAGCCTTGAGTGTAGTCTCAGGAACTTCAAGTTTGAGCCACTTCCAATAGGAATCGGAATCAGCAAACATACCTTTCTTGGCGCGCGACTTGCCATCGTAGGTCAGTATTCCCCAGTCTTCACCATACGTACCAGGCAGACCTATGATGCTATCAATATCACTGTCGTATGGTAACGAGAACCAATAATAGACATTAGTAGTTATGTTCTTTGTTCCTTCCGAACCATGTACTTTATAGAACTCACCACTTGCGTTGTTCTTCTGCATCTCGAGTCCCATATATATTTTATGCAAACCGGTCACACGCATGCCATCACTTAACTTTATCTGCTGAACGCCATCATTCTCCACGCGATTGAGTATCATATTACCTTCGATTACCTTGTTTGTGGTCACATTCTCTGTATTGGCAGGCAGCCAGCCAGCAAGCAGGGTGTTAGTAGGATAATGGTAAATCACGCGGACTATATAATTTCCGCCGGTCGTAGTGTTACCCAAAACCTCAAGGGGTTTTTCACGTGACACAATCTCTTGCACGGTAGATGTATGCGGCAGACGTGCTTGGACGCCTATCATGACATTATCCGACTCGGCAGTTCCGGCAGGTTTCACTATGTAGAGGTCGGCCTGATAGTACCAGTTAGAAAGGTCGATAAACTTCTTCTGCGATGCAGCCAAGTCCTCTCTTGTAGCCGTTCCCTTGGCATTGTTAGCGCCGGTTGTCAGGAATACTTTTGTACTTGCTGTCGTACCGCTTGCATCAGCGCCGAAGGCTGAGAGGAATACATACGAGGTCTCGGTCGAAGCACCTATCACTGCTACGTCGAGCCAGTTGGTGAAGCTGTTGTACGAGTAGCGTACGTTCTTTGCCTTCACGGCTCTTGATATACCATCAATCGTCTCTGTCAGACTCGCAACATCACCTGCGGGGTTGCGCGTCAGTTCGGGGTTGATAGCATCGCCTACCTGAACGTCGATATTCTTAGCAACATTATCTCCGGTAAATGTCACCCAATAGTGGTCATAGGTAACGAGTGGACCGAAATGCGTCATCTTGCTATTGCTGGTAATATAATCGTCCCAGCCGTTGGCAAGGTTGGAGCGCACGTAGAAGTTGCCTGAGTATTTAGTTATACCTGTCAACGTGGTGCCGTTAAAATAAGCATGATAAACGTGGTCGTTGCCGCTATACTTGATTGCCTCAAGTTGCTTCACTCCTCCAGACTGAGCCGGCTTCGATCCACTAAGGTCCTGCTTGCGCACCCAACCACCGTTGCCAAACTCTTGCAACTCATATATGGTGGCATTATGACATACATAATACGACACAGAGTCGGCACCGGTGACTATGTTGGAATAGTAATCCCATGAATTGCCATTGGCTTCGCCTAACTCGTTGAACAAAGGCTGCCGTACGTGTACACGATAAAAGCCCGAACAGTCGTTTTTGAGTTGGGGAAGTTTCTTGTACTGATCTGTTCCATATTCACCAAATTTATTTCCATCGATTATATAGCATACATCAGCATTAACATTGGTAACATCTTGTGCTTGATGCCAACGCTCTGAGTCGGGTGAATAAGAGATATTGTTGCCACTCTCTCCTGTACCATCGTAAAGGACGAAGTTTATCGGATATGGCTGTCGGAAAGTCAGAGCATACCACTTGGTGCCTTCCAAGTTGGTTATGTAATCCGACTGTGTGTTGACAGCCGACTTGGCTGAAGTCCACCAGTGGAACTTCAGGTTACCCCAACCTGTATTTGACATCACACCGACCTTCACCGTAACCACCTTATATGAGTTGACAGATATCGGATCAGAGAAAATCTCCCTACCATGATAGAGCATAGATGCCATGTAATTATATACTCCCTGCTGAGCCAGTGCGGCAGTAGTGATAGTTGAGCCTGAGCGATTGTTGGACTCCTTAGTATTCCAATTGTTAACACCCGGGGCCTGAACATAATAGAAATAGATATTGCCAGACTCGGTGCCATCGCCGTTGGTGACAGTGGCTGTCAGCGAGGTTGTGTGTCCCATCTCTACATCTGTTCCGTAGTCTGTAGCAGCGGCAGTAAGGGTCAACGTCGGAACCTCAATAGCCTGATAATAGATGGTTTTGGTCTGCTTGGTGCCTTCTATGCCGTTGTACTTATAGTAAGCCTCAACAGTTATACTATGCTTAATCAAGTCATTCGGAGCAGCAGTCAGATTTTGTTTCGGTGCACCTGCGGTCTTCTCTGTATCACCAAACTTGATATAAATATGGTCGCTATTTGTTGTCGGTGCCACCACTGCCCTTAGGTTTATTCCTTTATCTTTGAAAATCATATATGGATTTTCTGAGGTTCCGTTTCCTGCAAATGGAACAAATGCATCAGGTAAACTCTCCACAGCCGTCACTGTCAAACTTGTCAGCGTAGGTATCTGAGGATAGGTTACCGTTACCTTTTTAGTTGAGGTATTGAATGATATCTTATACGAACCTGCGACAGTTGTTTGAAGTTCGCCTTCGTTGCCGGAGCCGTCAAGAACGGAGAAGGCTATGTTAGAGTTGTGATTGCCGGTGAAGATATCTTCAGAATTGCTACGAGTGTAGTAGTCGGCATTATATATCACCTTAAACCTATATGTCACCTCTTGCGCCAAGGATAGCGTGTATTCCACATTCGAGCCGTTGGTGGTCATGGTGTAGTTGGTATAACTGCCACTACCCGCTGTTGACTCTATCATCAGCGTTGGCTCAAGTATCGGGCAAGCCATCACACCTAAGCGCTCGCTCTGCGTAGCACGCTCCGTACCATTCCAATACCAATAGCACTTGTCTTCGCCGGGTACTGCCCAGTCGTCGGTCTGGTTGGCGGTGTATGCCCCAGCGTTGGCGCCTGAAGTCACCTTGAACTGGTTGTAGGTATTGTCCATGGTATATTCATACCATGTACCTTGCACACCGGTAATACCTGTCGAAGTCATGGCTATGCCTGGCCATGTGCCATTCTCTTCGGTTTTGGCTCCGCAGCTGTTCGGGTCAGCCTTATAAGACCATGCATAGACATACGGTGTCGAAGTAGAGCGAACTTTTATCGTATAGGTATCGTGAGCACGAGTGGTGAATGACTGTGCTGCACTCTTGCCTTCACCGTGAGCGTTGAGGGCAAACGCACACGCACTGTATGTTGTGCCTGCCGTCAAGCCATCAACCACGATGTAGAACTTAGCAGTGTTGGCACCTGTGCCGTAGCAGGTGGTAGTGTATTTTGTTTCGCCTATATACACACCCACTTCACGCATCTCGGCAGCCGACATACCGTCGTTACCAAAGTTCGTTACCGTACCGGTGAAGTATGCCATAGTACCGCTTACGACTTCGGGTGCGTCGAGCGTTACGGTCGGGTCGGTGAGGTTGACCTGCGTAAGATTATAATAAGTTTTACCATCATTCTTTGAAGATGTGTAAGCATCGTCTTGTGCAACATACCAGAACGACCCCGGAGTGAAGGTTGTGATATCGGTTTCGTATGTTCTATCACCTTTGGTTTGCTTGTTACCGGCATTGTTATCCAAGATAAAATAGGGGTATTGTGCATCAAGTGCAACGCTATACCAAGTAGCATTGCCGTTGTACTTGCTGTCGGAATAGTTTTGTC
>CAMHGK010000098.1 GCA_946184695.1 uncultured Bacteroidales bacterium | reverse complement strand
CAAATGAAAGAATTCTGAAAAATCAGAATCTCAATTTGATAAAAAATTGTACCTTTGCAGGCACATTCCAAATGCCGCGGTTGTTACCTTACGACGGAATGCCTCCATCGGGTCTGTTTCCATTCCACAAGACAGTGCACCGCAGGCAAAACTCACCGATTATCGGCAATCCAAAGGCCAATGCAAGCAAAGATTTTGTACACTTCTTTCTCGATGATTACCAGTTTGAGCGGTTATGGAATGCACCGGAACGCTATTTGACAACCCTTTCCGCCTATGCCGGCATACTGTCGCCCGACTTCTCGCTTTATCAGAATATGCCAATAGCAGTGCAGATCTGGAATACCTATCGTAATCGTACTCTTGCCTGCTGGATACAGCAGCATGGACTCAATGTCATTCCTACAGTCAGTTGGTCTGATAGCAGTTCATACCATTTCTGTTTCGATGGACTACCGACTGGCGGCACTTTTGCACTATCCTCCATCGGTACACAAAGAAACGCATTATCAAAGCGACTATTCTGCAACGGATTTAAAGAATTTATCGCCAGATGTCAACCGGATACGCTCATCGTATATGGCGAACCGCTCAAACTAATCGATGAGCACCGAGAAATCAAAGTCTGCTATTATCCCAATGATAATCTACAACGTCTGCACAACTATGGGAGGTAGAGGAGCTTTTCAAAATAGTAAAGGAGGAGGTATCAATGTCGAATATCGCGAATATAAGGCAATCGACAAAATAGGTCATATAAAAGTTCTGATTTGGACTGAAGGTGAAAATAATAAAACCATCACCTTTTCTAATACTCCTAACACAACATATTATTCTGCTGACAAATATGGCAGAATAGAAAAAATATACTACTATCGTGACCACCGATTAATTAAAAGTGTTGATTTCAAAAGAAACGAAACACCACATACGCACTATTGGTCTTCATCAGACTCAGTGGTTGGCAGAAAAGAGCATGACCCCAATAACACCTTTCCTTTGAACGAAAGAGACATAAGACTGTGGAAAACAGCCGTAAAATATAACAAAGAACATGGATTTACATAACAATCAATATGAAGGTATGCCGGAGGGATTGAGAAAGTATCTTGATGGTTGTACAGAGGAGAACCTTATAATGGAGAATTTTTATCATCCATTCCAAAAGCCGATAGTTTTTACCTATTGGAACAATAACCTCTATAAAAAAAACATCAGCTGGAGTAATGCGGATATGGCAGATGCACGCTCTGATAATCCCGAACATATATTCCGCTACTATATTGATATTATGCGCCTAAATATGCTATTTTTTTGGTTAGAAGACGGTTGTATGTATA
This sequence comes from uncultured Bacteroidales bacterium, assembly GCA_946184695.1. GTDB lineage: Bacteria > Bacteroidota > Bacteroidia > Bacteroidales > Paludibacteraceae > Colicola. The sequence goes on along the minus strand of CAMHGK010000098.1, from coordinate 7,065 downwards.
ATATCGCAACAGAAAAAAAACCTATTACCGTATGCCGATATCGGCCACGCACAACAGATAAAAAGGTGCCGATAGTGGATAGATTTGGAGAAGCACATTCTTGCAGTGGTATCATTGATCCTAATTTTGATGAATTAGTAGCAACATTCCGTAGTGACAGAGTGGACTTATGGAACCAACTAAAAATAAATGGCATTCCCATCGGCGACGTCCTTAAACGCTCTGTCATTATCGAATTAGACTAAGCAAATATAAGCAGAAGGCTACACACAATAAGTACCACCGGTATCTCACCGATGGTGTCTGTTTTATATTGCAAAGTTACAAATCTTGAATGATATACACAACATGAGGAAATACAACACCTTCAACAAACTTACTGTTTTATATTGCAAAGTTACAAATCTTGAATGATATACACAACGAGTAGTCGTCCAGACATAATTCTTGAGAACTGTTTTATATTGCAAAGTTACAAATTTTGAATGATATACACAACAAACGGAAATCACGATTGAATCAACACCCAGCTGTTTTATATTGCAAAATTACAAATCTTGAATGATAGATAAACTACCAATCAGGATATATTATTTTGCGTGCGGTGCCGGAGAAGCATTTCTGCACACTTTGAGCAGTAGATTGTATAGCAAGCATCATTGGACTGCGATGACCCGCTATAATAGCATCCATGGTCGTTATGCCCAACAATTTACGTTTGATATCAGATGTAAGTTCCTCAGTAGTTTCTCCTTTTTGCCATATATCAATGACCATCATGTCCACATAGGGTCGATATGGTTCCATGATATCATCAGCCAAGCAGTAGGCATCATAGCGGCTATGATGATGAATACCGAGCGTAGGCAACAAGCCGGCACCTACTAAAGCACGAGCCATCATAGCGCGCACAATACTATAACCATAATTGAGTATATTATTAGGTGGTGGACCTTCCTGACCACGGACAAAGTCAATGTCGCCAAACAAATTCTGCCAATAGTAGGCAGCTGCTCTGCCCTCCAAATTATCCACATCGCCGGACCTGACACTCTTAGCCCATTTGAGCATGTTACGCCGTTCTATACCTTGTGTGTTCAACACGTAAGCTTGTCCGAGAATCTTACTTATTATTGTCTGTTGCCAGAGCTGTTTTTTGAGTGGTTCTGATGCGTTTATCTGTTCGCGGAAACGCTCACTTTGCAGGTTGTGACCGTCTAACGGAAGTATCAGCCCGACAGGTAGATGTTTGTCGTTGGAAGTCACAATAGCGCAGTTATTTGCTAAGAGAGCATCAATAAGCGCGTGTGTGATGGTTATCTGCTTGTGGTCTAAGATAACTACACCCACATCCTCAATGGGCACGGTGCGTTTGGCATCTTGCAACTCCACGACGATTTGCTCTAATTTAAGACTCAACCGTGCAGGATTTTCAAAACAAAGTACTCGCTTAATCATGCCTTTGTAATACGACCCATTATGTCGATTTTAACTTTGTGTGGATATTTATAAAACAATGTCTTTATACTTCTAATATCTATTGCTTTTCCCATATCAAAACTCAACTGAGGGTTCTTGACATCATTATATTTATCATCAACTATTGTTTCCGTATGGTAACGGAACCAATAATCAGCATGGCTAATCTTTTGTACCCTATACAGATGTTTGTTCAGCAGGTTATAGTCTTTTGCCTCTATTGCATCATTGAATTCATCTTCTTCCATACCAAGTACAAACATCTCATTTTCTTGCATTGAGAGAACAAATTGCCAATCGTCTTTGGGCAGTTTTGCCAAAAAGGTTTGTGGTAGTTCAGTATTTAACAAATTATCCCATAAATCTTTAGGATTCATAATGACTGCAGGAATGCCATAATGTCTGCGTTCTACAGCATCCCAAAAACTAACTACCATCTCTTGGTAGTTTCCTTGTTTATCTTGATAGATAGCGATATGATGGTTGTTACCTTTTTTTGCATAACCAATAGGTTGTCCTTCGGTATTGTATTTAACAGGTACAACACCATTTTCTGAGAGGCTTGTATAGCAACGCACACTCTTAATCTCCATTCCTTCTGCAGAATAGAGAGGTTCCTTAAAAGCATCTTTCCCTTTTTGAGCTATGCGTTGCTTTACTATTGCACGAATGGTAGGGTCAACGATATTCTCAGGTTTCATAGAGGGGTGGTCAAGTGGGTACTTGACAATAAACTTATCACCTAAACGTCCATACACGGTTTCTTCGGTTAGAGCTCCGCGTGGTACTTGCAGACCTTTTTGTACGACAGTTCGCTTATGGCCCGGATATATAGCTCGTTTTGCAGGTGTCGTAACACGTTTGCCTGCTCGGAAAGATACCAAGATAGCATCTACCTTTTCGGTCACTTCGGCTACCTTGAAATGCGGTTGTTCAGTGACCCATTTTTCCAATAAGGATTTCTTCTCATTATATTGCGTACCGGCTTCTTTGACTTGTTTTTCCATTGCATCATGTGATGCCTCCAAAGTATTAAGCCGTTGGATATAACTCTGCCGTGTCAATGCAACAGTCAGAGCATCTATAGCATGGTGTCGATGGTCAATTCGTTTCGTCCAATTTTTAATTCGCTCCTCATTATGTTCTTGCCCTGCATGTTCATAATGAACTATCTCGGTTAAATCTTCTACTTGCTTGTATCGTGGCAGGTTAAGAGTATGTAATATCTCGTCATATCCCCATTGATGGCGCAGGAAATCGGTCACACTACCGCCGCTTGTCCATACTTTTCGAATGCCGTCTTGCAGGATTTGCACAGCCTTGACTGCGATATATTGGCTTTGTCTCAACTGACGGTCAATAAAATCTTGCGGTATGTCCGCTCTGCGCCATAGAAGATGGTCACGCTTGGTTTTGCTGATGCGCTTGTCTTCAAACGCCTCTGCCACACGTTGCTTATACGCCTCAAATTCGCCGACAGGTTTTGATTCCATGTACTCCATCGCTGTCAGATTACCTTTTTCTTGATTGCAGTGACGACAAGCACATACTTTATTACTAAAGCTATCGTCAAACAAAATACTACGCGGAATAATATGTTCTATTTCCACATCGGCTCCACTAAGGAACTGAGACAAGTCAATTGTTTTTCCACAATAGAAACACTGATGCCGACTTTCTTCCCACATCTTGTATTTCTGTATGCGTGAGCGAGAAGGACGAATACCAAATTCTTCTATCTTTGCGGCGATCTCTTTGTTTCTCCGTTCGTTTTGGTTGATTGTCCGATAGGCATTATCTCGTTCTTCGCGGCTTTGCTTCAGTTCGCGTGCCAATTCCACACGCGCCTCATCTATCTGACCATACTCTTGCTGTAAGCGATTGACGAGGCTAATCATCTGGTTGAGGATTTTCTCTATCACCGGCTGGCGCAATGCATTCTTGGGGAGTGTTTCAATATGTTCGCTTAATTGTCGAGCCTCACGTTCCTCACGTGTCATACTGTTAGAATGCTTAATCTGTACTTGCTCACATGCTTCGCTATACATATATCCGTCCATCAGATATGGCAGAATGCGGCGGATGAATTTATGTGATTTATTGGCATAACCCGGTTTGACAAAATCAATCTTGCAGAGTGCATCAATAACCGCCTTGTCTGTAATGCCGAATTTGTCTTGAAGAGTCTTGGATAACTCGTCAGCATTTTGCAGTGAATAAACAGCATGCCATAGTCTGAACAGCGGCGTTTGCTCTACATCTTCGCTAACCATTTTCACTACTTCGCCTGTTTCAACATTCACTTTATCATCTATCCTTATGGGCATCTCCAGCCATTGGTCATACTTGCCGTCTAATGCTTCGCGCAATTGGTTGAGTGTAGCATTGCCCTTGATACCCTTGCCTATAGCTTTTCCGCCATACCAGCCTTCTTTTTTACTGATACCTAATATTTTTTGCAGATGTGTGACTTTCAGTTCTTTGTTCTTGCAGAGAAAATCTACAATCTGCCTACGCTGCTCAAGGGTGAACTCATACCGTTCGTTATTGCGATTGGTGAGCGTAATATTATTTGCAACTTCCCACATGGCGCAGTATTGCGCCAAAGGCGAGGTACGCGGCGCACATTTAGGACCACTATAAACAATCTTGCCATCCTTAGTTTTATAGGGACGCATCTCAAACTCGCAAAGGCTCACCAAATGTTTGCATGACTTCAGCGGGCGCTGGTAGAAAATAATCCGATTACGCAATGAGTCAATCACTTCGTCAGTAATGACATCAGGATAAAACTCTTTTTGAATACGCATTATCTGGTCAAACTCGGCAATATAAGCAGCCCGTGGGAAAACTTGGTCTTTGATACGGTAAGTATAGTAATAATCCTTACCTCCTTTTACCCGGCTACTCAGTAACTCCTGATAGAAATGCTGACCGATGGTCTGATGCTTCGCTTGAATATCCGCATATCGCTGGTTTATGGTCTCTACATATTTGGTTTGCTTACTATCTCCGTTATCATCCGATTTGGCGTGCTTATATCCGCGTTTCTGATTGATATGATAGAGCACTCGACCTATCTGCGGCAAGGTAAGTTGATGTCCTTCAGTGGCAGCATCGCTACGAAGTTTCCAAAGGTCAATGAGATGTTCGTCCATTTGTTCCGGCAACATTCCATTGTCGCGTAGCAATTGTGTCAACTGTGCACGGCGTAGTTGATAGCGGTCGTAACCCTTGCGAGTGGTACGGCGAGCCGTGCGATCTGAATTTTTTGTGATGGCCTGTCCCTTACTGAATTGATCGCTATCGTCTTTGCTGAGAGGCACAATACGACTCCCCATACCTAAAATCTGTTTGGGTTGGTCATCTTCCATTTCTATCAATGCCCATCCAATTGAGCCTACACCTAAGTCTAAACCGAGAATTGTCTTTTTCATAGTGTATTATTTTATTTATTAGAATGAATGGCAATGTTTAGTGTTAGTGATTAATAGACATTGCCTGCTTCTATGTGTAATTAAAAAACTGTTTTGAGAGTTGATTTTCTGTTTCGGAAGCAAAATTATGGTGCCAAACTGCCATTACATGTCAGTTGGTCAAAAAAAAGTTAGCAGGGTGCATATCTTCAAGGTGCAATCTGTCGCTAATGTAGTTTGCTCCATCACCATCACCATTGTCATGAAAGCTTTTTTCTCCAACCATCTCGTCAATTTTTGTGGCATCGTTATCCCTTCATGCGACACTGAGTTCTGTAATTCAGCTTATGTATTCGTTTGTCTCAATACTCAGATAACTTCTCTGCTAATTCGTTGAGTGCCACACATTCGTTGCGGTGAATCTTACGCTGGCTTTCCCAAAAAGCGTTAACAGGCTGCTTGTGGCTTCGTGGTTGTTTTATGCTCGGCATATATGCCGAACCCTCAACCGCAGAGCCTTCTACCGCCGAGACCTCTACCGCCGAGCCTTCAGTCTCCACCTTTTTCTCCTCGTGCAGCAGGAGCACTTGCCCTTTTGCACAGGCGTCGAAGAGGTCGCCGGAGGGTTTGTAGAATTTCGTGAACTCTTCCCTGCATAGTTGAATAATAGCCCAGCCTTCGCGAAGCGCTATTTCGCGCACCTGCTTCTCGTACTCGCTGATAAACGCCCCTATCAGCACCGCGCCATTCCTTGCTGCAAGGATGCAGCCGTTCATATATTCGCGGCGTTCCTGCTCTGAAAAACGGCGGCGCACATGCACAGCATAAAGCGGGAAGTCAAGCCAGCGCAAGTTGCCTACAGCAGAGAAGGTATGCCCCTGATAAGCGACGCCGTGCACCACAGCAAACTGCCCTGAGTAATGTCGCTTGACAAACAGACGGCGAGGATTGTCGCGCACATAGTCTATCATCGTTTGCAACTGTCCCTCGCGAGTGAGACGACGGTCGTGGAAGCCTTTCTCCCAGAGGGGCTTCTTGCGAGGATTTATGCTCGGCATATATGCCGAGCCCTCAACCGCCGAGCCATCCACCGCCGAGCTCTCTACCGCCGAGCCTTCAACCGCCGAGTCCTCTAACTCCGCGTTGTAGGCCTTGGTGCATCCTATCATAAAGCCGCGGATGACCTCGCCTATAGCGATGTCCATCTCCGAGTGGACAAAGATGATGCCGTGAAAATGGTCGGGCATGAGTTGCTGAGCAATAAGACTTATCTCGCGGTGGCAGAGTGTGCCGGTCTTGCTGCTTTTCTTCTCTGCCGCCTCACGTTGGAAGGTGGGGATGTTGTTCCAGCAACGCAAAACCTCCTCGCCGAGCGCAGTGGGCTGAATATACGCTTCTTCGGGGCTGTTACCATTGAGCGAGCCTAACAACGGCTGTCGCTCAGCGGTGCAAACGGTGATAAGATAGATGCCACGCTCGTGATAGTCATGAAAAGTACTTCGCCGATGCGAAAACGACAGCGGACGATTATCATGTATAGGCTTCTCGTCGGTGTGTATCGGTTTTTCGTCAGACATGCGCAGAGATTTAGAATATCTGCCACAAAAATAGTCAAAAATGCAGAACCGACAAAATATTTTCTTTTGTTTCTCCCCTTTGTTTTGTTCCCCACCCCTTGATGTTTTTCCCTATTGTTTGTTGAACCATACATGCCGAGCTATTATTGTTTCTTGCAGGTTGCAGCCCATGTATATCTATTTGCGAAACAATTATCTCAACCCGATGAAATCGGAGAGGGGGCGGATTTTGGCGCGGTAGGTGTTGAGGTGCTGACGGAGATTGGGGTGTTTGGGATAGGTGATTGGTGTCGGGTCGAAAGGCACAACGATGTAATAGGCAGCATGTTCGGGATGGAAGTTCAGTTCTTGTTCGGTTCTTGTTCGGTTCTTGTTCGGTTCTTGTTCGGTTGCTCTACAGATGCTGTTCAAAAAGTTACTCTTTACCTTTGTTAATCGGTTACGAGAGTGCTTTAGATAGCAGAAACCAAATCATTCTTGTTCCTACATAAAATATAGGGGCATACCTATTATTATAGACATGCCCCTATATTGAGAGAGTATTTCTTTATGCTTCAACATTCGTTTCACTCATGTTGCCAGCATAGGCTTCG
>CAMHGK010000097.1 GCA_946184695.1 uncultured Bacteroidales bacterium | reverse complement strand
GCCTTTGCTGCTTTCTGACGCTCTGCCTTTGCGGGCTTCTGCTTATCTGCCTTTGCTGCTTTCTGACGCTCTGCCTTTGCGGGCTTCTGCTTATCAGCCTTTGCTGCTTTCTGACGCTCTGCCTTTGCGGGCTTCTGCTTATCTGCCTTTGCTGCTTTCTGACGCTCTGCCTTAGCGGGCTTCTGCTTATCTGCCTTAGCGGATTTCTGCTTATCTGCCTTAGCGGACTTTCGCTTATCTGCCTTCTCAGATACCTTCTCAGACTTCTGCTTCTCAGACTTCTTAGATGCCTTCTCTGACTTCCTATTAGTATCCCTCTTGTTGGCTTTCTGCTTATTTCTATCATTGCCACGAGCCGATGTCCTTGCGCGTTGGTTATCGGCAGGGGTAAGGTCTATCACCTCGTTATCTTTTTGAGAAGCATTCAGGTCGATAACCTCGTTGCCTGCTTGAGGGGCTGCATCGGCTGCGGTCTCGGCTACTGCGGCAGCTGTTCCTGCCACTGCAGTGGTCTCAGCTGCGGTCTCGACTACAGTTGCCTCATCTTCCACAACCAAACTGCCTTGTGGACGCGAAGAGCCCGAATGTGACGAGCGCGACTGCGAACTGCGGTTTCTATCGGATGCGTTTCGCGAAGAACTTCTTGAGGCATCCTGACGAGCCTTCTGCTTCTGCTTTGCCAATTGCTTGCGCTGCTTCTCCTTCTCTTTCTGCTCGCGTTGTTTCTGCTTTTCACGCTCGCGAGCGGAACTGCGACTCAGGTCCTTGCCTGATGCCGACACCTCGGTAGAAGGAGTAGGACGACCATAACGCTGCTGAGCACTCAGCGGCGACAAAGTAAGACATTGAGCTAACACCAATGCTGCAATGAGCAATATCCTTTGTATCTTATTCATAGGTTCTGATTTTTGAGGTCCGATAATTGAAAACTTACACCTGTCGGTAGCCAACCCCGAAGGGTGGCTACTGACGGATTATCATTGTTTTACTATATACTTCTTTACTGCATGACGTGTTTCGGAATCGATATATACCATGTATGCTCCTGAGGTCACCTCACCCGTGAAGCTTACTTCCGTCTGACCATTTGAGGTAAAGGTCTCGGCAAGTTGTCCGGTGGATGAATATACCCGAATTGTCGTTGTCTCCTCAGGATTGAGTCCGGTGATGGTGATGGTCTGCGAGGGCACTGCAAGAGTCGGACGAAGCAGTATCTGGTTCTGCTCGCTGCCTTGCTCGCCCAGGCTGAACTGCAACATACCCGAGCGGAGGATACCGTGGCACGGCACGTCGTCGCTCTGTTCGGGCAGATAGACGATAGCATAGTAGGTGTCGCCGGTACCGGCAAGGGTATAGTCAACAGTGTAGTAGAAGCCTCTGCCCACCTCCTCGTCGTCGGCAAGTTCGGGTTGGTTGAGGTCATCAAGACCATCTACCACCTTGTACCATGCTACGCTGTCAGCAGGGAAGACGTATCCCATATCGTTCAGAGTAGCCTTATCGAGCATGAGCATCCAGTCGTAGATGATGACAGCCACAAAGTCAACTTGGCAGTCTTTGCAGTTGTCGGCGTTCTGCTTTGCCACCTTGACGAGCATAGGCTCAGTGTAGAGCGTATCGCCGCAAGCGGTGGCTATGCCATAGCGCATCGTCAGAGTGTCATACGAGGAGATTATCTCGTCCTCGTAGCGGGTCCATTGCTCATCCACAAGCCACTCCCACCAGTCGCTGTCGATCTCCGACCACGACGGCAGTTTGGCGTTGTCTAATGCCGAACGGACAGACTCGGTAGCCTCTTCAAGCTCTACTGCTTGCAGATATACCACGGTGGGCAAGAGATTAACGGCGGGCATCTCAGGTTTGGTATATACTGATATATGGCAATTGAATATAGAGTCGCACCATACGTCAGGTATATATTCGTAGTGAACAACATCCTCTACCTCAACATCTTGTTCGGGCGTCAGCTCAATGCCGGAGGGCAATACTACAGTTTCGCCCGGGCATACGGTGTAGTAACGGTCGAAGGTCAGCGAGAAGGACTTGAGTCGGAACAGTGCCACTAAGGCAGTGTCACTCGTCACGGTGATGGTCACTTGTGCCGCAGTGAGCGACTCAACAGGCTTCATCGTGTTCTCGTCGAGCCATGCTACAAACTCATATTCCTCGTCGGGCAAAGCTGTCACGGTGGTCTGCTCGCCATGTTTGAAGTAGCCGCCACCGGTCACCACACCCATGAAGATATCCGACGAGCGAGCCGTCACTTGATACTCGTTGAGTTCATACAGTGCTCTTACGTCCATGTTCTCATATACGCCGTGGATATCCTGATCCCAACCGGTGAAGTGATAACCCTCGCGCTCTTTGGGAGTAGGAGCCAGAGGAGTTCCGCCATACTGAACCTTAACAACCTCTATCACCTCACCGTTCCACTCGCGGAAGGTCACCTCAAGGATATCTTTGCGATAAAGAGCGGTGACAGTGGTGTTGTGGGTGATATTGGTGAACGGTGTATCCCACTCAAGGAACGCATAGCCATCGCGCGTAGGCTGAGTCGGAGCCACAGCCGAACCTCCGTATGCCACCTCTTGCGACGAGAGCAAGGTGCCATCGTAGTCGCGGAAGGTAACGGTGAAGGTCGAGTAGCTGTAAGTAGCATTGACGGTCAGGTCGGCGGTGACGAAGTTGAACTGAGCGTCCCAACCGCTGAACTGCTGTCCTTCGGGTACGCGAGCTACAGGTGCCGTAGCATTGCCGCCGTGCTGAACGGTCTGAGTTGTCAACTCACCGAGATAGTCAACGAAGGTAACCTTATACTGCTTGATGTTATATTGTGCTATGAGTGTGAGGTCTGAGACGACATGCTCGTAGTCGCCTCCTGACCAGCCTGCAAAATCATAACCGAAGCGTTCTTCTAATGCAGGAGCCACAGCGCTGCCGCCATGCTCTACGGTCTGCTTCCATGTCTGACCATTGTAGTTGATGAAGGTTACTTGCCATGTCTTTGCCTCGTACTGAGCATATATATCTACTGCCTGACGAATCACTGAGAAGTCAGCCGACCAACCCATGAAGGTGAGTCCATCGTGCTCGGGCAATTGAGGAGCCGAAGCCGACTGCTCATACTCGACATACTGCTCTTTGACGGGAGTCGAAGAGTTGATATCGAAGAAGCGTACAAGGTAGCTGAGCACCTGATACTGAGCATAGATGTCCATATCGGCTGTGACGCTCAGGTACTGCTTATCCCAACCAGTAAACTCGTAGCCCTCACGGGTGGGCTCTTCAGGTGCGATAGCAGGTTCGCCATAGCTTGTCACCGAGGTCCAGATTACAGTACCGTCGTAGTCGTGGAAGCGGACGGTGAGATATTCGCCGGTGAACTTGGCAATGATGGTCACGTCGGCAGTGACGTTGCTGTAGTCGCCGTCCCAGCCAACGAAGATGTAATCGTCGCGCTTGGGATCGGCAGGAGGTGTGGCGGTGCCACCGTAGGAGACAGCGTCGATCTTCAGAACGGAGCCGTCCCAGTTCTTGAAGGTCACGTTGTACACCTTAGCCTCATATAGAGCAGTGACAGTAAGGTCTGATGTGATATACGAGAACGACTTATCCCAACCGGTGAAGTTGTAGCCTTCGCGCTCGGGAACGTCGGGTGCAACAGCCGAAGCACCATACTCCACTTGCTGGTCGGCACCCAACTGAGCACCATTCCAGTCGATGAAGCGAACTACATATACGTTCTTTTCATACTTGGCATAGATGTCGAGGTTCTCAGTTACAGAGCTGAAGTCTGCAGGCTCCCAATATGCGAAATGGTAACCCTCAGCGCTGTGGTTAGGCACAACGGGTGCCACTGCTGCATGCTGGTACTCTACTTGTTGGTCAGCACCTATCTGCGACTTGGTCAGGTCGTCGAAGAAGCGAACGGTGTAGTAGAGTTCTATATACTGAGCCTTGACGGTCAGGTTCTGCTCGACATTGGTGAAGTCCTTATCCCAACCTGCAAATATATAGTCAGTACGAACAGGATCAACGGGAGCCACTGCATCGTGGTGCCACTCAACATCCTGCGGACCGCTTATCACCGTACCGTCGTAGTCAACGAAGGTAACCTGATAGATATTCACGTCGTAGATGGCGGTCACGGTAATATCTGAGGTTACCGAACTGAAGTCCTTGTCCCATGCCACGAAGTGGTAGCCTTCTTTCTGAGGTATCTGATCGGCAAACGGAGCCACAGCTGCCGACTTGTATTCAACCTGCTGAGTCGATACGGTCTGCTCCAATGCCATGAAGGTGACGTTGTAGATATTCTTGTCGTAGAGGGCTTTGATGACGAGTCCGTCGGTGGTGATATTGCTCAGTTCATGGTCCCAACCGGCAAAGCTATGCCCGTCGTGTAGCGGAGCATCGGGTGCAACGACCGTTCCTCCGTGCTCCACTGCCCTGTCGGCAATGAGGGTGTTGTCCCAATCGACGAAATGAACGGTATATTGGTTAAGCTCATAGACAGGGCGTATCGTCATATCCGAAGTTACTATAGAGAAATCCTGATCCCAACCTACGAAGTGGTAACCGTCAACAACAGGTGCCGCAGGCGTGGTGGTAACAGTGCTGCCGTACTCTACGGCAAACGAAGCCAACACCTCGTCGTTAAGATTCATGAAGTCAACATTGTATTTAACAATGTTAAACTGTGCATAGGTCTGCAAGCCGTCAATGGTTATATGCTCTATATCGGGATCCCAACCGATGAAGGTATAGCCGGTTTTGGTAACTGTAGGTACTATGTCGGGAGCACTTCCGTAGTCAGCCTCCGAAGTAGCCACCAACTCTGTTCCGTTGTAGAAATATACGGTCAGACGGTTGACGGTAAAGAGCGGATGTACATCAAGGTCTTCAGTGATGTTATCGAGCGAATGATCCCAACCTGTGAAAGTGAGTCCTGCTTTTGCGGGAGTGACGACGCTGAGTGGGTCGATGCTACCGCCGTAGTCAACAGTCTTGAGGTCGATTTGATTGCCGTCGAAATCGTAGAAACGAACCACCATCTGATTGATATCGCACAGAGCGGTAATCGTCATGTCGGCAGTCACGTTGGTCATAAACGAGTTGTCGTTCCAACCCTTAAAGCTGCTGCCTGCGGGCGGCGTCACCGTAGGAGCGGTAGCACCCTGACCATGCTCTACGCTGACTTCCTCGATGAGGGTGCCGTCGCAGTTGAGGAAGGTCACGGTGTAATGCTTGATATTGAAGTAAGCCACATACTCAGCATCGGCATCGCCTACTACTATGGTATGCGGGTTCTCGTTAGTGTTGTCAGACCAGTGGTCGAACTCATAGCCTTCCTTAGCCGTTGCCACAAGTTGCTTTATCTCGCCGCAGTCGTAAGTAGCTATAGTAACATTGTCAACGGCAATGACAGCCGTACCTTTGCTGTTGTCCTCAGAACTTACGGTGATGTGTGCACGGGCAGTCTTTGCGGTAGCCTGAACCTCGGTATCGGAAATAACCTGTGCGGGCAGTCCGACCCAAGCATCGAATGTCCGGCACTCGCCAAGTACCGACGCAAGGGCTGTCTTTGCCTCTGCCAGCTGCTCAGAGGTGAGCGGCGAGCCGTGCTCTACAGTGGTCTCGAAGAACTTCTCGCTATTATAGGTGAAGCTGACAACATAGGTCTTAATCTTGAAATGAGCAGTATATGCAGCATCCTCTGTCAATACTACGCTGAGCGGATTGTTAGTCAGTTCGCTGTCTTTGGCATCGGTCCAGCGGTCGAACTCATAGCCGGTAGCCGGAGTAGCGAGCAGACTGAGCACTGTGCCGCAGTTGTAGGTGCCGCTCTTTACGTTGTCGCCGCTGATGATGGCAGTGCCGTGAAGGTTGTTGTCGGTCAGCACTTCTATATTATAGGTAGCAGTCTTGACAAGAGCCTTTATCTCGGTGTCAGCCGTGATAGCTGAAGGCAGCGCATCCCATTTGTCGAATGTAGCGCAATCAGGCAACGGCAGAGCAGCAAGGGCGTCGGCTACCTGCTGGTCAGTTAGTTGCTTGCCATACTCCACATCGTTAATCTCATAGAACTTAGCGCCATCGAGAGTAAACACAACATCGAAGGTGCGAGTCTTGAATACCGCAGTGAAGGTCAGGTCTTCTTTAAGAATAACGTCCAACGGGTTGTCGGGATAGTCGTTGCCTTTGGAGTCGGTCCAGTGGTCGAACTCCGAACCCGTAGTGGCGGTAGCGAGTATGGTATGCGAGGAACCGCAATTGAATGTGGCAGTTGTCACGTTGTCGCCGAGTATGATAACGGAACCTTTAGCATTGTCGTCGGTGGTGACGGTGAGGGTGTTCTGCTGAGGCTTCAGGTTAAGCGTTATCACCTTGTCCTCAGTAACCTCAGTGGGTATGCCGTCCCAATAGTCCACCGTCATGCACTCCGGCATCTCGAAGTTGGCAAGAGCAGCCTGTGCATCGGCAGTAGTGAGCATATAGCCGTATGGCAGATCTTCTAACTTATGGAATACCAAACCGTCGTATTTGAAGAATACGGTGTAGGTCTGCTCTTTGAAATGTGCGATATAGGTCTTGTCGCTTTCTACGGTAACGTCATGCGGGTTCTCCTGACTATCGTCGCCCTCCCAGAAGTCGAAGGCATAACCGGCATTGGCGGTAGCTGTGAGTGTTGCCGTAGCACCGCAATCGTAAGTGCCGCCACCGGTGACGGTACCGAAGTTGCTATTCTCTGACTTGACGGTCAGCACGTATGGTATAGCAGTATATTGAGCATGTATGTCGATGTCGGCAGTGACATTGTCAGCGGTCTTGTCCCAACCTGCAAAAGTGAAGCAAGCCGACATGTTGGCAGGCGAGGTAGCCTCTGCCTGAGCAATGCTGTATTCGGCGGCAGGGACAGAACTATGGCAACCTACGGTGACGGTATGCAGCACAGTAGTACCTGCAGCACCACCGAGGAAGCGGACATTGAAAGTATTTTCCTTGAACTGAGCCTCGAACTGCTTGTCGCCGTTCATAAGCACGTAGCGCGGGTTGTCGGTATTGCCGTCATCCCATTGCTTGAAAGAATAGCACTCAGAAGCAGGTGTGGCGACAATCTTCTGTGTTGTCAGACAGTCAAACGGACCGGTGACGGGGTTGTCGGTGTCGTCAACGATAGCGGCTGTACCATTGCCATCGTTAGTAAGAGTGAGGTCGTAGGTAGCGTCAACATATACGGCACGAACATCTACATCCGATGTCACATTCTCAAGCGGGTTGGCTTCGGCTATCTTGGTCAGTTTCAAGTTCTGTACGAAGGCTGTAAAGTTACCCTTTCGGCTTATTCTTACTGCACGGCTCTCGGAGTTGAGCAGCAGAGTTACGTCCTGAGAGTATGAGACTGAGCCGTTGCCGGCTGTGCTATTCCATATCTGAGTCCAGACACCTGTAGTGCCGTTCTGCTCCTCAACTTTCCACTCCGAACCACTGACAACCATCGGCGTTCCGTTGGGAGCTATCAGCGTCTTAGGAGCAACATAAATTCCTTCTGTAATAGCGGTGAACGAAATCTGCCCGGGTACTCCGAAGAACGAGATAGTGAACTGATACCAGTCATTGGTCCAATCCAAGCCCGTATTAAAACCGTTCTTCCAGTCGGCTATCTGTATGCCTTTGTGAAGCGTATAGTAAGTATCGAATATCAGATGACCAGTTTGCTCACCTTCTGCATCGTTCCAGGCCACCTCGCCATCTTTATTGACGGCAGTGTTGTTGAGGTCGGCGGCGGTGAAGTTAGTGATAGGCAGACTCAGCTTGTTGGCCTCGAATAGTGTCCACCCGTCAACCTCTTTGCAGTCGGGAGCTGCAGCATTAGCGGCATCGGCAGCAGCCTGAAGCTCATCTGCCGAGACATTAGCAAAACATTCAACTTCAGAAGTATGAACCACGGTATTGCCATCGGCTCCGCCGAAGAAACGGACATTGTACTTCGTCATATCGAACTGAGGACGAATCTCGAGGTCGGACTGTACATTTGTGAAGTCTTTGTCCCAACCCGTGAATGTTGCACAGGCTTTCACAGGGTCTGACGGAGCTACGGCTGCGTCACCGCACAGTACTGACTGAGGAGTGCCGATGACATTATTGTCGGCATCGAAGAAAGTCACGGTGTAGGTGATGTCATTGAAGAGAGGATAAACATCGAGGTTGCTCTGAACATTGGTGTAGTCTTTGTCCCACTTGTCGAAAGTGGCACAGGTCTTCTCAGGGTCAGAGGGTGCCACAGCTGACTCGCCGCACAGAACCGCCTGGTCGGAACCTATCTGCTGGTTGTCGGCATCGAAGAAGCGAACGGTGTAAGGTATCTGGTCGAACAACGGACGGACTTCAAGGTCGCTTTGCACATTGGTAAAGTCTGTGTCCCAACCTGTGAAGGTATAGCAGTCTTTCACAGGGTCTGCAGGTGCTGTGGCTGACGTACCGCACGGGACAGTCTCGGGCGTTCCGAGGACATT
>CAMHGK010000096.1 GCA_946184695.1 uncultured Bacteroidales bacterium | reverse complement strand
TTTAGAAAACTTAGATATTTTGATTATTTCGAGAGATGAGCAATGATTCTGTTTGTGGCGCCGAGTTCTGAACGAACATAGTTGCCGGCGTTGCGCCCTGCCTCACTTGGTTCGCGCAGCAATCGGTCGAGCGTCTCGCGAAGTTGCCTATAGTTGCCAATAGAGAAGCCACCGCCTGAATCGATGAGTCCCTGCGCTTCGCGGAACCTCTTATAGCGAGGACCGAAGATAACCGGCTTATCATAAACGGCAGCCTCTAAGGTATTGTGTATTCCGGCTCCAAACCCTCCGCCTACATATGTCACAGTGGCGTAGCGATAGAGTTCAGAGAGCATACCCACCTCATCAACCACCATGCATTGCAGCATCTGGACATTGCGTTCAGTAGCCTCAGAATAAAGCATGTAGCGTCCTTCTAAAAGCTGAAAGAGAGCATTCAAGTGTTTAGGAGTTGTCTCGTGAGGCACAAGTACCAACCTCACGCCCTCATGCTCGCTGAGGTAACGCACGAGCAGCTTCTCATCGGGCAGCCATGTACTACCGGCTATTATCACCTTCTCGCTATAGCTTGCAAACCGCTCTACTATAGCGACTCTATCAGAGACAGAAGATACAGAATCGCCCGTTATGTTCTCTTGCGCTTTTTTAAGATGACTATCGGCAATCTGCGCCACGCGGTCGAAACGGGTGTCGCCCGCCACTGTTACCTTATCAAAGCCATACTGCGCAAGCAAGTCTGCAGAAGCTTGATCCTGAACAAACAGACGAGTGAAATACCTCAGCAGACTACGATAGCCTGCACCCCACCAGCGAAAGAATGCCTGCTCAGGGCGGAATAGTGCACAAACGACATACGTTGGAACACCTGAGCGGCTGAGCTGCCTGAGATAGGCGGGCCAATACTCATATTTAACAAACACAGCCATCTCGGGTTGCAGAGTCTCTATGAGGCGGCGGGCATTGCGACGTGTGGCAAAAGGCAGGTAAGTCACAAGGTCAGCACCCCGATAATTTTTATGCTGTTCATAACCTGAAGGAGAGAAGAAAGTGAGCAACACCCTTACCTGTGGGTGGGCTACCTTGTAGCGCTCGATGAGCGGACGCCCTTGTTCAAACTCACCTGATGATGCGGCATGAAACCACACCCAGCGCTCGCCTGCCTGACGCTTAGAAGTAATCAGCGACAATGCAGCGCCCTGACCACGAACAAGCAATCGCGCCTTGCGATTGAACAAGGAAGCTATACGAAGTATGAAGAAATATACAAACACGACTATCAATTAAAATGATGCTGTTGGAACATAAAAGCACTGAGCGACCTCAGCCTTAAAAATAAGCGTGCAAAGTTAAGAATTTTATTTTATATAGCAAATCTTTGTGCTATGTTTGAGTGGTTACGAGCATAAATTTGTCAGTTTGGAAGAAATATACTACCTTTGCCGTGCTTCTTTGAACGAAGTCTCTTGAGGCAATGTTCAGTAGAGGCGGGCTGTCAGCATCGGCAGCAGGTCGCATAAAAACACCACTTTATGGAGCAGTCGCTCAAAACACAACATGACCGAAATAAAGAAACACACATCTATACTTGCCATCGAATCGAGTTGCGATGACACGAGTGCCGCAGTGTTAGTTGACGGATTTGTGATGAGTCAGGTAACAGCCTCACAGAAAGTTCATGAGGAATATGGCGGCGTAGTCCCCGAACTGGCGAGCCGCGCTCACCAGCAGAACATTGTGCCTGTAGTAGATACGGCGTTGCGTCGTGCCGGAGTCAGTCGGGAGGAACTTAGCGCTATTGCTTTCACCCGTGGACCGGGTCTATTAGGGTCACTGCTTGTAGGTACGAGTTTTGCCAAAGGGATGGCTCTTGCTCTTGGCATACCGCTCATAGAAGTCAATCACCTGCAAGGACATGTGCTTGCACATTTTGTACGCACACCTCAGGGCAACGAGCGTCAGCCTGAACTGCCGTTTCTGTGTCTTTTAGTCAGCGGCGGCAACTCGCAGATAGTGCTTGTGCGCGCCACCAACGACATGGAGATTATCGGTCAGACTATCGACGACGCGGCAGGCGAGGCATTCGACAAATGCGCAAAGATAATGGGTCTGCCCTACCCGGGCGGTCCGTGGATTGACCGCCTCGCCAAAGAAGGCAATGCCAACAGGTTCACCTTCAGCAAACCACACCTAAGCGGCTACGACTATTCTTTCTCCGGACTAAAGACATCGTTTTTGTATTTCCTTCGCGATGAACTCAAGCAAAACCCCGACTTCATCGAGCAGAACAAAGCCGATCTGTGTGCGAGTCTGCAAAAGACGATAATAGACATACTGATGGATAAGGTACATAAGGCCCGTAAGGACTACGGCATACGCCATTTGGCAGTGGCAGGCGGTGTGAGTGCCAACAGCGGACTGAGAACAGCCTTCGAGGATTATGGTAAGAAATACGGCTGCGAGATTTATATCCCACCGTTCTCGTTCACAACCGACAACGCCGCAATGATAGCCGAGGCAGGTTATCTGAGATACCTCAACTCAGAATTCTGCCCGCTTGACGCTGCTCCTTATGCAAGGACAGTGATTTGAGAGTTTATAGAGCAAAGAGCAAAGAGCAAAGAGATATGGACAACGGAAGCGGGATATGGAAATCACTTGCCCCCTACAAAGACATTATCGTCTTTGTGGTGGCGATGCTGGCTGCCAACTACTTTTGGAAATTTACGTTCACTGGAGATGAGTCCGGTACTGAAGTGATGTGGTTGGGTATTGATGTTACGGCCCCATTTGCCCTGATGGCTCGTCACATAGCCTCAGTATCGGCATGGGTAATAGAGCTTTTCCGCGACACAGTCCGCTATATCGAACCTTACACCCTGCGCTTCGACACAGGCACCGGAGTGAAGATAGTATGGGGTTGCACCGGACTCAAGCAGAGCTTTATCTGGCTTGTTATCATGTTAGCGTCAGCAGGTTCATGGCTTCGCAAATTGTGGTTTATACCGTTAGGCTGGCTCTGCATTTATGTATTCAACCTGCTGCGTATCATAATAGTAGCATTTATCATCGAGTTCCACCCTGAACTCTTTGAACTTCTCCACAGCTACATCTTCAAATACATGTTTTATTTTATGCTATTCATGCTTTGGGTAGGCTGGACCGAGCGTTGGGGCAGAGATCCAAAAGATGGCAATAGCGGCAGTCGCGCGACGGCGACTGCACAAACGGGTTCTGAGGATTGAGCATCTCTTCTGCAACACCGCGTAGCAAGTCAGTCAGTTGACCACGGATAGCAGCATAATGCAGAGTTCCGTCCTTATGGTGTACGGCAGTCTGCAACTCACTTTGCCTGCTTGCTTCTCGAAGGAAATAGATATGCGGTTCGAGGTTGTCGTGCTTGCCGTCGGCATCAAGCAACAAGCAGTAGAACAATGTCTGCACGGCATAAGGGTTTTTGCACCCAATAGAGAACAACGACGGCAAAGAATCAAACTCTGTCGTTCCTGAGCCTGTCTTATAATCAATAACTCTCATTCGGCCGTCTCTGAGGTCTATACGGTCAATCTTCCCTTCAATTAGCAATCGGTTTTCATTATCAAGAGCTATTACCCTACTCTTTTTTGTTTCAGCCCCAAGATAGGTGAATGGCGCTTGACGACGGTCAAAGTTCAACATTCTAATAGTATATTCCAAGAGCACAGACAGCGTAAGCACGTCCACACCATCGAGGTCAGAGTGTTGAGCGTCATGAAACATCTCCTTGATATATACCTCGCGAATAGTCTTGCGAAGCAAGTCTTTGTTATCTATCAGCGAGGTCAGCTCGGCAGCCGTCACCTCACGATGCTCGTACGGACGATACAGCTGCTCCATTACAGCATGAAAGACCGTACCGAACAGGTCGCTTCCTGCCATCTGACTGATGGCAGGCGATTGCCTATATTCTAATACATAAAGAAGCGCAAACTTCATCGGACATTCGAGGTAGCAGGTCAGTGCCGACGGCGACAGTCCTCTGCCCCCCTCGGGCGAGAGATACTCGCGAAGGCGCCTCATCACTTCAGCCGTTTTTTCAATCGACACATTGCCATTGGAGTCCTTAAGAACGGACGTGGGATATTTGCGCGATGGGATAGCAAGCTGATAGTGGTAATATAGTTGTAGAAGATAACGGCTCACCTCGCCCGACTTGTTATTGCCTGACGAGAGGTTGCTCACAAGCCACACGTGCTTGGCACGCGAGAGCATACGGTAGAAGTTGTATGCCGTTATTGCTTCTGCACGCTCCTGTGTAGGCAGACCATAGGAGACCCGCAACTGCTCTGACAAAAGCGACTGCCTTCTGTTCTTCTGCGGAAACACCTCGTCATTGACTGAGGTGATAATCAGATTATCGAAATCGAGAGTGCGTGTTTCGAGCACACCCATCACCTGCAAACCGCTGAGAGGTTCACCCTCGAAAGCCACCGTCAGAAGCGCCGCTACCTGCCTGAGCAACAGCTGCAAGGTAGGCACCGTCAGCTCCGCCGTTACATGCGCATGCGCCTGCCATAGGTCGGTGAAGCGATTGATAACCGTCAGATAACGATAGGCATATTCCTGAGTCAGCGTATCGCCTACAGCTATAAGCCGCCGGAGCAAGTCGCCAAGCAGTTGCAACATCTGCGCAGCATCGGTCATAGGAGTGAACAAATCTTGCAGCAAAGCATCGTCGGACAACAGCGACTCACGCGGTACAAATGTCATATTAAGCCGATAGATATCACTTAGCACGGTGCGATAGTCGGGTGTGAGCAGCAGCTGCATAGTAGGATGCACCAGCAAGTTGACCACATTCTTGTAATAGAACCAGCAACTACCGGCATTAGCCTTCACATGGCAATGCAATGCGAACACCTCGTCTATAAGTCCTGCAAGTTGCGACTGCGACAGCGGGTAACCCATAGTAACATTCACGCTGTCGATTTGTTCGGGCAGGGCATGCATCTGAGCCACGAGCATACGCTCATCCGGCAATACGACAGCCGTTCGGGTAAGGTCGGACTCGGATGCCGTCTGACGGTCGGGGAAGAGTTGACTGAGCAGCGACGACACAGCCAATGTCTGATCCACATCGCTCATTGTCTCAATATGCTCGAACTGTATTTCCCGAATGGGCACCGATGGCACCTCAAATGGCAGTCGCGAAGGGAAACGGCGGAGGTTGTCGGCGGCAAAAAGTGAAGCGTTGTTGTCGGTATCAGACAGGAACTCTGACGCATAGTCCCAATAAAAATCCGCCTTGCCCGCCTTTTGAAAGCACTGCATCAGCGCGCTCTCAACAGGTGTAAGAGCATTGAACCCGACAAAGACAACTTCCTGCCAAGAGTTGATAATATCAGGACTCTGCTCCAAATAGTCCACCACAGCCCTTTGCAACATACCCTCGTACGCCAAGCCCTCGGATTTAAGTTGCGCGGTGAGTTTCTCGTATAGAGGAAAAAGCAGGCGCCAAAAAGCCAAATGTCGGGCACGCAGAGTCTGACCATCATCGAACAACTGTTCTATCTGCTTTAGGTCAACAACATTAGAAAGTAACTTTCGAGCATCAACACGGTGAGTATCTATCTCGTTGAAGTCACTCAGAATGATTCGCTCCCAAAAGACGAACTGCTCAAAACTCTCAGCTCGCGGATTGATGCTGCGGTAGGCCTCGTACGTCTGAAACAGCAGACCTATATTGTCGGCCCGGCGTAACGGTTCGGGCATCGACAGTGCAAGGCGGCTGAAAAGTTCGTTCATGGTCAGCATCTCTGGTGCGAAAACAGGCACACTGAACTCGTCGGACAGGTAGCGACGAAAGAACAGACCTGCACGACGAGTAGGAAACACAAACACCCGTTCTGACACCTTTTCGCCATAATGCTCTGCAAAAAGGCGAGCAAGTGATTGGAGGAACTGAGAACTGTCCATGTCGAATACGATTGACTATATCTTCTCAAAGTCAGAAGCCTCAGCATCAGCATTCGGCTCTGCGTCTTTATCTACCTCAACCGTAATCTCAACTGTAATCAGAGACTCATCTTCTGTCTTTGCCTCATCTTTTATCAAGTCACGATAGAACGCGGCATGAGCTGCCTGCTGATAGGGTCCAACGAAGAACAGAGGGATAAAGAATATACAGAGCAGCAGCCAGCCGATGAACGAGAGGTCGAGGCAGAAGAGCTTCCAGCATTTGCCTTTCATCAGTCGGCGGCTCTCGCGCATACATTCCACGCCCGACAATTCAGGTTTATCGAGAATAAGAAAAGAGGTCATGCCATAACAATAACCCACATAGACAATAGCCCATACATAAAATACCATGCTCAAAAGGGTCACTAAGACAAGCGAGCCGGGAATATCAGCATCGAGCGATGACACATCCCAACCTACTGCCACTACGACTATCGCCAACAAGAACACCCACACCACTGTTATAGCAACTACTATCAATGATAACAGCAGCACGAACACAATCGCGCGACCGAGGTTGCTATACCCGATAGAGAACATACGTTGCATGATCTTTTCCTGCTTACCTCTAACAACTTCAAGATAGACAGCTTCCTGACCAACAGTAAGCGGCATAACAACGAAAAACGCACCTATCATGGAGACCGAAGTTCCTACCAAGGTGATACCGATGAGTTTGAAAGTCTCAACCCCACTAAAGAGCGACGACAAGGACGAGCCACCATTGGCAGCAACTACCAATAGTACAAATACCAACGTAGCGAGAGCAGCCTCTAACCACCTACCCTCAAGCGCCTGACGCGCTTCAGCGCGATACACACTACTTGCTTTCATAATTTCTTATTTTTATGTAAATACTAATCAGAAGACCACCTTCAGTCTCCTTTTTCCAACTATTCTTTTGTTCACTCTGACAGATACTTGCCTGTCAGGCTGGCAGGATTACTGCGTATCTGCTCTACCGTCCCCGTTGCCACCACCAGTCCGCCGTTACGACCGCCCTCGGGTCCCATGTCGATAATCCAGTCGGCAGCGCGGATGACGTCGAGGTTGTGCTCGATAATAACCACGGTATTGCCTTTGTCAACGAGTTGCGAAAGGGCGGCGAGTAGCACGCGTATATCCTCGAAATGCAGACCCGTAGTAGGCTCGTCAAGGATATACATCGTCTTACCCGTGGAAGGACGGGCGAGTTCGGCAGCGAGTTTCATACGCTGACTCTCACCGCCGGAAAGAGTGGTGGACGACTGACCGAGTTTGATATAGCCGAGTCCGACCTCTTGTATGGTCTTAATCTTTTTGAGTATATAAGGCTGACTCTCGAAAAACTCCACAGCTTGATTGACGGTCATATTGAGCACATCGGCTATGTTCTTCCCTTTGAACCGCACCTCGAGAGTTTCTCGGTTGTAGCGTTGCCCGCCACAAGCCTCACACTCGACATACACATCGGGCAGGAAATGCATCTGTATGGTCTTGTAGCCATTGCCGGAACATTCCTCGCACCTGCCCCCACCGGTATTGAACGAGAAACGTCCGGGTTTCCAACCACGAATCTTCGATTCGGGCAACTGGCTGAAAAGATTGCGTATATCAGAGAACACACCCGTATATGTAGCAGGATTGGAGCGGGGTGTGCGGCCAATAGGACTTTGGTCAACGGCTATCACCTTATCTAAATGCTCAAGTCCTTCGACCGAGTCATACGGCAGCGGGGCCTGCAACGAACGGTAGAAATGTTGCGATAGAAGAGGATAGAGTGTCTGGTTAATAAGCGACGACTTACCTGAGCCCGACACACCTGTCACTGCTATCATGCGACCAAGCGGGAAACTGACATCCACACCACGCAGATTGTTGCCCCGACATCCCCGAAGAGTCAACAGTTCGCCGGTACCTGCATGAGGCATAGTCACCTGACGGTCGGCAATGGGCATAGTGAGATAGCGGGCAGTGAGAGTATCGGTACGAAGCAGGTCGGCAGGTGTTCCGGCAAACATGATATTGCCACCTAACCTACCGGCACGGGGACCTATATCGACGATATAATCAGCCTCGCGCATTATCTGCTCGTCGTGCTCCACGACGATGACCGAGTTGCCCATATCACGCAGACGCTTGAGCGAGTCGATAAGACGGTGGTTGTCGCGCTGATGTAGTCCGATACTCGGCTCATCAAGGATATATAGCACATTGACCAATCGGGAACCTATCTGGGTGGCAAGACGAATACGCTGACTCTCACCGCCGGAGAGCGATTGTGAGGAACGCGAAAGCGACAGATACTGAAGACCCACGTCGATCATAAAGCCCAGACGCGAGTTGATCTCCTTGAGTATCTCATAGGCTATGGCTCGCTGACGGTCGGTGAGCCGAGAGGGAACATCCGTGAGCCACTTCTGCAGTTCATCGATATCCATATCAGCAAGCTCAGCTATGTTTTTATCAGCAATACGGTAACTCAGACTCTCGCGGGACAGACGTGCTCCGCCGCAGTCAGGACAGGTCATGCGAGTAGAATACTCATTTGCCCAACGCTGCTCGGCGGAAGAGGCCGTATCGTCTTGCTGAAGTTCGATATATCTGAGTATGCCTTCGTAATGCTGGAAGTAGTTGGAGTTGCCGAGCGATTCGTTCTTGATATGCAG
>CAMHGK010000095.1 GCA_946184695.1 uncultured Bacteroidales bacterium | reverse complement strand
ATATACCGTCTCTACACGCGATAGCAACCCGCTTTTAGTTGTTAGACAGCCTCTTACTATTATTCAGTCTTCAGTCCAAACTATTGTTTATTCAGTCTTCAGTCCAAACTATGTACAAAAACCCGAAGCGTGGTGTCGCAGCGGACGAGCAGTTCGCGCATCTTGTCCTCATCAAGTGCCACGCAACCCGCCGTATAGGGATTAGTACCCTTGCAGTGGATAAAGATAGCGCCACCCTTCATATATATGCGCTCACGGTTATAGTCGGTGATGAGACCGTAGTTGTAATGCGGACGAATATGGTACATATCCTCACCGTTGCAGTTGGGATGATGAAGCTCGGCGGTGTCAATAACAAGGTTGTAGTACTCTCTATCGCCGCATGCAAAGATTGACGGTGTGACATCGATATACGGCATCGAAGTCCCAGGGTTGGGCAGTATGCCGAAAGCACCAAGAATATGCATAGTGTCGGAGGGTGTCTTCATGTCGCCCTCACGAGTCTTACCCGTACCATCGCGACCAATGAAGCAGTCGGTAGTGAACACTTTCTCTCCATCAATCCACAGCACAGCCACAGCCTTGCTGCCCTCGCCCGTCGGCGTTACCTCGAGCAACTGTCCCTGAGGTCGTCGGCTGCAAGAACATATAAGTACAGCTGCAAAAAAAAGCAAAATATATTTCCTTAGCACAATCATTCTCAATAAGAGGTTGCAGACGAAATTAGTGACTTATTTGCCAAGTGCCTTTATTGATTCCTTGAGGGCGGCAATACGGCTTTCTGCGTCAGCCTGCTTCTTACGCTCCATTGCCACAACCTCAGGCTTGGCGTTTTGCACAAATCGCTCGTTGGAGAGTTTTTTCATCACTCCGGCAAGGAAACCTTCTTGGTACTTGAGGTCAGCCTCGAGTTTGCGGAGTTCCTCTTCTACATTGATAAAGGCATCCAAAGGCACGGCATACTCTGTCACGCCTACAATGAACGAAGCACTATTGGCAGCTTTCTGCTCCACTGCCACTATGCTGCTCAGGTTCGACAATTTGGTTATCACCTCAGTAGCCTCTGCGCTGAAAGCTTCATCTGAGAGCACCTGAAGTTCGAGTTGCTCTTTCTGGGGGATGTTGCGTTGCTGACGGATATTTCTTACTCCTGTAATCACTGCTTTGAGATGCTCCACTTCGCCGATAATCGTTTCGTCGGGCTCGCCAAAAGAGCCTAACTGCGCCAGCATTATCGTCTCGCCCTGACGACGCTCGTAGAGGTTCTGCCATAGTTCTTCAGTGATGAACGGCATGAATGGATGAAGGAGTTTGAGAAGCGAGTCGAAGAATGTAAGTGTCTGCTCATAGGTAGTGCGGTCGATTGGACAGCCGTACTGCGGCTTTATCATCTCCAGGTACCATGATGAAAACTCGTCCCAGAAGAGTTTATACACTGCCATCAGAGCTTCAGACAAGCGGTATTTGGTGAACAGGTCTGCCACCTGCCCGGCAGTCTTGGCAAGAAGCGCTTGGAACCAGCGGGTTGCGAGCGCGGCATAGCGCGGCTGCTCAGCATCGGACACTTGCCAACCTTTGACAAGGCGGAAGCAGTTCCAAATCTTGTTGTTGAAGTTGCGTCCTTGTTCGCAAAGCGACTCATCAAAGAGTATATCATTGCCGGCAGGAGCTGAGAGCATCATACCCATACGCACGCCGTCGGCACCGAACTTATCAATCAGTTCTATCGGGTCAGGACTATTGCCGAGCGATTTGGACATCTTACGACCAAGTTTGTCGCGCACAATACCCGTGAAATAGACATTGCGGAACGGCATCTTGCCTTCGTACTCGTAGCCTGCCATTATCATACGTGCCACCCAGAAGAAGATGATGTCGGGTCCGGTGACAAGGTCGGTGGTAGGATAATAATAGTTAATCTCTTTGTTACCGGGGTCGAGTATGCCGTTGAACAGCGATATGGGCCAAAGCCACGACGAGAACCATGTATCAAGACAATCGGGGTCCTGTCGGAGGTCACCGACGCTAAGATTTTCGTTACCGGTCTGTTTCTTAGCTTTCTCAAGAGCCTGCTGAGCCGACTCAGCCACCACAAAGCCGCCTTCTGGCAGGTAGTAAGCAGGAATACGATGTCCCCACCAGAGCTGACGCGAGATACACCAGTCTTTGATATTCTCGAGCCAGTGCTTGTATGTATTCTTATACTTGGCAGGATAGAAACGAATGTCGTCCTGCATGACAGGATTGAGTGCTATCTTAGCGAGGTGCTCCATTTTGAGGAACCACTGCATTGATAATTTCGGTTCAATGGGCACATGGGTGCGCTCAGAGAAGCCCACATTGTTGGTGTAGTCTTCCTGCTTTTCGAGTAGTCCGGCAGCGTCGAGGTCGCGCACTATCTGTTCACGGCAGTCGAAACGGTCCATACCGACATACAATCCGGCAGCCTCTGAGAGGGTACCGTTGTCGTTGAAGATGTCTATTGACGGCAGGTTATACTTCTCGCCGAGCATATAGTCGTTGACATCGTGTGCAGGCGTCACCTTCAAGCAACCCGTACCGAACTCGATATCCACGTATTCGTCTTCGATGACGGGAATGACACGTCCCACAAGTGGCACCACTACACGTTTTCCTTTGAGCCAAGCCGTCTTGGGGTTTCGGGGATTTATACACATAGCCGTGTCACCCATTATAGTCTCGGGACGCGTAGTTGCAACTATTGCGTAAGCATCTTCGCCCTCAACTTTATATCTTAGATAGTAGAGTTTGCCATGATGTTCCTGAAACACCACCTCTTCGTCGGAGAGAGCGGTCAGAGCTTTAGGGTCCCAATTGACCATACGTACTCCGCGATATATCAAACCTTTGTCATAGAGGTCGCAGAACACTTTTATGACGCTTGCTGAGCGCTGCTCGTCCATAGTAAAGCCGGTGCGGTCCCAATCACACGATGCACCGAGACGGCGCAACTGCTTGAGTATAATACCGCCATGTTCGCGTGTCCAATCCCAAGCATGCTCAAGGAACTGCTCACGAGTGAGGTCTGTCTTTTTTATTCCCTGCTCTGCAAGCTTGCCCACCACCTTAGCTTCGGTAGCAATAGAAGCATGGTCGGTACCAGGTACCCAGCAGGCATTCTTGCCTGTCATGCGAGCACGACGGACGAGGATATCCTGAATGGTGTTGTTGAGCATGTGACCCATGTGAAGCACACCGGTGACATTAGGTGGAGGAATAACGATGGTATATGGTTCGCGCCCGTCGGGCTCGGAATGGAAGAACTTATTATCGAGCCAATACTGATACCACTTGGCTTCTATTTGTTGAGGTGAATAGACTGAGTCCATTGAATTTGATAATTGATAATTGATATTTGTTATATTTATGCCTCCTCGTCAGAATAATATTTGCTGTCTGAATTCTTCTTACGGCGTCCGTAACCATAGCCATAACCACCATAACCGTAACCGCCATAACCGTAGCCGCCATAGCCGTAGCTGCCACTATAGTAGCCGAAGCGATGTTTGTTATCTGTCGGGATATCAGACAATATGATTTTAATCTTCTGCGGATATTCGTTGTAAAGTTGTTCAAGAGTAGCACGGCAATAGCTTCGGTTGGTCTGCATACAGCGAATCACGTACAAGCATATATCCGTCATTTCGATAACAGACGAAGCATCAGGTACCTGACCGATAGGCGATGTATCTATCACAACATAGTCATATTCCTCTTTGAGGAAATCCAGCAGTTCTACGAGTTTGTCGGAACGAATAAGCTCGCCCGGATTAGGCGGTACGGTACCGGCTCTGATGAAGTCGAACTTGAAGGGCAGGTCTTT
The DNA here is from genome assembly GCA_946184695.1 of uncultured Bacteroidales bacterium. GTDB lineage: Bacteria > Bacteroidota > Bacteroidia > Bacteroidales > Paludibacteraceae > Colicola. Next base: position 4,800 of record CAMHGK010000095.1, on the reverse strand, counting down.
GAGTATGATATCCTCACGCTCGCAGTCGCCTATGAGGTAATTGGTGACACCTACACCGTTGTCCAACCCGAGTTTGTCGTGCAGGTTAGGCTTGCGAATATCAAGGTCCACAAGTATCGTTTTCCGACCCATCATAGCATAAAGTGAAGCAAGGTTCGATGAGAGGAAAGTTTTACCGTCGCCCGACTGCGTTGATGTAACACAAATGGCTATCTTCTTCTTTCGCTGAACTATAAACTCAACTCGTGAGCGAATTGTTCGGAGCATTTCTGAGTAGGACGAGCGAGGCGACGACTGAACTAATGTCGGGTTTTGCGACTTAGCGTGCCTCAATATACCGATAAGCGGGAAACGTGATACGGTATCTGCCTCCTTAGGATTACGTATGCGATTTTGAAGTATCTCAAACAGTATAACAATAATCAGAGGTAGCAGAATTCCGAAAAGCAGATATCGGGTAGTGTTGTTTTTCTTGAGCGACTGGTTAGTCACATAGAGCACACGTGCCTTGTCAAGGATATCGTTATCGGGAGTGTTGCTTGCTTTCTGGATTTCTGCCTCAGCACGCTTTTGCAGGAAGAAGGTATAGTAGTTGTCGTCTATCCGGTAGGCACGTTCAAGCGACACCATCTCCAATTCTTTTTCCGGCAGATTCTGTATATTGTTTTCCACAACCGACGAGCGTTCCTTGAGGTCGTTTTTTTCAATTTCAAGCGCGGCTCGCATCGACTTGATAACTTCATGTATGGCCGTCTTGACGTTGTTGATGTCGTTGGTGAACTTAGAGTAATATACATTGCTCTCCGAAAGCTCTGCACGCTGCAGTTGCAAGTCATTGAGTTGCTGAACAAGACCGGTGAGCATCGGCTCGTTGAGACTGAGCGACGACGGTGCCATTATAGCCTCGTTGGTCATGTTCTCATTGAGATAGCGAGTCAGATAATCCAGATACGTCTCCTTGAGCCGAAGGGTAAGAGCCTGTGCGTCGTAGGTTTCCATCTTCGATATGAGTGAAGAAGCATAGGAAGATACGTCAATAAACTTGTTCTTCTGGCGGAAGTCAGTCATTGCGCCCTCACTCACCACAAGCGACTTTTGAAGCAATGCCAACTGCTCGTTGATAAACTTTATGGAGTTCTCTGCCACAGCGTTTTTACGCTCCACATTCTGCAAGAGAAATATCTCGCAGAGTTTATTGATAAAATCGCAGTCGCGGTCAGGCACGTCAGAAACGAGCGAGAGCTGCAACACCGTAGAACCTTCGTTTACGAAACCGAGCTGAAGTCTGCCCATAAACTCCTCTACAAGCGATTCCTTCGATCGGAATCTGAAATAAATCTTACCCGTATGTATAAACTCAGTCGGCCATATCACCGCCTCGAAGAATGGAGTACGCACTACCGAGCCGAACTTAGCATTGCTCACCATCGGCGTCTCGCTGCCACTCATGCTTATCGAGTAGGTCCCGTCACCGTGCATCTCTATCTCAAACAGACTCTCGTAGGCATTATATTCAATATAAGAAGGTTCGATGGTGATAGGCGTCTGACGATATATGTTCCGAGTCTTAAAGCGACCTTGAGTTATGTAGTCGATATTGAGCGATGGCAACGAGTCAACCACACGCGATGTCAGGTCGTAGGACGAGAGCATTATCATTTGGTTGTTGACGTTCTTATATCCGGCATCAACGCCAAAGCCCATCATCAGCGAGGATGTTCCATAGCCTCCGCCATACTCCTTGATGATAATAGTACCGGCTGACATATAGTTGGTTATCACCTTCCGATTCTCCACGTATGCAAACGAAAGCGCTATAACAATGCCTACTACAAATAAGTACCAGTAGTTGAGCACTCGCAACGTCCAATCAACAATATTAAACGATGACTTGTCATCATCCTCCTGTCCAATTGGCATTTGCGATTGTCCGGCACCATACGGATTGTTGCCATAAGCATTTCCACCGTAAGGATTATTGCCGTATGGATTTCCGCCATAGGGGTTGCTGCCGTAGGGATTGCCACCGTAGGGATTACTTCCGTAAGGATTACCACCATAGGGGTTGCCTCCGTAGGGGTTGCCTCCGTAGGGATTACCTCCGTAGGGGTTGCTTCCGTAAGGGTTGGAGCTATATGGATTTTTCTCGTCAGCCATAGTATATTATTGCTAATTATTTCTAAACGTGTTTATAGATCTTGAAACTACTACTTGCCTGAATTTGCCGGTACGAAGTTCTGGTAGTAGTTAAGCACCGACACCAACAACGATACCGACGATGTGACCAGTCCGAGGAAGGCAGTGTAAGATGCCACCTTGTAGAAACTACCCTTTGAACGCGACACATAAATCACATCGTTGGGATAGATGTAGTAGTATTTAGAGTCGATGATAGTGTTTGTACGAATATCAAACTCGAGCACCTCGGGCTGCTCGTTGTCGTGCGGGCGTACTATTCTTACATGGCGTCTATCGCCCGCATTTGATAAGTCACCGGTCATTGCAAGTGCCTGATATATCGTCAGACGGTCTTTGTAGATATCATACACTCCTGAAGAAGCGTCACCTATCACCGTAAAAGTCTTATTGGCAATGGTAAGCTTGACCTCGGCATCAGGAATAACCTCGCGAAACGCATTCTGAACCTTTTCCTCCGCCTCTTCTATTGTCAGCCCCACCACACTGATAGGTTTCAAGAACGGCAGTTCTATCGTTCCGTCGGAATAGACACGATATGTATTATAGTCGTTGCCTGAGCCCGACGAAGCACCTCTCTGCATAACCTTAGAGATCGTCTCGTCCATCGTAATCAGACGATACACTATCTGGTCGTTGATGCGAATACGGTAAGTAAGATAGTCAGCAGGCTTATACTGAGGCAGATCGTCGCGCTCTTGCAGCAACCCTATTGCACGGTTTGAATAGCAACTCGACAGCAATACCGCTACTGCCAACACTGAAAATATGCGATACAGATTTCTCATAGCGGTAATCAGGGATTAGAGGTTGAGTTTGAAGTTGAAGTTGAAGTTGAAGTAGCGGTTGAGGCCGAAGACGAGGACGCATTCTGAATCGGACGAACAATAAAGCGGTCAACCAACGTATAGACAAACACGCCGAAAGAAAGCGTAGATGCCACCACAGAGATGACAGCTGACACGTTATTCAGTCCAAACGACTCACCACGCATTTTCCTGATGTAGATAACATCATTGGGCTCAATATAATAAAACTCAGAATTGACGATATCTTTCGAGCGCACATCGAAAGTCTTAACCAGCGTAGAATCGCCTAACTGACGAACTATCTGCACACGACTTCTATCACCGAAGTCGGCAATATCTCCACTCATAGCAAGCGCCTCGAAGATATTGATTTTCTCCTTATCGATAAGAAAACGCCCAGACGAATTGACTCCGATGACCGAAAAATAACGCTGAACTATCTGCACATCCACCGACAGCGAAAGCATCGTATTGCTGCGCTGAACGACAAGTTTGCTCAACCTTTCTTCAAGCATGTGCTTAGCCTCACGAGTCGTCATACCAAGCACCTGCACCTTACCTAAGGTAGGAAACTTAATATTGCCCTCGTCGTCAACAAGATATGTATATAGATCTGAATTACTACCATAGCTCTGCCCTCGAACCATCTGGCGTATATTCTGACGATTCTGACCGCCGTTGAACAATGCCGTCATCTTCTCATCTACAGAATAGACCTGCACAAACAGACGGTCGTGCTTGCGAATGGTATATTCTGCATAGTCGAGAGTATCAACGTACGAAGGGATAATATCATCGGGTTCCTGAAAATAATTCACCTTTCTCGATGTCACACAAGACGAAAGCAACATCAAGGCAAGAAAGACTGCAAAAAGGCAACTGAAACGATATATTTTCATTGAAAAAGTCGGTATTACTAAAGCGCGGCAAAGATAATAATTTTATTCCAAACGGCAAAAATCTTTTTCTTAGTGCAAAATCTTTTTTCATTCATAACAAATTGCCAACATAGGCTCGGCCTAAAAACTGACTTCCGGACATAGAAAAGCCACCCCGGAACCTAACAATTTCAACAACACCAAAACAAAAGTTAAGTTCACGAGGTGGCTATATACAACAATCAAGCTCTACGCAATGGGCGTATGCTTAACATTTCAACTACTTCAAATCTAACCCTGAATAAAAAATTCGTAAATATGCTGAGAAAATCAGTAACTTGGCAGGAGGACAGGTGCCACTCCACAAATTGCACGGCAAAAGTACAAAAAAAATCCAATTACACAACACCTATTCATAAAAAAGCTACTTTTAGCTATCGTTTTGTAATAAAACGACAACTAAAAATAGCAAAATAAATGATGTCCGTTTTTTTATGGTTTTCCAGCGTCTATGCCGGCATCATTGCAGTATTTATTTATAAAGATAGCGTTTGATACTATTCTTCGGAGTCTTCTCAAACTCTTGAGGCTGTATCTCAACGCGAGCAATCTGCTCATAGTTGGCAATCTGAGTATTCACCTCTTTGCGCATACGCTCCATCTGCTCGGGCAACTTATCACGACTCAGACCTGCCGCATCACATGCATTGACATCAGGATACACAAGTGCTATGAGTTGTCCGTCTCGCTGTACGACTATACTTTCTTGCACAAACGGCATGTTGTTTATTTTATCTTCTATCTCCTCGGGATAGATATTTTGGCCTGAAGGTCCGAGGAGCATAGTCTTAGAGCGCCCCTTTATAAAGATGTCGCCATCCTTGTCTTTAAGAACATTTCTTGGAACTAAATCCCAA
>CAMHGK010000094.1 GCA_946184695.1 uncultured Bacteroidales bacterium | reverse complement strand
TGAACCTACTGCATACTTGCTCTCGATATCCTGCCACGGATCCGGCTTGAGCTGCTTCAGACCGAGTGACATCTTTCTTTCTTCGCGGTCCAAGGTCAGTATAACTGCTTCTACCTCGTCGCCTACCTTCAGGAAGTCGTTGGCTGAACGCAGGTGCTGGCTCCACGACATCTCGCTGACGTGTATCAGACCTTCTACGCCCGGAGCTACTTCTACGAATGCTCCGTAGTCTGCCATCACTACTACCTTACCCTTGATGTGGTCGCCTGCTTTCAGGTCGCGATCAAGTGCATCCCATGGATGCGGCTGAAGCTGCTTGAGACCAAGAGCGATACGCTTCTTCTCTTCGTCGAAGTCGAGGATAACAACGTTGATCTTCTGGTCAAGTGATACAATCTCATGAGGATCGCTCACTCTGCCCCAGCTCAGGTCGGTGATGTGTATCAAGCCATCTACGCCGCCGAGGTCGATGAATACACCATAGTTGGTGATGTTCTTAACGGTACCCTCAAGCACCTGACCACGCTCAAGATGCGATACAATCTCTTTCTTCTGTGCCTCAAGTTCGGCCTCGATAAGAGCTTTGTGAGATACGACAACATTGCGGTATTCTTGGTTGATCTTCACAACCTTGAACTCCATCGTCTTGCCTACGAATACATCGTAGTCGCGGATGGGCTTAACGTCAATCTGTGAACCCGGAAGGAAGGCCTCTGTGCCGAAAATCTCTACAATCATGCCGCCTTTGGTCTTGCATTTGATCAGACCCTTAACAATCTCGTCTTTCTCAAGTGCCTCGTTGACGCGATCCCAGCTGCGCGAAGCGCGAGCCTCTTTGTGCGACAACTCAAGCTGACCCTTCGAGTCCTCAAGGTTCTTTACGAATACTTCTACCTTATCACCTACCTTCAAGTCGGGATTGTAGCGGAACTCGGCTGCCGGGATGATACCATCCGACTTGTAGCCTACATTGACTACTACCTCGCGCTTGTTGATTGACATTACCGTGCCCTCTACTACCTCCTGATTCTTAACGGAGTTCAGACTGCGGTCATACTTTTCTATCAGTTCTTCGTTTTTTATACCTTTGGATTGAGCTTCCTCGGCATCCCAGTCGAAGTTCTGGAGTGATTTGTTTTCTACCATTGTGGTAATCGTTTGCCCTGCAACTGTAGCTCTCAGTAAGCTAATCGGCAGGGACGTTTTTAGAGGTTAAACTTAGAGTTATGCTTTTTCTCTGCAAAAAGCGCGCAAAATTAGTGAATTATTTTTATATACACAAATTCTGACCGCAAAAAAAGAGGGCAATACTAAAATTACTATAGTACAACCCTCTCAACATTGCAAATCTACACCTCGCTATTCGTACTTTTGAAACAGAAAGTCGTTGTAAGGATAGCGCTGAATGTGTATTTGCTTGACGCGTTCGTAGAGTATCTGGCGGAGTTCTTCGATATTCTCTTTTTGGCGTGCGGAGATAAACACGCAGTTGTCGCCTAATCGCGCCATCCACGTCTTTTTCAGGTCGTCGAGTGAGAAGTTCTCGCGCGTCATGGGCGTCAGGTCGTCCTCTTCTTTCTCTGTAAAACTGAAGGCATCTACCTTATTGAATACCACTATCTCAGGTATCTCTGTCGCCGGAGCTTCCTTGCCGCCGTCTTTCCAGGGCATCGTGATTTCGCTGATCGTTTTTTCCACCACCTCATATTGCTCCTCGAAGTTTGGGTGCGAGATATCAACCACATGCACCTTCGCGCACCTCGTCGAGAGTGGACTTGAACGACTCTATCAGGTGGTGTGGCAACTTGCGTATGAAACCCACCGTGTCGCTCAGCAGGAACGGCAGGTTGTCTATCGTAACTTTTCTGACTGTCGTGTCGAGCGTGGCAAACAGTTTGTTCTCGGCAAATACGTCGGTCTTGGCAAGCAGGTTCATCAGTGTTGACTTTCCAACATTGGTGTAGCCCACTAATGCCACACGCACCATCTTTCCTCGGTTCTGACGCTGAGTGAACATCTGGCGGTCGATTCGGGTCAGCTCCTCTCTGAGAAGCGCTATGCGACTCTTGATGATACGCTTGTCGGCCTCAATCTGCGTCTCTCCCATACCACGCGAGGTGGCACCGCCACCGCGCTGACGGTCAAGGTGGGTCCACATACGTGTCAGACGAGGCAGCATATACTGCAGATGTGCCATCTCGACCTGAGTCTTGGCGTAGCTCGTTTGTGCACGCTGGAGAAAAATCTCAAGGATGAGTATAGTGCGGTCGATGATTCTAACCTGCAACTCTTTCTCAATATTCCTCAGTTGGCGAGGCGACAGCTCATCGTCGAAGATAACAGCATCCACGCTGTCGCTGTTGTCGCTCAGATATGCTTTTATCTCTTGCAGCTTACCCGAACCCACATACGTGTTGGTGTCGGGCTGCTCAAGGCGCTGAACGAAGCGCTTGACAGGCTGCATACTGTTGGTGTCGGCAAGAAAGGCGAGCTCGTCCAAATACTCGCGTGTACGCTCTTCGTCCTGAGTCGATGTAATCAGACCTACCAGCACCACGTGCCGGTAGGTCTGACTTTCATTGTTGGTGTTCTGTGTCATCTATAGTATCTGCTTATTTGACTATTATCTTCTCGGTGGTCTGACCTTGTCCGTCGCTTACCACTGCTACGTACAATCCGCTCTCGGCAGAGATCTGAACCTGCTCGCGAGCGTTGCTCAGTGTGCTCTCCATCACGCGCTTGCCGTTGGCATTGTAAAGCACGAAGGTTGCGGGTGAGTCCTGACCACGCTCAATGGTGAGCATGTCGCCTGAGCTGAGAATCTGCGGGGTGATTAGTGCGGGTTGTTTGAGGTCGGCACTGCGAGGTACGTCGCCGAAGCTGACAACGCAGGTCTTTATCGTCTCACCGCTGACGGTGGTCAGCTCGCAGAAGTAGTTGCCGCTCAGACCTGCGGGGTCGTATAGACGCTGTAGTGTCTCGCCGTCCATCTTTACGCCGTTCTGGTACCACTGGTATGAGGTGAAGCGGTCGTCGCTGTTGTTGATGAGCAGGACGTCGGTCCACTTCGAGTAGATCAGGTTGTCTTCCGACACCTCAAACGTGAATCGCTCGGGGATCGAGCAGGTGGCACTTGCGCATGAGTGGTAGAACTCAATGGTAGCGCTGTACATACCTGCTGCCAAGCCTTTGGGCAAGGCAACATTCAGTCTGCCGCCTTTGAGGACAAGACCTGTCAGGTCGGGTAGAGTGGTATCGTCGAAGTCAACGTTGAAGCGGTTAGGCTCGCCTGCCACGATGCTGTAAGGTATCTCCACCTTACCCTCGCTATTGCAGACGGGTGCTACAGCAGTGAGCGATACTTGCGGCAGGTCTATCACGTGAAGCTCTATTATCGTGTCAACCACCTGATGCGTCTGGTCGCCTGCCACTGCCTGTGCCGGCAGGACAAGGCCGTAGCGGTTGTAGCTTTGACCGACGCAGATGGTGTCGTAGCGATACTGGCAGGGGTTGGGTGTAGGAGCCGTATATGTCCATGTCTTGGCGCATGCCTCGTAGCCGTCGAAGAAGGCGCGTATGGTATGCGGTGCTTGGTCGGTCAGGATGTCGCTGAGAACGATGGAATAAGGTATCTTACCCGTCAGCGGAGTAGCCACTGCGAAGCGGTGCAACTCAGTAGCGCCTTCCTTAACGATGATATCTGCCTGCGGGTTCTCAGCCTCCACGTTGATGGTCAAATCGAATGTGGTGCCGTTGCAGTAGATGGTGCTCTCTGTAGTGCTAAGGTCGTTGATATACATCTCCACGGGTGCGGTCTGGACGGTGTTGTCGTCGCAGGCGGTAGCACCGGCAAAGTAAGCCTTAGCGCTGTAGTTCGAGCCGTCGGCTTTCAGTCCGCTCCAGACAAAGCTGTAGGGCGATACGGGTGCTGCCTGACGGTCGATCTCATTGCCGTTGGCGTCCTCTATGACGAGGTCGCCGCGCTGACCGGAGAAGTTCACCGTAAGGGTGATGTCGAATGTGCCGTCGCAATGCAGGTCACTCTTGGCACTCGTCAGGGCTATGCTGACAGCCTCGGGGAAGGTCTCGGTGGCATTAGCCGTGCAGGTGGCACGGTCGTCGTACCATGCTCTGATGACTTCCATTCCTGCAACTGCCGTCAGCTGCACGCCGGTGACGGTATGCTGTGCGGTGGCTACAGGTCCGTAGTTAGTCGGCGTCAGTTCGCCTGCGCCCTGAACCATCAGGTTGCCTGTCTGGTTGGTACCAACGATGTCATATACGTAGCTGAACGTACCATCGCAACTCAGCGTGCTCAAGGAGGCGTCTTTGGTCACGGTCACGGTCGGTGTCAGCGGAGCGGTCAGCGGCAGAGTGGTAGCACAGGCGGCACCGAGCGAGGTGAAGTATGCCTTGGCGGTATGTGCTGCACCGTCGGCTGCCATTACCCAATCGTAGGTATAAGGTGTGCCTTCGGTCGGAGCAGTGAAGGTGGTCAGCGGGTTGTCGTTCTCATCAAGCAGTACGAGGTCGCCGGTCTGGTTGGTGAATGTCACACTTAGATGTGCTGTCACCTGACCGTTGCAGTCAACAGTGGAGAAGGTGTTGGCGATGTCGAGCGACGGCATCTTCGGAGCATCCACCGTCACGGAGAGCTTGTGCGCTGCGTCGGAGGTGAAGTATGCCTCGAGGTTATGCGTCAGACCGTCGGCTGTCAGAGTCTTAGAGGTGACGTCGAAAGTGGTGCCGGCAGGAGCTGCAGCGTTGTATATCTCTTCGCCAAGCGTCAGGTCGTTGACAACGAGGTTGCCGCCAAGCGCTGCAAACTCACCCGTCAGGCGGATGGTGAACTCGGTGTTGCAGTTCACGGCTGTGGCTACGGCAGCAAGCGACTTGAAGTCCTTGGCTATTGGCGACTTGAACTGTGTGGTTGCAGGACAGCTGACCGAGGCATCGGGGAACAGCACCTCGAAGTGGTGTGTCACGCCGTTGTCGGTCTCGATGCCGGTGAAGGTGTGTGTCAGCACGCCGCTTGACGGAGCAGGCTCGCTGTGAACGAGCTGAGGCGTCAGGTCGGTCGAGCGGATGGTAATATCCTTACCCTGACCGTTCTCGAAGTTAACGGTCACGGTCACGTCGTATTTGGTCTCACCAAACGGCACTGTCGGGTCGGGCGAGCTCACTGATGTTATCTGCGGGATGAACGGCATGGTGAACGGTACCGTGGTTGAGCTACCGTGCGAGCCGTCGAAGCTGACCTCGATGGTGTAGCTCTTGCCGTCGGGCACGAGTGCCGGCAGCTGTAGTCCGTTCATCGTCAGCTCTGTCGAGTTGTTGACGGTGTATGCCGTCGTCGGTATGTCGATCGGTGTGGTCTGGTGTTGCCATTTAACCACCGGCTTGCCGTTCTGGTTGGTGTAGCTTACATTAATGGTCGGTGCCACACTCGTCGTTGAGCAGTCGAAGGCAGGAGCCGAGGCTACTGCGGCTGTCAGTTGCGGCTTGGCTATGAGCGGCAGACTGACAGACTGCTTGCAGCTCTCTTTGCCCTCGAAGAACACATCTATATTATGTGCTGCGTCAAAGTCGAGGTCGAGTGTCACGGACTTGCTATATGTGGCAGCATCGTTTACAGTGGTGAACTGCGCAAGTTCCGTTGCTCCTTCTTTGATAAATACCTTCTTTCCAAGACCATTGGTGTAGTTGATGGTTAGCGTTACCTTATATTGTGTATCGTCGCGTCCGTATGTCGGAGCCGACGGCGAAACTGAGCCGAGCACAGGTTGGAGTGGTGCCGACACTGTCTGCGGTGCAATAGGACAACTGTGCGAGCCTCCGGTGAAGGCTACGTTGAGCGTATGAAGCTGACCGTCGGCAGGCAGGTTGCGAACTACTGCCACCACCGTCTGCTCTGTTGCAAGGTCAGGTGTAAAGGCAAGAGTGGCGGGGTCGGCAGGAGTGCCATCTACGTCCACGGCAAGCACGCCGTCTTGGTTGACAAACTTGAGCGTCACTTGCAGGTCGTAAGTGGCACTGTTGCATGCCGTGCTGACGATAGCGGGTGTCACCTCGTTAACGGCAGGAGCCACAGGCGAGGCTATCGTGATAGCATGCGGGCAGGCGCTCTCTAATCCCTCGAAGAAGACGTTGAGGTTATGTGTTACACCCAAGTCGAGGTTGAGTGTCACGGGCTCTGTATGTGTGGCAGCGTCAGCTGCAGATGTGAACTTGGCGAGTTCTACTGCTCCTTCTTTTACATATACCTTCTTACCTTGTCCGTTGGTGTAGTTGACGGAAAGAATGGTCTGGAACTGTGTCAAGCCGCAGCCGTATGTCGGTGCGCTGTGCAACAGCGAGTTGATAGCCGGTGAATGAGGAGCGGTGTAAGGCTGCGTGATAGCGGGACATGCTATATCATCGCCTGTGAATCTGACGCTGATGTTATGCGTCTTGCCATCGGCGGGGATAGCAGTCAGAGTATAAGGCTGCGGATTTACAAGGTCGGCAGCGGGTATGGTCTGTGTCTTGCCACTCTCCACGTCGGTGATCACCATGTCGCCTGCGGGGAATTCGTAATTGACAACGCCGCTGATATTATAGGTGATAGCATCACATGCAGGAGCGGTAGGCAGGGCAGTGATAGTGCCGATGACGGGTCGGGTAGGCTCAGCGAAGACAGCATGGTGGTTTGCTCCGTCGCATGTCGGAGCCGAGGTGAAGTATGCACGGAAGTCTTTAGCAGCACTGCCCGTGGTGGTCAGACCGGTGAAGGTATAGCTTATCGGGTTGACGGTCAGCTCTGCCGACGCAAACGTATGAGTGTTCACTCCATCGGTGATGACGAGGCTACCGTTCGGATTGGTGTAGTCAACGCTTATGGTTACGTCGTAGAGCTTGCTGTTGCAAACCTGCGAGCCTGCCACTATAGCAGCTGTCGTGCTGTTGACCTTGGATATCAACGGCACATCGGTCAAGGCAGCGGGAGTATTGGCGCAACCATGTGCTCCGCCGACAAACGCTACGCTGAGTATGTGTGTGGTGTTGTTGCCGTCAGCGTTCAGACCGGTGACGGTCAGCATCTTGGTCTGCGGTGTGGCGCTGTTGGCAACGAAGTCGGTTGAGGTGACGGTCTTGCCGTCGATATTGACGGTGAGCGTACCATCCTGATTGACGAAGTTCTGCACCTTCACTTCAAGGTCGAAGGTCGTCTGGTCGCATGCCGTCAGGTAGTTTGTGTTGATAGTACCGAGCAACGGCTGATCTACTTTGGCAATGTTTTCGGGGTGCGGGCAGTCGCTCTCTAATCCCTCGAAGAATACGTTGAGGTTATGTGCTGCGTCGAAGTCGAGGTTGAGTGTCACAGGCTCGGTATGTGAGTCAGCGTCAGCTGCAGATGTGAACTGAGCGAGTTCTACTGCTCCTTCTTTCACATATACCTTCTTACCTTGTCCGTTGGTGTAGTTGACGGAAAGAACGGTCTGGAACTGCGTCGAGCCGCAGCCGTATGTCGGTGCGCTGTGCGACAGCGAGTTAATAGCCGGTGAGTGCGGAACGCCAAGAAGCGTTGTCGTTGCCGTGCAGTTGTGCAAGCCGCTGGCGGTCTTCACCGTAAGTACGTGTCCTGTACCGCCGTCTGCCGGCAGACCTGTGATGATGGCGGTAGTCGGCTGCTTGTCGTTGCTGTTGGCAACGAAGGCGGGTGTGATGCTCGTTGCTGCTACGCCGTCCACGTCAACCGTGAGGGTGCCGTCTTGGTTGTAGTAGTCGAAGGTGACGGTCAGATCGTAGGTGCTGACATCGCATGCCGTGGCGGAAACGATGGTGTATTTGACGTTGTTAATCTTAGGCTCGGCAGGAGCGGTGTAGCTGTCTTTTTGCGACTCTTTGCATGAGCTCGGACCCTCAGCACCTAAGAAGTATGCCTTGAAGGTGTGAGTGGTAACGGGGAACTCCCACGGCATGTCGAAGGTCCATGACGCCATGCCTGCAGAAACGGCATACTCGGGGTCTAATGCCGTGAGCTGTTTGGTGTGGCCGTCATCGTCGGTGATGAAGAGGTCTTTGTCTTGGTTGTTGGAATAGCTTACGTCCACCTTCACCTGATAGTTGCCGTCACCGCAGGCATAGGGCTGCACGGTGGTGCTCACGTCGCTGATGACAGGCTTATAAGGAGCTATGAATGGTATGGTGGTCAGCGAGCAGTCCTGAGTGTGGTCGGTCCATACGCTATAGGTGTGCGACTTGCCATCGGCAAGCAGGTTAGGTATGGTGATGCTCAGGTCGGTCTGCTCGGTCTGAGCGGCTATGTGTGTGTTGGCTATCTCTTGTGCAGTACCGCCATCCACACTCGCGTAGAATTTCGTTCCCTTCTGATTGGTGAAGGTGAGGTCTAAGCGAAGGGCGTAGGTGTCAGTGCCGTCGCAGGTGGCGAACAATGGAGTATGCGTTGCCGAAAGCTTAGGCTCGGCAGGCGAGGTGTATGGCTTGGTGTGGTGGCAGTCGGTAGCACCGACGAAATAGACGTCGTAGGTGTGTGAAGCAGGTGCGGCGTCCCACGCGTAGGTGAACGTATATTCCGCTTCGGTGTCGGTGGTAGCGGTAGTGACTGACTGTTCTGCGCCGCCGTTCCAGTCTTTGAAGATGATGTTATGACCTTGTCCGTTCTCGAACTCAGCCTTCACCTTCACTTGATA